>CASEFE010000114.1 GCA_949287105.1 uncultured Bacillota bacterium
CCCTGTAAAAAGTCATTACCCAATATTAATACCTTCTTTTAAAAAGTGCTTTAACTATATACTATGTAACGCATAGTACTTCGTAAACTTAAAAAAATATCTATTTCTTTGCTTTTTTATTGATTTGAGAATTATCGGAATAAATCTTATCGATGCGAATTGTTGCGTAATCTTTAATGTCCAAGCATCGACCGCAATTATCACAAAATTTATTTGGATCCAAATCACAAATTTGACATTCCAAACAGCCAATGCATTCCCGATCATATAATACACATTGTTGTTTTTCCATTTTTATAACCTTTACAAATTAAATATCTTTTAATAATTTTGTTTTTTACAAACATTTGTTTGCTATTTATTTTACTTTATGATATAATATTATTAGCGAGGTATAAAAGTATGTCTGAAAACAGCAGAAATAAAATGCAAGCAGTTTTTGAATTTATAAATGATTATAATGCAGAATTTGGATTCCCCCCCACCGTTCGAGAAATTTGCGAAAAACTACACATAAAATCTACTGCATCCGCTTACTATTATATTGAAAAACTTTCTTCGCAAGGTAAAATACAAAAAGCACCTAATAAAAACAGAGCTGTCAGCCTTAAAAAAAGCTCCTCTGTCAATGTACCTTTACTTGGTACAGTCACAGCGGGCCAGCCGATTTTCGCTTTTGAAAATTACGAAGATTACTATTCCTTCCCCTCCGGAAATTTTCATGGCAATGACCTTTTTATGCTTCGTATCCAAGGCACAAGCATGATCGAGGCAGGCATATTTGACGGTGATAAAGTTGTTGTACAAAAACAAGATACCGCCGAAAATGGAGATATTGTCGTTGCATTGATCGACGACAGTGCCACGGTTAAACGCTTTTATAAAAAACAAGATTGCGTTATTTTACATCCGGAAAACGAAGAATTATCTGATATTATAGTGAATGATGTTAAAATTTTAGGTAAAGTAGTTGGATTGGTACGTAATTATTAATATTTTTATAACGAGAGTTTTCTGAATTAGAAAGCTCTCGTTTTTATTTTTATAAGATCAATCGTTTAATTTGGGGTTATTATTCTCCACGTTTTTCATCCAAATATGTTGCTTCCAGATCAGAAACATGCAATAAAACAGCAAGAGGGAATTTACAATAAGCCTCGCTAATGGAACCATCGCCTCCCTTCACTCTGTTGTCAAAACCGCCCATATGCCAGTTTATAGCTACCGCTTCTTCCCTTGTGAGCCGCATAAAGCTTCCCGCAATATAAGCTGATTTTTCGCCATGCCCATAAGGAAGTACCTCATCTCTAACAAAACATGGCTTTCGAACCCATTCACCATTTTCTTTCACATTGCGAAAATCTTGTCGATAAAAATCAATTTTACACAAATCATGTAACAAACCGCATATTCCGACCGTTTCATGCGATACTATTTTTTCCCAATTTTCGCCATATTCTCTCTGCACATTTTCAAGCAACCTCTTATAAACATTGATACTATGATCACATAAGCCGCCCGTAAATGCACAGTGATATCGAATGCTTGCCGGCGCACGAAAAAAATCTGATTTTATTAAATATTCACGCAAATTTGAAGCACCTTCACGCTTAATTACCGTATCAAAAATTTCTAAAAATTCCGCCTGCCGGTCTACCATAGCACATCCCTCTGAACCATTTTATCATTTTCATATATTATACACAAGCAAAAGAAACATGTCAATTCACAAACCCGCCTACCTAATTCAAATTATATATTTTTCTAAGCAAAATATTTTTTCATAAAAAGCATCTGTCAAAAATTAAATCGCTGTTTATAATTTTAAAAAATAACCGTTAATTATTTTTTTCATTGAAATATTTTATCAACAGATATGCAGGCCCACCCGACCAAGCATGATTCCTTGTCCCCAAATGAAAAAAATCTTCCCATAAAGTGGTGTTACCGTTTTCTATTAAAGGCTGATAACGACTCATCATTCGGCGATACGCTTCTTGTTTATACCCCATCTCACATAAAGCCAATAGAACATAATTTTCCATATATGTTGTACTGCTGAAAACCGACATCAAAACGTAGGCAATATCTTTGTATTTTTCTTTCGGGCATAAACCAGATAATACCGCCATTGCATTTGCACGGTCGTCAACAAAATCTCCACTGGAAAAGTATTTCCCCTTCCAATACCTTTTCTCAAAATTATCTCTTATTAAAACCATTCGATTATTGATAAATTCATCATAATCCGAACAGTGAATTTCCTGTGCCATATAACGTACAAATGACAGAGCTGAATAATACCAGCAATGCTCCAAGACCTCTTCATCAATATTAAATAAATGGTCAAACCAACGCCAATCGCCTTTCCGAGGTTCAAGCAATCCATCCACATCGATGCTCCATAATTTCAAATATCTCACGGCGGGTTCAAATACCATCTGCAATATTTCTTTTTCCTTGGTTGCACGATAATATGTTGCGATCATACCCAATTCACTTATCGCATTTAAACTTTGTGATGGTAATTCACCAGAATTATCACCCGGAACATTTCCTACAAGAATATCGCCTTTCCGCAAATTTATAAAATCACATATGCTTTTCCTAAGTAGCAATTTAGCATTTTCGTCCAACAAATTAACCACTTGTGTTGCTTGCACTGAAACATCCCCAATCCATTGTCCCCTTTCTCGATCGGGACAATCCATATAATTTTCGCGCATACAACATAATAAAGTCCGAATAGATTTTTTAAATAACTTTTTAGCCATCGGATCCTGGCCATTATATTTGTTTTTAACTTTACAATTAAACCCACTCTCACGATAACCTAAATTATACACCTTCACCGATTCAGGAATTGAAAAAATTATCTGTTCACCAAAAATCCAATCTAACATTTCGAATTCCTGTTTACCTTCACGACAAATATATTCAGCACGATGCCCGCGATAAACATTTTGATTATCTCCCGGACCACCATTCACTTCGTACCTGTCAGAACATATATCGATTTTCTCCCCACCTTTTGCTTCAATTATAAAATAAGGTGAAAATTGCATCGCATGTGGAAGTTTTACATAATACAAATTTTCGATTTTTTGATAATTCTTTGCTTTTCGATTCGTAAAAAATAATGCGGGAATCGGTCTTTTTAACAATTCACCCCAAGGCTTATCGCCGTATTTTCCAATTTCAAAAGCTAATTTTTTTTCCGATAGAATCGGGCAAAGAGTAAATTCTTTTTTTTCTGCATTATACGCAGTATTATGTCCACCATACAAATAGCTTGGATTCAAAATTTCAGTGTTATAGTATCCAATATCTATTTCTGCAAAATCATTTTTGCTACTATACAGATTTAAGGCTTTACATTCATAAATAAGCCCCCCTTTTTCACAAAAAGAATTATTCCTGCCCCCATTACCAAAATACCACACATGCCATACAATTTCGTTATTGCCACACTTCAGATATTTTGAAATATTAACCTCATCAAAATATCCGCATCCGGGAATACTTTCCCGGAATAATCCCCCATCAAATATTGCTAGCTTGCCGTTTACAAAAAGCCAATATTTGGTTTCGCAACCAATATTCAAGACCGCTTTTCGCGGTATATCCGTTAAATAAATTTTCTTCTTAAAGTTTACTCTCGTATTCGGGGCCTCAGAATTTTCCGCCCAAATCCATCTTGAATTTTCAAACATAATTTCCTTTTCCTATTTTGATCCGCAATTAAACAAATCTTCGTTTTTCAACTGCTCTCAATTATTCACCTCAATTACTTCAACTGTAAAATCTGCCTCGCCATGCAATTCATAGTTTATTTCACACGTATTGTCACATAGAATTTCCAAATCCAGTACACAGTTCTCCGTAAGCTTTAAAGATTTTATAGAATAATCGCCTTTAATTCCCAATAATCCAAACAAAGGTTTAATGATAAGTTTATTTTCAAACCGATTAAAATGAATTCCGAATAAAACATCAACTATCAATTCAATATATTGAGATGCTGTCCAGGCATATTTTTCTACACCATTTCCTTTCCCTGTTATCGGATTTAAAAATTCACTGTAATTACAACTGAACTCAGAAATTGTTTTATAAGCAAGCCGCGCCGCCATTTTTAATTCATCACTGTCGATCAGCGACTTCACAACTTCTGTATTGATTAATGTCCACACATTCCCTTGCCAACAAGGATTTCCTATATATTCTCCTTCTACTACCTGAAATGCAGGATCATTCTTCGCAACACTTGTTAATGGATATGTATTAAAATTAAAATATCTGTCATCCTCTAACAGGCTCAATAATCTTTTTTTTCGATCTTCTCCACAAATTTTTTTGCGCATTCCGTTAAAGGTATTTGCCATTAACATATTTTCCATTTTTTTCTCTTTTACAAAATATGCATAATAACAGCCCTTTTCTTCATTCCATAAATATCTGTTGATCGCCCGTATCAATTCAGCTTTTCGTTTTATAAACAAGGCACAATCTTCGTTTTTTCCAAGATATTCAGCCAATCGATACAAGATATCACACGCAACAACAATTTCAGCATTTGTATCCATCACAGCTCTTTCACCAGCCTTTCCGATATAAGGAACAAATGTTTCCTCAAAAGATGCCGTTATTAAACCCGTCATACTATCCAATCTTTCAGTATACCACCAATTCAGATATTTTTTTAGCATATCATAAACCGGTTGTAACAATTCTCTGTTTCCCGATAAGCAAAGAACATTGTATGCGGCATCAAATAATTTCGGTAAAGAGCTTACATACTTGCTCGCTTCCGGAACATGAGGCACTAAATTCCCCGCCCATAACCATATTCTGCCGTCATTCTCTTGAGTAAGAACAAAATTTTTCAAATTATTTTCACAAAAGGGCAAATCGATCCATTTATATCCGTTTAAGGACAACGAAAGGTCCAATTGCCACCAGCCATCCCCATAATACCCTCCAGGTGAAAAATAGGGATAAATAAAACCTTCATAGGGAAGTTTTGTTCTGATACAAGATTGTAAAGTTTCAACCGCTTCAGAAAAAGCATTGTCGGGTATTCCGACTATTTTAATTTCGGGAATCATAGTTTTGAATTTTCTCCTTAAAAATTTACTTTGAAGTTCATTTAAATTATGATTGCTTTTTAATTGTTATTTGATGTTCGCTTTGTCGAATTAAAATCTGCAAGTCACTTTTAACATAAATTTTCAAAAAACAGTCCTGATCAACAAAATTGAATGCATCAATTAAACATTCGTTGTTTTTGTTTAAACCCGCATATCCGGTCAAAGCCATCACTATCCATTTAATCACATAACAAGCAAATCCATGGTTGCAACTCGCAAAATCGGTGTCATTTTCCCATAATGTCATCGTTTTTTTTGCCATATAACCAAAATAAGCTTTTATTTCTTTTAATAGCAAGTCATAACATTTATTCCGTTCCAATAAAGACAATCTTAAATAATTTCCGATGAATGCATTGGCAAAACAAACATCGGGATATGCATTATTTTTCTTACGCGCCGGACCAAACTCCTCTATAAGCGTCTTCCATAAATCCGGATACAGTTTTTTATCAGCAATCCCCGTATAAAACGCATAATATTGACATATTTCACTTACTTCATCTTTTAAGACAAGACTTTCGCCTTCCCGTATAGAATGGTCAGCAAAAAATTTACCGTTAAATGATTTTTGCCGGATCATCTGCTTCAATTTTTCGGACTTTTTTAAGAATACCGCATCACTGTACAATTTACCGGCCTTATTCAACGTATAAGCATATAACATGTTTGCACAATAATTCACGCCCGCCGTATATTCCGCCGCTTTACTCCATTCAATAAAAATTTTAGGCAGATCTTCTAAAAAGCCATCTTCATTTTCATATTCTGTAAAATATGAAAACAACTGATATACTTTTTTTCTTGCTTTTTCTAATAAGTTTATATCACCGGTTTCTTCTATGTAAGCTTCCAATTCTATAACAAACCACATTGCCCAAGTGGAGATAAATGCGCCATCCGGATGATCAGACGGGTAACATTGCGGCAACATTTCTGCCGGAATACTTTCCACTGGATCCGCCATTAAAAAATTTTCCAAAAAATCATGTTCAATTTTGTTCTCGCCTGTTAAAAGGTGCTCAATCCGTCCTGTAAAATATCCGTCACACAACCACCCGGCACGTTCCCTCGAAGGACAATCCATAAAAATGTCAACCGCGTTATATTTGAAAGTGTTGACCGCCGCGTCAAATATTTTTTTAATTTCCGCACAAGAACATTCAAAAGATATTTTATCAGTAACCGGATTAGCAACCTCTTTTATTGCTGCTCGATTTATTTTAACCCGACCTCTCTGACAAAAAATTTTTGCATAACGAAAAGTATAAGGCTCAAAGGTCAAAAAATCATATACGCCTTTTTTCAAAGTATATTTCACGCAATTTATACAACTTAATCGAAATGGATCTATGTCACCTTCCGTTAAAATTTCGTCAAAAATAATATAAAATGTACTGTCCTTTTCTGCTTCAACACAAACGTGAATTAATCCGCTTGCATCCAAGGAATAATCATACAGTGTAAATTCTCCTTCGGAAATAACTTCTTTGCCTGCTTTTTCTGTAATTTCTGCTCTCATGGAACATAGCTCATTATATAAATCCGTATCAAGCTCTTTCCTTGAATAAGCCATAAAATTTTTTCTCGGTTCTAAGTACGGCGGCCCCTGAATTATTTTCGGAACATAATATTTCTCATCCATTTCCATTTTACCACCACACAAAATGGTCGGCAATACTTCATGATACAACGGATAATTGCTATTTCTTGAAATAATTTTCTTTGGAGGTTGTACGACAGCCGGAATTTTATTTACAACTAGTTTTCCTTCTAAAAGAGCAGCATAATTTTCATTTAATTCCCATACTTCTGTAAACGCTCTTTGAAAAGAATATCGCAATACTTTTTGTTTTTTTTGAGGAACGTCAAACGCGCTCGCATTTTCATCGGTATAAAGCAATATTTGATCCGAGCAACAAACTTCTAGTTGCAGAAAAGGATCCCCACATGCATATTCATAACAATTGATTCCATAACCGGCAACAAATATGAATAATGTATTCTCTTTGCTTAATAACTCGATCGGCAACTCAATAATATCAAGCCGATAAATCCCTTTAGCACAGCGCGCCGGTCCTTGCGCAACAAATTTACCGTTAAGATATAATTGATATGCGTCACAAGCAGCAAGTTTTACATAATGCGCCCCCTTTTGCCTCTCAAAATAAAATGCAAAACCACAAAATCGATTATAATCATTGTCTTTTTTTTCTACCCATATCGGTTTAGCCTTCAAAAACATGCATTTCACTCCCCGCTTATCATTTTTATGATCCATAAACTTTTTTATTTTTTAATTATGCCGAAAACATTAATGAAACAATTCTAGAAATTTGGCGACTTATAATTAGTTCGAAACCACGCAGGAATATCCAATACGCTGTTTAAAACATAGTCAAACTGATTGAACCCTTTATCCACGCACTCTTTTCCTCTCCCTGTCAATACAAGCATGGTTTTACACCCCATTTTCTTTCCACATAGAATGTCTGTATCTCTATCCCCGACAACCAAGCAATCCGATAAATCTAAATTATATTTTTCTTTGGCCTGTTCCAATAACCCGGTTGCCGGTTTACGGCAATTACAATGATCACCCGTATCATGCGGACAAATAAACCAATCATCCGCTCCATACGCTCTAAATTCGCGAGCAAAATCATAACCATTATCTTTTCCTCGTGCAATACATGATTGATTTGTCAAGATAAAAACCTTTATATTCAAACTTTTAATAAATAAAAATATATCTTTAATCTGTGGAAACGGATGAAACTGTGTAGGAAATTCAATATTGGAAGATTCACCAAGCGTTCCGTCTCGATCAAAAAATATTGCTTGCATAAAAATAACTCCATTCAGTATATTGGTAAATTTTTATCCTATAATTTCGAGCATATCAATAACTATATTTCCTTTTTTAGGATACAAGGCTAAGCAATGTTGTCCGTATTCTAAATCTTTGATTGAAAACAATTTTTCGGAATCAAGCGGGTTATCGCTTTTCAAGTTGATTTCGCCATAATATTTTCCATCCACACGAATTTCTGCAATCCCGAATTTACTGCATTTCGGACAAAAAAGATTTGCGCCTTTTCCGATAAAATTCCATTTTGCAAACACATCTAGATCAGAATAAAATGCCTCATTGCTATAAGTTTTTGATTCCGTATATCTATTCCAATTCGACAATTTTTGTCCTCCGCCCATAAGCGCATCAAAAGAATTTAATTTATAGTTTGAAGAAAATTTCTCTCCTTTTATTTTGAATTTATTGCATTTGAGTATTGAAAATTCATGAGCTAAAATACCGACTGGGTTTGGTTTTTCAATGGCTACTTCTGATTTTAGCAAATCTTTTTTATTGATTAATACAATGATTTCCTTTGTTTTGTTTTCAATTTTAAGATGGTTTATCGCGCTGTCTGCCTTTAACGAACTAATTATATGTTCACACGCCTCATCATCTTTATAAATAATTTTACATTCATTTTTATCGTTAATGGAAACCGCATAATAACTCGAAAGAGCTTGCTTATGTAGCGTAGCATCCGAAGATAATCGATCAAGGCCTAAAATCCCCTCATAATTGAAAATAATTTCAATTTCACCCGTCAAAGCGACTTCCGCTTCCAACAAAAATTCTTTATATGAATCAAATAAAATTGAAATTGATTTCCCGGCATGTCCTGAAAAAACAAATTTATCCTGAAAGGGTTTTTCCCATTTTCTTTTTGCTATACCTATTGTACCTAAGTCATCTTGATTTCTAGATGGATAAGCCACTACAAAATCGCCTGTTTTTCTTTCTACAAAACCGCTTACCGTTTGCCCCCAGATCCCATATTTCTCGTCTGGCAAATTTCTTCCATGCCAAAAATTTCCGTCGAACGCCATTTTCCATGCTTTTGGGCAATGCGATTTTTCTAAATCAGAAACAAAAACCCCTTGATAATTCCTATTTAAGGATACACTTGTCGCTGGCGCATAAACTTTGTTTTTATATAAAAATAAAGGATAAAACTCCAAAGGCGCCGGAAAATATTTTGTGCGATCCACTGATAATAATATTGTCGGTTCCGACCATGGACCAAAAGGTGTTTTTGCCGTCATACAGGCAAGCCCCCAAGAAAAATTATCATTAGAATCACATAAAACATATGCGATCCAGTCATTCTGTCTTCGAAGAACGGTTGTTGCGTAACCTCTGCTAAACCGCCCGAATTTACCATAAAATTCTCTGTTGCTGAATATGGGCCTTTCCAATCTTGTAAACGGGCCTTCCGGTGATGAGGCATATGCTAAAGCCGCACCTGAATCGCTACCGCTCTTATCGATTTTATGCGCAAATTCCCATGAAAAATCATTGGTATTCCAATCATACGAAAGCCAATATAAATCTGTTTTTGCATCATAAAACATACACGCATCCGGACAAAAATCAGCTTCTACGCTATAACCGTCAAACATAAAACCTTTTTCGAACGCATCGCCTAATAATTCCCAGGATACTCCTTTGTTTACCGATTTATAAATGATGAATTTATAAGGAGCCTCTCGATCAATCTTATATCCATACGGATATAATGCGGCATAACAATACCAATGCTTTGATTTTGGATCTTCAAATAAAGAAGCATTCACAGCCCATTCATATGGAGAACTCGAAATATGTATAGGACAATTTATTTTTTTAAAAGTGTCAAAAGACGGATCACCAAATGTCGGATGCCGTAGCCACTTGTTTGCATTTTTTACCTTTGCATAATCTGAAATTTGTATATGACTCATTTAAAACCTCAACGTATTCTACTTATGATCGTATTCGTAGCCAAAAATCAATCAAATATTGGAATTTTCTTTTTCAACTGTTAACCAATACAGCAAGGCCGTTCTCACTTTTGGAACTTTGAATTCAATCCCTTTTTTTAACACGTTATAAGAATAAGTTTGTGATAGCGCATTATCTTCATTTGTCAAAATACATTTTTCTCCGCGTTTCAGGAAAGGAAATTTCAATAAAATCGTATCGCGCGCACATTCTTCCTGACGAAATACAAACAGAACGCCTTTCTTTTTTTGTTCGTCAAAATAACTATAAGCAGTAAAATCTGTTTTATCTTCTTCGCTATGCCAAGGTGTCAACGTATAAAAATCCTTCAACAAATAAGGCGAAACTTTTTTCCATTCCCGCAAACCAAAACGCAAAATATCAAAATTTTGATCTTCCGCCTGCACAAATTGCGAATCAACATTTAAAGCCGGCAAATAAGACGCCCGCCAAACATATACGTCACTGACACCGGTCGGATCCAATTGTTGCAATTTTTCTTTTGTATTTGCTCCGCAAAAAGGAATCCATTTATTAAATGAAGTTGTCATCGATAATCGAAGCGCGACACTTGTTCGGTCGTTGTCGCTGCGAAGCAGTGGAATTCCTCTTCGCATCGACTCCAAATCGTTGCGCCCTCCTCCACTAGCACAAGAATCAACAAAACCGCATCCACCATATTCCGAAGTGCATTCTATAATTTTATCCCACATCACATAATGAGCATTGATAAATTTACTTTCTGTGATCCCTTTGCGATTCTCGCCTTCCATTTCATCTAAATACTTCCACAATTCTGCGGCATCACCATTGTTGTCTTCTCGGTACATTTCCACTTTATTTTCGCGAAGAGTCCTGCAAATACGATCCGTTGTCCAATTAAAACACTCTTCATCGCCGATATTGTTTGATATTAAACTTATCCCTTCCCGCTGAATTGCCCATTCTTTTTTATATCCATAAAACTTTTCTAAGTTATTCGGATCTGTTACATGTTCCGGCTCAAACCATAATAAGGTTTTCATCCCATGCTTTCTTGCAAATTCGGTCGATTCTAAAAAAGTTTTATCCGGCCATTTATATTGATCCAGACACCAAGTTCCTACTGTACCCCACCAATCTGTTTGCGGTGAAGTCCCGTCCGGCGCGATATACCACCCAGCATCTACCCAACGAAAATCTACTTTAATATTTTCTTCTAACATTTTTTCCAAACTCGGTTTCCATGTTGTATATCTTTCAGAAATGCTCCCGTCAGAATTAGGATATCCGGTATCTGATGCCAGACAACAAGTCGAAAAAGGCAATAAATCTTCCCCATTCGAATTTGATTTTGGCAAAATATGTCGAATATAAAATCTTCGCCAATAATTCGTTGCATAATCTTCATTGCGAAATTGATAATTCCCGACTAAAAATAAAGCTGTTCGTATTTTTTCATTTGGTTTTAAATATGTCTTTATACCATTGACTGAACTCGCCGTATAAATGGTGTTTTTTTCATCCGAAGTGAAATTGGCACACCATGTTCCGGCCCATCCAATTGCAAGCATTGCGCCACGATTTCCATATTCTAAATTAAAATATGGAAAATTGACATGCGTAGCTCTTCCACTGTCAGATGAATAACAAATATTTTTCCCTTCCAAATCGATTGAGTAAGGGCGATATCTGTTTACATGATCCCCCATGATACCTTTTAATACAGGTCTTCCCCCTACAAATTTTAATTCTGTTTTTAATGAAGAAATAATGCCGCTTTCCCGCTCCGAATTATTTTCAAACCAAATCGTCCATTCGGTTACGTCAAAATCATAATAATGCACAAGCCTTAATTTTATTTTTAGAGCATTTCTGAAATCAAACTCAAAAATACTTGTTTCGCAGTCTTCTTCACATGTTGTAACATTATTCAACAATGTGAAATCTTTTTTAGAAAAACATTGAATCTTCTCACCGTTGTATTCAAAAGAAAAAGGAAATTCAGATAAATCTTTAAGAAACTTTTGATAAACTTCATTTTAATGTTTTATTTTCAATTTTTCCATGGTTCATATCTCCCAATATCTTCTGATTTAAATTTATTTTCAAATAATAATATTTTCCATTTATTTTATCATAAACTTTATCGACTTTCAATAGAAAAATTAAAAACTAATACCGTTTCCTTAAATTTATTGCGTCCATAGAATCTGTTTTATTAAACCATATACTTTTAAACTAGCCCAAACTAATTTTTAAGCCTAAAGCAAAAATTTCTGAAAATTCTAAAAGCATTTGCGCTGATTGCCGTAGCAAAACAACAATCAGCGCAATGAATGTTATAACGCAAAGCCTATCCAAAATAAAAACGCTTTTATTCAAAATCCATAATTTTCACAATCGCGTAAATATAATTTTGAATGATATTTGAAACATGATATTTACATGACATTTTACCCTTAAATTTATAATTAAACACAAAACTTTTATTTTCTTTCAACTTGTAAATCTTTTATCATGTAATATGCGCCGGCATCGATGCCTTCCATGCAAAAAATAACTCCCTTTTTATAAGCAGGCAAAAACATATATTCATATGTATCTTCTTTTTTTCCTTCTGCCGCAGCAAATGTTTTTAAATTTGTTACAACCGCATTTTTTATTTCTACACGCTTATAATCATGGAAATTATCCCACACTAACGGCAACTTTTTCCCCTCTTCATCGCAAATATAAGTCATGCCGTCTTTACCGAGCGCTCTGCCAAAACAAGCGGAGTTTATATTGGACGTCCTGAACAAAAACGAAATATTAACCGTTTCGCCAATATTTTCGTCTGTTTCCAACATCCCATATATATTTCTAGAATAATTTTCGTTATTTTTGTCTCCCCATAGACATTTTTGATCCCAGTAACTCCATTCTACCGGAGACTGACGAAAATCTTTAACTACCGGTAAAAAGCAATTTTCTACAACACGCAGAATGCTAAATTTTTTCAAATCATCATAAAGCTTTTTATTTTTTTCAACCAGCTCTTTTTTGACTTCTGAATCGCCATTTTTATATCTTTCATCCATTGTAGCATACATTTCATAATAATCAACTTGTAATGCAGCTTTTCGGATACGATATTTTTCCCCTTGTGTTGCCAACTGCTCCGCTTTACTAAAATAGCTTTTTAATTTTTCAATCCATTTCAAATCTATTTTTCCATCACTTGTCCTATGCACAGGGAGTATTTCAGCAGGATAAGAAAAGCACTGAAAGGTTTTCTTTTTTGTGATTTTCGCTGTCTCATCCATAAATTGTCGAATAAATTTCCAGCCTTTTCCATAATATCCTTGCAAAAACTCATTAATTAAGGCATCGTATTCTTCTTCCGAAATGGTAGGATTCCACAATATTTTTGCCAGCAAATACACGGATAACTCACTGAACTGGCAATGATCACTGTTGCCGTTTATAAATATACCCTTTACATTGTGTTCTAGAAAATATTTTTTGTTTTTAAGTAAGGTATGAAAATGTGGGAAAATAGTGTTTATCTGATAATATTGTGCCGGATAGTCCCAAACATAAATTTTTTTACAGACTTTCGACCAATCATCTAAAAGTCTTCTAAACCTTTTCATGTCATCACATTCATCCAATAGCGGATTTTTACCATAATCAGCAATAGAGTGCGAACGTGTTGTCCAGCCACAAACCCTTACAATTACGTTTTCTCTCGGTCTGGTTATTTTAGGTACTTCAAGAACCTCTCCGTAAATTATCGTATCAACAAGAACATCCGGAAATTCACGTGAAAGAGCTTTTGCAATCTTATTTACAAATCGCAGGACATTTCCGGATACGCCGCCTTCTTTTTCGCGAATTTTACGGCACTTCTCACAATTACAATAAGCTACATTTCCGTCATTGATCGATACAGACAAAATATCTTTAATTTTAGAATCCCGAAGCCATTTTTTTGCATTTTTTAAAACATTTGAAAATACTTTTGGATTGGAAAGACACAAACCGCTGGGATCACGAACCCCTTTTTCATTAAGCGCATAATATTCCGGATGATCAGCAAAAAATTCTTGCGCAGGAAGCAAATGAGAAAATGTATGTACAAGCCCTTTATGCTCGCCGGCATAGCCCATACCGCCTCCGTCCTCATCCCTCAGCTGCCTTACAAAGGCTCCGTTTATTTTCATTTTAACAGAAAATTCGGGATCCCAAGCATTCCAATAACTAATTTCTCTATATTCAAAAGGAGGAGTAAAATGGTCATCTACTTGATTAATTTCGATGCTTTCAGCATCATAAATCTTTTCAACATCCTTCGTAAAAAAACGCACTCCAAAATATTTTTCTAAAAGAGAATAGACGCCGTAAAGTATACCACGTTTACCCCCGCCGATCACCAACTTTGAGCCAACGGTTTTCAAATAATATTCATCGGCGCACTTGATATTCGAATATATCGTTGCACTTTCCGGACGTATAGTTTCCCCCACTAAAATCTCATATTCTTTTACCAAAGGATTACGATCGCTGACAACAGGCAACGAAATACCGCTGATTTTTGCAATATAATGCTGCAATTGTTGCGCCGCTTTCATGACATTTGCAGGTGTCTCCATAGGCCCCAGGCCACCACTTTTTGAAGGACATACAATGGAAAACTCATCAATATCAATCGATTGAATCTTTATTGGAATAAATTTTTTTCCAAAATCAAGCATACTCATTCTTTAATTTCCCCTCCATAATATCTTAACATTTTCAGGTTGCTCTGTTTTGATTTCGATTTTACCGCTCTTAGTTTTCTTACATGTTACATGAAGCTCTCCATCCGGAAGCGGATAAATTGCATCTAATTCTTTTATATTTCCGAGCTTAGGCTCTACTAAAATTGTTTTGCAGCCACATTCCTGAACTTTAATACCTGCCACATCTTCCACCAAGAATGCAGCAACTCCGCTGGCCCATCCATGACATAAACTATGACGAAATCCTTTATAACAAAAAGCCCCAAAATCGCCATGAAGGTCTTTTTCGCCTTCTTTCGGAAAAGCATCTATCCTGCCACTGCCAAGCAACCAAGAAATATTAAAATCTTCCCAAAATGTAGTAGCTCCTCGAGATAACATCCCGCCGAAATATTCCTTTGCAATTTCTACAGCCCGATCTGTATTTCCGGTCTTGCTCATTGCTTTCAGAATATAATAACTCATGAAAGTTGAAATGTCAGTCGCACCGTTTTTTTCCAATTCGGCAAAAGCGTTATCATGCGTTCCTGCCCATAGGCGCATAGCCAAAACAGACTTAGCATATGAACCTGTATTCTCTAATTTTATTTTAAGATTTAGGCTTCTACATATTTCTCCGGAAAGGCCGGCTTTTTGCAATAGAAATGCTCCACAATCTAAAGCTACTTTATAGAGTGCTTTCACCCCTTCCTTTTCCGATCCACTTCCATAAGTAGGCCAATCTAAGAACCATGGCATATCACAACTGACTGCATTTTTCTCGACGAGAATTTCTCCATCCACCGTAAAACATTTGGAAAAAAGATCAATTACCCCTTCTAAATAATCCAAGTTTTCTAGCAGATAATTATCGTCGCCAGAAAACATATAATAATCATATAGGTTGATAATCCACCACATAGAATAAGACGGGATATCGTTTACCCATGCTGGAAGCGGAGCCCCTTTTCTGACCGCAGTCAAAGAGTTTCGTATACACGGTACATTTCCATATCCACATAAAATAGATTTTATTTCAGGATTTAAATCACCGCCCCAAACCAAACGATCCCGTTTTACACCATCCCAAATCACATCGTTTTGCATTGTAAGATAGACAGTATCCAATGCGACAGAATAAATTTTATTCAAAAGAAGGTCATCCGATTCAAATTTTCCGCGACAAAACAATCCGCAATGCCGCCATACCAACAATATATTTTTAATCAGCACCTCGCAATCTTCCAATATATCGATACGTACAAAGCGAAAAGCAGTATCACCAATACATTGATCGGATAAGTTTGGTACATCGTAGTAGCCTCCATGCACAGAATGATGATCAACCAGATTTTTTTCTCCGATTTCTGCGCAACACTCCGTAACGGATTCCCCAAACCGGATTCTGGCTTTTGTGCAATAATTTTCATTTTTAACCCTATACGTAATCAGCCTAAGCATTCCTACGTATTCACGGCCAAAATCCAAAATCAAATAACCTTTCCCACTAAATTTGACATATTTTTCTTCATGCATAGAAATCTGCATTTCATTTAGGGAAAATAAATTTTGCGCTCCGGTTACATTTTCAGAACAGGATATAATTTTTACCGGTAAAATATAGCTGTATGTATCCATTTTTTCTCCTAAATCTTCAAACGGGTTTCGTTTCAAAACGAAACCCGTTTAAGTGTTTTCATATCATTCTACACAAGTTAACTTCTGAGACATTTTTACACCATTTCCGCTCTCATCAACAGCATAAACTTCTACCGAATAATATCCTTCCTCTATCAGCAAACAATTCTCCTGATCCGGCTGAACCTTTGTAACGCCATTGTGATAGATCACATAAGTAACTTTGATATTACCGCCGCTGTTATCTACAGGAACAAAAATATCATCAAGGTCGACCGTTTCTCCAATCGTTACATTCACAGGGAAAATTGTTACATGATTGTATTCAGGCCACAGACCTTTGAACATAGGGCGCTCGCTGTCAATCACTTTTAACGGCACGCTTTTATCTTGTCCATACATTACGGTATAATCACCTAATGTATCAAAATGAACAACCGCATTACTTACCGATAATTCATTTCCGGAACTGTCTTTCACTTTGATGTCTGTGCTGACTTCTAAAATCCAATCCGGAATTTGATAGTCATATCCAACCTGCGCAACCAGCAATTCCCGCTCTGCATATTCAATTTTTTTCTGAGGATTCGCATCATCTTTTAACAAGAAGATTGTAAGAACGGTCGCCCCTGCAATAAGACAAACTGCTATTATGCTTATAAGAATAATCCATGTGCGTTTCGAAATTTTCATATCCTTAACCTTCCTGTACCGATTCAATTCTCATATTGTCAACATACATAATCGCTTTTGTCGGCCCGAAATATTCATGTAACATAAATTGAATGTCAGACAAAGAGTTCCAATCCATTATGATTCCGTTGTTTGTTTTCTCATTCATCTTCAGACGAATAGATGTCCACTGATTGGGTTTTAAGTAAGCAATCGAATTGATATATCCAGATGATGAAGTAAACTTACAAACAAAATCGATTGTTTCAGAATAATCACTATAAACATCAAAACAAATTTCATATTGATCGATATCATAGCCATAAAAATCAATTAATGAAATATATTTTGAATCAAAATTGACATTCAGCCATCGACGATTATTAGATGTTTGTGAAACTGTGGGAAACCGCGTAATTTTCAAAGAATTTTCCCCTTGCGTAACAAAAGCCGGATTTGTGTTTTTCTCCAAAATAAACGGATGTGCCGTAATCGGAAGGTCCGTAGTCGCTACAACCAATGTATCAAACACATAATCGTTTTCAAAATAACAAATTTCATTTTGTTCTAATGTGGGCAACGTCAAGGTTGTATCCGGTACCTCCACATAATCACGGGTTACAAAATGATCCAAATATAATTTTAAAGGCGTCTGTATAGAAAGTACCGGATCAAAATGCAAAACGATTGTATCCACTTTATCAATGCCAAGATATACAGCTTTTTTCAAATCAACATCAAAAACACAATGATTCATCTGGCCCTTAACCAACGGAACATAGTCCCATACAATGTTGTTACCGCTTTCATTCGTCAGTTCCAAATAAACATTTGTATTTCTGTCTGAAGCATTAAATATGTCGATTGCAAAACTTTCAACATTTGAATAATTGTTGCTGCGCTTGATAAAATCTTCCCGCTGAGCATAGATTACAATTTGATTATCAACAAAAAAATCAGGCATAGGCATCCCGTCTGAGCCGAAATACTCTACATACATGGAAGAATTTCCTTCCGAAATATAATCTTTTTGCGTATTCAAAGAAACTTTACAACCCGAATTTGAAAAAACGTTCATCGATTGCAATTCTTCAAGAGATTCAAATTCAGCAATCGTGCTCTGTGTACGAGTCGCTTTTTCTCCCTTTGGAGAACAACCGTAACATGTCAGAGCAAACGCAAATATTAAAAATAAACATACAACTGCTTTTTTCACGGCTTTCTCCTTTTATTTCTCCACATAAGAGATTTTTCTTAAATATATAACTTGTGAGACAGCGACATCATCCACGACTTTATTGGGCAATGATAATTTATAGAATAAAATTTCATCCAAATCTTGCAAAGGTAATTCGACCGCTACCCATGATTTCGCCGGCAAAACTACGCTCAAATCAATCGATTCCACAAGAGAAGTACGGCGCATAACAGATAAAGTAACATCCTCATCGTTATCATTGTACAACTCAATTACTAATGATTTCATGTTGTCATTCAGCAATTTCAGGAATTCGGCATTGAGACCAATATAAGGCTTAAACGTCATGATTTGACCAATCTCTGCATTGGATGCAAGATCAAAACGATAAGCGGCGGAACCATCAATTTCACTCAAAGCAAATGTTCCGTTCTGCGAAACTGATAAATATTTTTCAGATTCGGCTACTCCAAAATCCACCAAAACCTTTTTGCCTTTTGCCAACAAAGACGAAACCTCATTCGTAACATCGTTCAGTTCATATTCAAAATTCAGATATATATCGTCATCGCCCTGAACATCAACTCTGAATAATACTTTTTTACCGTTTACACCCTGAGGGGTTTCCGATACAACCGTTACATTTGTTCCTTTCGGAGTTACCTCGGCATCTTTCGGCATATATACCGAAACCTCAAAATTACTTACATTGTTTTGAACATCGGCTATGATCATATTGTCTTTTTCTGCCAACGTGATTACATTTGCCAAATCAATTCTCGCCTGTTCAAAAACTTCCGGACTTTCCGTCGTCCAAACACCGGAATAGATAGAATCAAGAATCGTACGAGCTACATTGCTGACCGTTATATTTTCATCCGCATAGAAAGATCTAAGATTTTCAAATCTTTCCTCAAGATATGTCAAGTATTCGTACTCTTCCAACCCATCACGAATGCTCTCTAAACGGATTGTGCCGATCGGGCCATCAACACCATATTTTTGTCCGGGATAAACAAGCCAACCATCTCCGTTGACTCTGCCGCCACCCAAATTTCGATTGGCCAAAGTCCATTCATCTACCGGATAAGCTAAATATTTACCAGCATCTCCATAATACATATTGACAAGGAAATACAAGTTTCCGTCTATATCATAGTCATACTGCATCCAAGACAAGATACGTGAAGATAAAAGATTATCATCAATATGGTAAGAAGGATAAGGATTCGTAGGTCCTATGCAACCATACCACCACACTTCATCGCCTTCACCATTAAAAATCGAATGAAGTTTTTGCCTGTTTTCTTCCGTATGGAACGATGCAAAAGAAGAACAAATTCCGTTTGTCAGATCAGATACTCCCGGAACGTATTCCGTTACCGCCAAATCTGTGAGATTTACCAAATCGTCTCTTAACCCAGCAACGCGATCAAGATAAGATGCCCCAAATTCGTCATCAAAAAAGCTTACAAGCTCCTCTTTCATTTCGCTGAACATCCGATTCCAAGCTTTCGCTTTTTCCAACTTGACAGTATTTCCGGCATATTCATCCGTCATCAGATTGTAAATATAAGCCTTTTCAAGATAATTTTTATTGTCTTCCACGGAAGCGACTACAATTTTCTTTATTAGATCTTTTACCTGATTTACATCAATATTGCCATCATATGCAACATAAGGAATTTCGTATGCACTCATCTTCGGGTTATCTGCATATTCTTTCAACACACTGATAAATTCTTCACTGTTCAAAGAAGAGGGCAGATTCATCAATGAAATTCGATTTTCCAGGAAGAAATCATAATATTTACGATACATTTCCATGGAACTGTCGCCTTCACCCTGGGTCAACGCATCGCTATATAACATAAACGAAGATTTCGTATGAACTTCATCGCTTACTTCAAAATCCCATACCGTTACACTTACCGGAATTTTCTTTTCAGCTCCGTCCAACGACAAAGTAAATGTACCCGTATATGTACCGCCATCGGTAGTTTTTTCCGTTTTAAATTTGATCCATAAACCTTGATTTTGATTGGCCTTTACTTTGTTTTCATTCAATGCTTTCGTTTTATCAAGCGGAATGATAGCATCAGGATACCAACCGGGTTTATAGATCGAATTGCTCGATACCGTTGTTTCCATATAATGCTGTTGGAAAACCTGTATAGAGTCCTTCGTTAATGTTTTTCCGCCCGGTCCAATCAGATCTTCCGTAACGAGATCAAATGAAGATATATCCGATTTTGCCGTAATGATCAGCTGTGCGGACTCATATTCGTTTTGCGCCATATAAACTTTAATGTCTGCCCCACCGGAAACATCGTATTCAATATCTCTTTGAATTTTAATCCCGGAAGTCGCGCTCCACACATCAGCCTTTTCCTCTGCATCTACCAGCGTAGGGCGTATCATGACAAAAGAAAACAGCAACATCAATGCCAATAAACAACAAACCAATCCTTTGCCGCAACTTTTAAATAAATCCATGTTTGCCTTTTTCAGCTGCATTTTATCCTCCTTCTGCTTTTGGTTTGTGGCGCTGCCGTAAAAAGCGGCAGAGCCACCCCAATTATTATGCTTGTGCTAATACTACATCAACCTGACTGAATCCTACTGTTTCGTTAAGATTAAAGTCATAGAATGTTATTGTACAATTACCTTCTGCATCCACTGTTGCATTTGCCGTCAATGTGATATCAGCATCAGGTTCAGGCAATCCACCAGGATAAGTGGAATTATTGCCACTTACCTCACTTTCGAGCAACCAGTACGTTTGATCGCCAACACTAAATCTTCTGCCCCAACCGCCGTTTCCGGTAATTTTGCTTCCGTCATTATTCATAACGTTAAACACAAGTGTGATTACTACGTTAGACCCTTCTTCATATCCAGTCGCAATCTTCATTTCAGCTTGTGTACCCTGCGGGGCAACAAAACAATGCGTATACCCTGTATCAGTAACAGTAATATCCGTAAACCCAACTACTTCACCAGCTGTAAAATCTGCGAAGGTAATTGTAAAAGTCCCATCCGCATCCAGTTTTGCAGTGAAATTGATCGTAATTACTGTATCTGCCTCAGGCAAGCCGCCGGGATAGGTAGACGTAAAGCCATAGGCAGGCGATTCCAATAAAACATACGTATTGCCGGTAGGATACATAAATCTTCTTACCCAACCGCCGTTTCCGGATATTTTCTTTCCGAGAAAATTCATTACTTTGAAGGTCATCGATACGTTTACATAAGTACCTTCAGAAAATTCCGTAGCAAACTTCTTATAAACTACAGCATCTGCCGTTGCTTCAAAATAATCTTCAAAAGAAGACAGGTCCATATCCGATTCATAAATATAGAAATCATCCATATAGAAGGTATAGTTGAAATCCAAAGGCTGACCGTAACTGCCATCTGCCCCTTCCACTGCCCAATCATCTTTTGAACAGCCGATTGTCAATCCCATTACTTCATAATTCGACCAATTAGCAGGAATGGGAAGGAAAATCTGTACCCATTGATCAAAGGGTACATAGCCGCTGCCATCACCTAACATTCCGACAGCCGCTGATTTTGTTGTTCCATCCAGCAAAAAAGGAAGTGCACGGGCAGGAACCGTATCTTTGGTATACCCTGCCGGTTTTTCCACATACACCCAATAGGATAAAAATTTTGCCGTTTCAAATTTTGCCATTAAATCATCACGACCAGTCAGAATAATTTGAACTCTACCATAAGCTTGGTCATTTGTTATTTCCACTTTCATGGAATACTGACTGTCGTTATAAGTACGATCACTGACAAAAGAATGCTTAAAGTTCGGAGAAATATCGTTTGTCTGTATATCCCAAGCATTATCAAAGCTGTAAATTTCATTTTCGTTGAGCCAAGTTGTTGCAAATGGAACTTCATTACTTACCGCAACCGTCTCCCCCTGATCGTTTATAGCATAAACTTCTAACTTATATTCGCCTGTTTTTGTAAACACAGATTCATCATAGAGGTTTATACCGCTCTCCACATTTTCCTTTGCCAAAACTCCATCTAAATATAAATCATAACTTGCAACATTCATCATTTCTGTGAATGTTAAAACGCCAGTCTCGGCATCTATACTCAATACAGGACGGTCATAAATTGTAATTTTTTCGCTTAGCGCGGAAGGATCACTGGAAAGATAAACCTTATTTCCGTTCGCCGTTCCAACGTATTTAACCGAAATTGTATATTCCCCTGCCTCAATAGGCGCATATTGATTGGTATTGTGCGCTACCCACTCTCCGTCGTTTACAGAAATCATGTAACCGACAGCATTTTCATTTTCCTGCCAACTAAAATATTTATTATCCTCCGCAACAACCGAGACTTGCGGAGCAGACAGCTTTTCAACTGTTACTTGTAAAACAGCTTTATCGCTTTTTACATTCCCCCTCGCCGCAACAACAGACACTTCCACAGCACCCTCTGTGATAAAAGCATCGTATATATCCTTTTCACAAGATTGTACCGTAAATTCCTGCTCTCCAACTTTTACAATATAAGATTCGGCATCCTGTACCGCATCCCATGTCAAACGACCGTTTGACAATGTCAACCCCGTGGGGGTTGACATTGTAACATTTTTTTCCGTAATAGTTATATCCGTAAATCCTACAATTTCACCGGCAGGAAAATCCGCGAAGGTAATTGTAAAAGTCCCATCCGCATCCAGTACCGCAGTGAAAGTGATCGTAATTTCTTCATCCGGCTCAGGCAAACCGCCGGGATAAGAAGATTCAAATCCATTTGCTGCTTTTTCAATTAAAACATAGGTACCATTCGGATACATAAATCTTCTTACCCAACTACCGTTACCAGTGATTTTATTCCCAAGGAAATTCATTACTTTGAAGGTCATCGAAACATCTACATTTGTGCCACCTGAAAATTCCGTTGCAAACTTCTTATCAACTACAAGGTCTGCCGTTGCTTCAAAATAATCTTCAAAAGAAGACAGATCCATATCCGGTTCATAGATATAGAAGTCATCCATGTAGAAAGTGTAGTTGAAATCCAACGGCTGATTGAAACTACCGTCTGCATCGTCCATCAACCAATTGTCCTTTGAACACCCGATCGTCAATCCTATTACTTCATAAGTTGACCAATTTGTGGGAACGGGAAGGAATATCTGCACCCATTGCTCTAAAGGAACATTTGAGCTTCCATCTACAAGCATGCCCATTCCTGTAAGCCTTGCTTCTCCGTCAAACAAATAAGGAAGCGTCGCAACAGGTATACTATCTTTGGTGTATCCTTCGGGTTTTTCAACATACACCCAATAAGAAAGAAATTTTGCCGTTTCAAACTTTGCCATTAACTCATCACGGCCTGTCAGAATAATCTGAATTCTGCCGTATGGCTGATCATTGGTTACTTCCACCTTCATTGAATACTTGCTATTATTGTAAGTTTTATCTTCGACAAAGGAATGCAGAACATTCGGAGAAATCTGGTTTGTTTGAATATCCCAAGCATTGTCGAAGCTGTATATTTCATTTTCATTGAGCCAAGGCGTAGAAAATACGCGTTCCTGACTGACTGAAATAGTTTCTCCATCCGCATCTACAGCATAAACTTCCAATGTATATTCGCCGGTGGCCGTTACCAATTCGTCGTAAAGATTCAAACCGCTTTCTACATTTTTCTTGGCTAATTCACCATCCAAATACAAATCATAGCTTGCTGCATTTTCGATTGTCGTAAAGCTGATAACGCCGGTCGCATTGTTTACCGTCAATACAGGACGATCGGAAATCGTAATTTTATCGCTCACTGCGGAAGCATCACCTGTAATATAAGCTTTATTATCGTTCGCCGTTCCGACATATTTGACTGAGATCGTATAATCTCCGGCCTTCACAGGCGTATACTCATTGGTTCTCTGTGCGCGCCAAGCGCCTCCATTCAATGAAATCATGTAGCTTACCGCATTCTCGTTTTCCGGCCAGCTAAAATACTGCTTGTTCCCTTCCGTCACGACGGAAACTTGCGGAACAGGAAGCTTTTCAGCCGTAACTTTCATGGAAGCCTTGTCACTTGTAACTGTCCCGTTTACTGCAACAACAGATACTTCTACCTCACCTACCGTTGTAAACGCTTCGTAAATGTCCTGCGCATACAAGTCCGTCGTATACTCTTTCTCACCGACTTTCACCGTATAGGTTTTTGCGCCTTCCACTTTATTCCATGTCAAACGTCCGTCCTTCAACGCTAAGCCGGTCGGCGCCGCCAACGTTGTCAGCGGAGGCTCCTTTTTTTCCTCCGGCTGACAACCGATCACCACAGCAAATAATGACAACAAACATATAATTGCCAATATTGCTCCAATTGCTTTTTTCATTTTTTCCTCCTTTTCTGCTTTTTTATATTAAATGATACCAGCAGCCCTTAACATAGATTTCCAAGCCGCACCATCGTTGACCTGATAAAAATTGATCGTGTCTTCATAAATTTTTTGTGGCGACACACGGTCATTCAAATTTGATGAACCAAATGATTTTTCAATCGTTGTATTTGCCGTCTGCCCACCCAAGTTACCGTTATACACGATCGGATCATTTCTCTTTATAAAGAGCCAATTCAAAGCATTCATATATTCCAGATTGGCTTTAAGCATTTCCGTCGCATTCATTCTGAAATCGATTGCGTTCGTATAGTCGAAATTCGTTACCGGCAAAAACGAACCGGAACACGCGTTCGTATACGCAATGATTCCCTCATCCGAAAACATGAACTTCAAGAATTCTTTTGCCAATACCTCACTGTATGTTGTAACCGGAATAAACGCAAACTGGCCTTCACCCGCAACATACATAAATGTTCTCGCTTCGGTTACTTTATCAAAGTCTGCCTTCGAAACGTCATAACCTTCACCTGCCAAAATCGGCTGACCATTTTGGTCAACTGATGTGCCCTCATCGATCGCCTTGATCAATGCACTTAATTCCGCATCGTCGCCAATGGTTGAACATTTTTCTTTAATAGAACTGAGAACCGGTACACGCATCATTGACATTTCATAGGGAAACTCCCCATTATACATGGCGGACATTTCATTTTCCAACCAACCGCCATTAACCATCATCATAGCTTCGCCGTCCATGTAATGTTTCTGACCTGTCATATATTGATAACCCGTTGAATTCGGATCAATATATCCGCTTTCATAATTTATAAAACGATTACATTCCTCATATGCACGCAATCTGCCTACCTGAGCAAAAATCTGCGGTGAATAAATCTCTTGTTTAAGATCCAGATCTGTGATCTTTCCTGTAAAATACTGATGGAAAGCATCAACGCCTTCATATTGCGCCCACCAAGTATAGAAAATCTGGTTCCAATAATCAGTATTTGTAAAAATAAAAGGATAAATGTCAGACCTTTCATTGATTGCGTTGCAAATTTGAATCAATTCGTCTGTTGTACGAGGCAATTCACCGCCCAATTCTTCGTCCAGATACGATTGCAACAAATCCGCATTGTATGTAATACCGTACGATCCTGTACCATAGTTAATCATATAATGCTTTGTTTCACCATTATCGACCTGCGTACAATATTCGCGCATCTGCGGGTTCAGTTTTTCAGCAATCGTCTTATCCTCTCCTTCCCATTTATAATTGAACACTTCTGTCAGATCAAGGAAAGGCCGATCATAACCTTTGATATAGTCTTTTGTAAACATATCTTTGTATATGGTCGTTCCTAAATCTGCCATAAACAAATCATATTTCTGATATTTCTTTTCCAATACAATGTCACCGACAACTTGCATTTTCAAAGTAGTTTCTTTCAACTCTACATCAACTTTCGGGTTCGCTGCCTCGAAAGCATCAATAACGTTCTGGATATGCTGCTTGCCATATCCGCCCATCCAATAACGAATTACCAGCGATCCTTCCAACTCGCCAGTCTCGTTAATTCCTCCACCTCGTTTCTTACTCTTTGTGCTTAACGGTATAACAATTGCCAATGTAACAGCTAACACAATTACCAAAAATAAAGCTATACCGCCAATAATCAGCTTTTTATATTTCATAAAAACCTCCTTATATTTTACTCGTTTTACGAGTTCTTAGCCTTTAATTCCACCAAACGTCATATTGTTCATCATCGTATTTGAAAATGCACAATACACAATCAATATCGGGACCAATGCAATAAATAACCCCGCAAACAACATCGGTACAAGACCTTGTCGCATTGCTATTTCCTGATAACGGTACAATCCTGCGGCAAGCGTCAACTTATTGGGCAAATATAAGAGTGCGCTCATATAATCGTTCCATTTTCCGATAAATCCGACAAGGAAAAGTGATACTAACATCGGCTTAACAAGCGGTAACATTATTCTTGAAAAAATTGTGAAATGCCCACCACCGTCAATCATTGCCGCTTCGGCATACGTCCACGAAATATTCTTAAAATACGATACCATCAAAATAAAATTCATTCCGAGAACGCCTGTTGCCGAAAGCAGTATCAAATATGAATCGACAAACCCAAGCTCATGGTACGTTTTGTAAGTAGCCGGGAAAGAACCATACAAAGGTATTATCATCGAAAATACTACCATGTTATATATAAACATTCTTCCTCTGAAACGATATTTGCTTACTATGTACCCGACCAGCGCCGTGAAGTAAACATTGATCACAATACTTCCTACACTAAACCAAATACTGTTCCAAAACATTTCCGGCAGCGTTATATTGGAATATTCCAGATTTGTCCATGCCGTTACATAATTTTTCCAAACATAAACAGTGGGAAAACCAAAAGAATTATCGTAAAAATCCGTCGGCGTTTTCAATGAAGACAACAATCCCCAGGCAATCGGGTAGATTATTGTAAATGAATAAAACGCAAAAATTATAAACACAATGATAAACAAAATTAACGTCAGGCCGTTCCGTTTTGTTTCAAGTTTATTTCTATGTTTCATTTTTCACCTCTTAAAATTCAACGGCTTCAACCTTATCGGCAAGATGCTTGAACAACAAAGATATAGGCATCGCTATAAGCGTTATCAACCAGCCTAATGCCGCACAAATGTACGTCGAGCCCGATTCGCCGTCCGTTACTTTTACATATTGCCAATACGGAAAGTCATACGTTCCGTAGGCACCTTGCGTTAACAAGAGGGCCGCTCCGCCTGATCCAAAAATCCCACATAGATTCAAAAACATAAATGTAGAATAAAACGGCCACGTCAAAGGGAATAACAAATAACGTATTTCCTGCCAGGTATTTACCCCATCCAACCTCGAATATTCAATGATATCGATAGGAATTCTTTGTAAGTTAGCAGTAAAATATATCAAATTGATTCCAAACCCACCCCATAATCCATAAAGCAACAAGGTTGTAAACGCTGTATCACTGTTAGATAATAGCAATATTTGTTTACCTGTTATGCTTTTAATTAGCAAAGTCAAGGGGCCATCCGGTTCTACCATAAACTTAAAGAACGAACTCATAATTACCGCTGAAATTATACTCGGCATGAAAAATACATAGCGGAAAAAATTATATCCCCAAATCTTTTTATAGAAAAAATAGGAAATAAGATAACACAACGGCATTACTATAAAAAATCCGAAAGCCCAATATTTAATCGTATTTAATAATGATTCGGATATCAATGAATATGGATTACGAAATTCCTCAAAAATTGATATGAAGTTCGCAAAATCATAAACATAACCATCACGCGTACTGTGCCGGAACGCCATATCGATAGACGAAATATTTACATACACGAAAAAAATCAAAAAATTTGCAATCGGAAGTGCTAAACCTAACCAAATAAACAAATACTTTCGAATATCCGCTTTACGTTTTATTCTTTTAAGATTTACCGCTTCTTCTTTCTTTCCGAACATTTCTTTTTTCAGTGAATGGAATTCAACGGACATATCATAAAAGAAATCACCGACTGAACGCTTGAGCTTCTTAAAAATATTTTCTTTATCGTCTCTCATTCTATTCCTCCATTATCCAAAAGCTAATAAGAATTCTTTCAAAGATACTTGAAAATTATATTCTGTTTCAAAAATATCCGGTATAGACCATCCGCCAAAAACGCCCAGACAATCGTACTTTACCATATTCCGATATAGCTTTTCGTTTCTCTTGTATAATTCATCCAGCTCATCCGGTCGATTATCCGTCGTCATATAGAGCTCATAAAAATCGACTTGTATGCGACTTTGCTCTATATGGTTTAGCTGTACTTCATCTGTACAATACAACTCAGCCTGATCCCATAATGCATTGGCCTTATTTGCAAATTCAATTTGTTTTTCTGTCGTATCTAAATTTGCAAATAAATGTTCCATATCGGAAGAAGTACCAAAGTGAGAATTCTCAGCTTCCTTCTGTATCAAATCAATATAAGCTCGAACAAACTCCCATCCGTCACCGTAATAAGCTTGTAAAAACTCATCCATATGCCTGTAATATTCACTTCTTGACATATCTGGATTCCATAACATTTTCGCGACTAAGTAAGCCTTTAATTCACCAAATTCACCGATCTCGCTGCCGATTCCTTCCGAAAACACTCCGGATATTCCAAGATCAGCAAACCACTTGGTATTTTCATAAATCGAAACAAAATTCGGGAACGGCGCTGAATATCTGTAATAATTTGCTACATAGTCATAAACATATAATTGCTGACTAATCGCTTTCCATCCGTCTATCTTTTCTTGTTTGATGGCATATCCCGGATCCCCCGCCCACGAATAAAATACGTGATCACAAGAAGGAATCGAATGTGCACTGCAACCATATACGGCAAGCTGGACAATTACATTATCCGCCAGTTTTACATCCCCTTTCGGTAAACTGTCTGTTCCTGCATAAGCTAAAAACACAACTTTTATTTCAGGAAAATCTGCTTTGATCTGTTCGGCAAATCGATTTACAAAATTCAAAACAGTTCCCGAAACCCCATACTTTTCATCACTCGTCTGACAATTCTGGCATTTACAAAAGTCAACATTATCATTGATAGAAACCGATATATACTCCGCATTCGGAGAAACCGACAACCACTCTTTTCCGTTTTTTACCGTTTCTTGCAAAGCACCCTCATTGGTGAAACAGGGCTGATTAGCCGTTCTTGTTCCATCCAACTTCATCGCAAAATATTCCGGATGGCTTTCTATTAAAGTTGCCGGCAAAAGATGTTGCATCGTATGGACCAAACCCTGTCCGGATATTTGCCCTAAATATGCAAATCCTTCCGAACCGCCGTATTTATCGGTCAATGTTCGGGTAAAATAACTGTTAATTTTTTGCTTTACGCACCATTCCGTATTTTCACCCGTCAGTGTATTTTCAAAAGTAACATCTCGGAATGTAAATACAGGTTTTTCCGTTTTATTCAATTCCTTTGGAATAAATACAGCTTCGGCTTGCGGAATCACTTCAACTTCCGTTGTAAAAAAGCGATATCCTAACAATTCCAGATATGTATAGGTGCCATACAATACACCCCTTGACTCCTTCACATCTCGTTCGTCTCCGGCTATGTAAAGCTTCTTACCTTCAACCAATAAAGTAAATCCTTCATTGCCTAAGCCATTATAATCAATACTTGCGCTTCCCGGTCGATTTGTCTTTCCCAAAACAATTTCATATTCATTTTCATCTGCCGCGTCCGTATACACAGACAACGTCTTTCCTGTTGCCTTTTGTATATATTTTACCAGTTCTTTCGATGCTGTGACGGTAGACTCCGGCGCTTCCGAAGCGTATACGATTGAATAACTGCCGATATCAATTCCGTTTGATTCCAATTCAATTGTCTCTTCTGTTTCTTCTCCAGGGTTTTCCGGATCCTTAGGATCTTCCGATCCTTTCTTTGGCCCAGGAGAACAACCAACAAACACAACCAGGCACAAAACGGTAATCAGTAAGGCAATAGACCTTAATCTATTCATTTTCCTTCTCCTTATCTGCTTTATTTATACAACAACAAAGTTGCTGTTGAAAGATAAGACAACTCCAAATCAAAAATATATTGTCCATTCTGTTGACGATACGTCAAAGGTTTTTGCTCGCCGTTTCGTGATATATATTCGGCCTTGGAAAACTCAAAATTCAAATCTAACTTGATTTCCGCAAAACAATCAACCGTAGAATTAACAATCAACAATACAAACCGGTCTTCTTGCTCATACAAGTATGGTGAGACACAACACTCGTCGGTCCGAACAGTCTTTTGAGATTTTAACAGTATCCAATCGGTTAACGACTTTAATCTTAAATGATTAAATAATTCATACTGTTTTTCACGAATTACATAAGGCATTAAGAAAAAATGATGTCCGATAGCCATTCCGTTGCCGACAAATTCTTCTCGCTCATTGTATAAATTCGAAATAATTTCAATATCTGAATTTACATAATCAACACTGACATAATCCCCGACCTTGGCTTGAGCGCTTGCGCGATAACCCAGTATACCGTCTATCAACCGAGAAGAAACAAGTTCTTCGTAGGATTGCCTGCCTGAATCCGCAGAAATTTTTTCTGCACTCTTCATTGATATCAAATCAGAAAGATTCCTTTTCTGCAAACGAAGCGCAGCTCCACCATCCAACACGACGAAATTATTATTAAATAAGGATTTCAGCTCTTCATCTGTAAACTCATCAACAACAGAATTTACCAAAACTACCGTTTCTCCCACCAAATCTTTTTTGTGCGTGAAGCGATAGTTTATTCCAACACACCCCAGATAACCAACAATTTCAAATTCTTCCGGATAAAGGTCTCTCCATCCCTTTTCGATTTCTCTTACCGAACACGCGTGTTCAAAGACAGGAACGACCACACCACGCATCTGCGAAAATTTTAGATTGAGATTCTGTATTCCTTGCAAATACGGTGTAACCCTAGCTATTTCTTCTCCATAACGCAAACGTTCCAATGCACCGTTTCCTACAAAATCAAAAATATCGTAAGTCATGCCGCAAATAACCAAAGGTGCCGCTGATTCCAATTGAAACCCTAAAAACCGACTGTTTTTCGCAAACTCAGAGAATGCAGCATTTTCCAATTCCGGCATAACCAACGTCTCATCCGGCAAAAAGCTTCGAACAACCATGCTTATCGAATTAAAATCATACCAATAAACTTTCCCACATCTCTCCATATAACAAGGCAGATGTATGCGATCGATAATTTCCCTGCCTGCCCGTAAATTTTCGTGCAAAACTTTCCAGTTCCGGTATTCCATGCAATGTTCCCGCGGCATCGAAGACATCAGGCCAACCCTTGTTCCGTATCCGAGACTTTGTATGTGTTTTCCAATTTCACTTGAAAGATCCAGCATCGTCTCTTCAGAAACTTTTAACCATGCTTCCCTTTCTTTATTCATTCCGCCCTTAGCAAAAACTTTATCTACAAATTCTTCTCTTGAATAATTCGTACCAAGTTTTTCGTTGTACTTTTCCATGTGATTTTGACAGAAACAACCGCCAAATTCCAACGGAGCATGATTATGCAACCGGAAATCATCCTCTATCCAATAAATTTCCGGTTGCACCTCTTCAATAAAATACCGCAAAATCGGAAAATAATATTTTCTCCAATTTTTATCCAACGGACAAGCAACCATTTCACAACTTAACCCGTTCATGTCGGTCATTGTTATAAAATTTTGATTTTCTTTTAGCTTTCTTCCCCGATCCAAATGCCCAATTTCCATCCAAGGATTCAAACTAACTATAATATTTGCTTCATTAAACCGCTTTTTTGCCCTTTTGATCGTTTCAATCCAGGGCTTTGCCTCTTCTTTGGTAATGTGCCCTAAATTATATTCTTCGACATTGATAAAGAGCATAATATGCCGTATTGAATATTTTTTGCAAAATTCTAATACAGATTCAATTCGCTCATTCTCAAAATAGTGCGGTACAATCGCTATTCTCAAACAATTTTGAAATTGCTGAAAATTCAATTCCGGACACATGTTTTGTCAGCCTCCAATCGTCGTCCTTTTTTACACTTTTTCTCTGGCTTGCCATAAAACAATGCCACGCATAAGTACACCTAATTCCCGAATTGGGAGCGCTAAGTTACAGAGCTTGCTCCCAGACTTTATTTCCCGTTTCAACACAATGATTGACAGAATTCCTCTTTATTCGTTCCTGCCGCATATAGTAGCCGGCTCCGTACAATCCCTGCTTACCGCCTAGTTGCTGTAATTTAATTTGAATATCTGTTCCGTTACGAATCTCCAAAACCTCTTTGACGGAAGGCTCCAATAATTCATAAGATTCCATCACGCCACCACCCAAAATAATCGCTTCAAAATCAAATATTTTGTTCAGATTATTGATGGCAATTCCCAAACAAGTGCCAGCCTCTTCATAAACCTTTTTCGCAACTACATCGCCTGACTTGGCAGCCACAGCAATATCCCTTGCAGTCATCCGATTACCTGTAAGCGTATAATAAATTTTCTCTATTGCACTGCCGGAAGCATACAACTCAAGACAATCGACATTTCCGCACTTACAAACTTTACCGTCTCTTTCAATGGAAATATGACCAAATTCTGCACTGTTTCCACTCTTACCCTCATATACTTGACCATTCATTACAATTCCGCCACCGATACCGGTACTAACAGACATATATAAAATATTTTGATACCCTCTACCTGCGCCGTAATGATATTCTCCGAGGACAGCCGCTGTACAATCGTTGATCAACAAAGCTCCTACACCAAACTGTTTTTTAAAAATATGTACAATCGGAACATTTTTCCACCCTGTTGTCGCTACATTGATGATTCGGCCATTTATTAAATCCAAAGGACCCGGGCAAGATATTGCAATTTCGAGAATTTTATAATTTTCACTTTCGCTCTGTAGTTCATCAAAAATTCGCTTTGCCAAGGCTTCGATTCCCAGCTTTCCGTAAGTCGGTATTTTTTGATAAAATAATCTTTTATCGTCTTGATCGATTAACATAAATGACGTTTTTGTTCCGCCTATGTCTATACACAAAAAAACATCCTTTTTCCTATTCATTCTTTCTCCACTCAACCTATTTATTTACTGATAAAAACGCCATTTAAGCGACTCATTTATTTCAAATTCACGATAATTATGTCTATTTATGTCATCGTTTGATATAAGTATATCATAATCATACTGACTTGTCAATACCCTTATTAAAAAAAATTATAGAATAAATTTTTTAATCTTATCCGAACACCCCAAAAAAAGAAATGGGGAGATTTGAGTTTTTCCAAAAGCACGCGCATTTTTTTACAAACAAATTGACAAAGTAAATAATTCTATGATAAAATAATACAAAAATGGTAACAAAAAAAGGTGAATTACTGCCATGGTCAATAATAGTCCCGATATTCGCTATGAAAATTTCAAGAAAATATTTCAAATTTTATTAAAACACGCCCCTATCTCCAGAAGAAATATTCAAAAATTGACCGGATTAAGTTGGGGGACTGTCAGTATGTTCACGAACGAACTAATCAACCACGGATTTATCACCGAGGTTCCTGCCGTTTCCGATCAATTAGGGCGCATCCCAAAGAACCTTGATGTAAACCGAAAATCAAATTTTATATTAACTGTTGATATAAATATTTCCGGGATAACTTTTCTTGTTGCATCCTTAAACGGAAAGCAGCTATATACCGAAATACATACATTGAACGACAACTCGAAGGAATATATTCTGGAATTTATCCAACAGAAAATTCAAGTTATACTGAGACAATATCCAGCAGTGATCGCCATTGGCATTTCCATGCAAGGCCTATTGGACACGCGGAACGGGATATCCTTGTTTTCGCCGTATTTTCAAAATTGGGTTAATATTCCTATACAAGAAATTATCCATTCCTATACAAATCTACCTGTTTTTGTCTTTCACGATCCGGACTGTTTAATGAAGAACGAGTTACACTCCAACAAAATATTTACTGAAAACACACAAAATTGCATTATTATTCGTCTTGACAACGGAATTGGTATGTCAATTTTGATCAACGGACAAATATATACCGGTGCAAGCGGCCTGGCTGCAGAATTGGGACATACAACCATTCAACCCAACGGAGCCCCCTGTCCATGCGGCAAAAACGGATGTTTGGAGGCATATTGTTCCGGAAAAGGACTATTATCTCGATTTGTTGAAATTTCGATAACGAATCATTACGACAAATACACCCTAAAAGATATTATCAATAAGGCAAATAATAATGACAAACGCGCCGTACATGTATTTGAAAATATGGGCTACTATTTGGGCATTGCCATCGCAAACCTTATCAATCTTTTTGAGCCGGAAATTATTCTTTTTACAGGAGCACTCACTGAACAAAAACATCTTTTTGCCCCGGCACTTGAAAAACAGATTAAACAGGCTTATCATTCCGATTCATACAATACAAAAATCCTATACAATGAATTTGAACCGATAGCGCCCTGTGTAGGCGCTGTGCATTTTACTGTAGAAAAAATTATGCCGAATTTATTACAATTTTAATGCGAAGAAACTTTATTTTTTATTAACAAAAATCGGCCCGCAACATTTTATATATTAAGTGTTGCGGGCCGATTTTTATTTGAAATATTCAAAATACTTACATAATTTTATATAATATTTACTCGCTGCATGTTTAATTATACTATATACTTCTCTCTGTCCAAAAAAGCTAAGCATCCGTATAATACTTGTTTTCCTCCTAGATGAGTTAAAACAAGGTCTGTATTTGGAAAGCGTGTTTTTATAGAAGGGAAAAACAAATCCTGATCCGCAATAACGCCTCCACCCAACACAATTCTTTCAGGATCCACAATTTTGATAATAGAATTTATACCCTCAGATAAGGCTTCTCCGCACTTACGGAATGCATCAACTGCATTCGCATCTCCTTCTCTGGCCAATTGAGCAATTTCACGGCAGTTTCTTTTCTTCCCTGTATTTCGAAAATAACCTGATTCAATTCCCGTTCCAGATGCATATAGCTCCAAACAATCATATTGACCGCAAGCGCAAGAAAGACCGTCCCCTCGTACTTGCAGATGCCCTATCTCTCCACCGTTTCCTTTTCCCAAACACAATCGGTTGTTTATTATCAAACCTCCGCCAACACCTGTTGAAACACTTATATAGGCCAGATTGGATACCTCCTGCCTTTGCCCAAAAATCCATTCGCCTAACGCTCCCGCAGTGCAGTCGTTTATAAGCAAAAACGGGGTATGAAATATTTTTTCGAAGAGTTCACAAATCGGAACATCGTTCCAACCCATCGTGGCTATTTTTAAGATTTTTCCTGCTGACATATCCAAAGGTCCGGGCGAAGCAATACATGCACGTTCAAAAAAAATATTTTGTTCGTGAATCAGTTCATAGACCCTTAAAGCAAGATCCTTGCAACCAAGCTCTGGACGAGTAGGAAAATTTTTATAAAAGCACTCTCGTTTTTCCTGGTCATAACAGGCAACCGCCGTTTTTGTTCCGCCTATATCGATGCAAAGGTCCATTATCTAACCACCACTCTACTCATTTTACTTCAGCACAAATACGCGAAGCCGTCCCGTAAAGATTGAAACAATATATATAACGGTCTATTGAATCCTTGATTTTTTTAATGATATAAAAATCCGGGTCAAGCCCAAGCTTACGAATATTGGATGTCATTTTTGCAAATTCAGCCTTTACTTCCGGATCTTCAAATGTATAATGACCGCACATTTTTGCAATCAAAGCTACATCTTCCCCCGATTGTAAGATTTGTTCAACCGAATAATTGCGTTTTTCCCCGACCATCCACTTTCTCCACCGTTGTCCGCGTACAGCACATCGAGCAATAGCATCATAAAGGCGAGACCGATCTTTTTCATCAAAAAATTTCTGTTCCGTTTGCACAAGGTCAAAACAGGCTTCTGTTTCCACCAATCCGAACTCAGGCGCTACATTCATAGCAGCCAAGCCGATCACCGGGTGCTCCAACAAAATTCTATTCTCCAAATAATCTCCATTATGCTCTTTGAGTCCGGTTCCATACTTTTCACATATATTTGAAAGAGTTGTCGCCGTCTTTGTATCATAATGCCCGACATTCGACGTCATACGCGTCAACGTTCCCGTTTGCCCGACAACAAAAACAGGCATAGGATATCCCTTAGCAGACAGGCGTTCTTTTAACGAACGTATAAAGCCTTCAAACGGTTCAGCACTGATCAGCCCACCCATGGTTTCTTCCGTGCCGACTTCATACGCAATCTCTCCGATCCCGCGCTTTTTTCTTTCCGTCTCTACAAAATCAATCAACTCCATTGTCCGATCCAAAACCACACTCAACGGTACTACACCGTCACAGAAAGGATCCTTTGTGGGGTCAATGTGCAATAAATCAAAGCCGCTGCATATATCATCTAAGTATGATTGCTTTGCAATTTCCATAGCTTCTTCAGTAGGAATTTTATCAGAGCGCTCCTTATCTCTTTGCCAAGGACCGCCATGATCACGGCAAAAATAGCACAAACCATTAAAACCAATTTCATCGGCAATTTCCTCGGCTGTTTTCACAAAACGCTTCTGATCAAAAGAGCATACATATCCACCGCCAAATCGGTCGCTATCGACTTGATTTCGACTCGCTATAAATAATACCGGAAAATCTTTTTCTTTTGCAAGCTCCAAAGTCGCGCGGATCAAATTTCTTGACATAGGACCAATCCCTATGTGAGTAAACTTTTCGCCCTTCGAATGAAGTACTCGCGTCGCCTGCATCATCTGGTTCACATTTATTTTGTTCTTCATCAGTCATTACTCCTTTACTTGAAGATAATCCGCATATGCTATTTTTTTCACAGGCTTAATTCCAAGCCAATTGTTCATCTCCGTAACCGCATCGGAAACATTTCCTGCCGCAATAGGATAATGATGCTCAAACCCGCTCGCTAAAATTGTGTTTGTAAAATCCAACGCCGATATTTTTTCATGATTCAGCATTAAATCCCCCATCCATCCGCGACATCCACAAAAACTTTCTTTTTTGTTCCCAATAAATTTACCCGATACATTCAAGTAATATTCCATATCACCACTGAAACGGAATACAGTTGCTTCTGACTCATCAAATTCCATATCTCGGGCAACACCTACACCATTGATCTTACCCTTTTCATGTGCCATGCCGCTGTAATTTTCACCAAGAGTATACCCGTTTGAACGACAGAACTTCTTAGACGCAGGGCCACAATGCCACATCAATACTGTTTCATCGCTTTCATCAAAGGCTGAAAAATCCATCAGCATTGTACTGTCATTCGACAATTCCTGCAACGCGATCATACTGATAGCACTCATCAAATCACCTTCACATGCCGCCACGACTTTATCATCATTTAACATGCCTATAACAGAACATACTGAATATTTGAAGTCATCCTGAAATTTTGGCCAACAGGATACAGCAATCGCATTATAACCATACTCTTCCACAAACTTGCGGTAAGCTAGATACATTTTAAGACTGAATATGTAATGCTTGGCCGCATTCGCCGTTTTTGCAATTCCTTTCTCTTCTTCCACATAACGGCTCACTTCTGCATCTGAAATTTTTTCAGCCCTCTTAATGATTTCGTCATATTCATGCAGACGGTTGATCGTCATATTCGGAAATTTAGACAATACCGATCTTTCATCAAAGTACAAATCGTTAAAGCCAGGAGCAAATCCACCGATCAAAGCAACCTTTGACTCTCCCAACTTCTTTAAAGCCGTCAATGCCTGAACGGTAATCGAAAGACGCTTTTGGAATCTTTTGTCATCCGCATACCCGTAAAACCATTTTGCTTTAATCTGATCCGCACGCAAATACTTATCGTTTATTCCCTGATACATATTATTGGAGCAAAATGAATTGAACATTACCGGCCCCTTGGTGCATCCTTCAGGTATCGACCAGATTCCAACCTTTGCATTTTTGATCCGATACAAAACCGGCGCCAAAAATCCGGAAGAATAGCTGATATTTAAAATCAACAAAAAGTCTATCTTTTGTTCTTCCATATCTGCGCGCGCAACCTTGGCTTCCTCTTCCGTAATCACAAGATTTTTATGATAAACAAACTCAAAACCCATTTTTGCAGCATTTTGCTGCATTCCTGTGATTGCCATTTGAAACATTTTCTCTTTGTCACCCGGAAAACTCAGTTGATGCGTTGCAATTAAACCAATTTTAAGCATAACAACCTCCCAATTATCTCTCTTACTTAAATTTATTTGTATTATATCATCGAATGATAAAATTGTCAAGAAGTTTTTAAATTTCTTATTTTTTAATTCTGTAATTTTCTTATCGTGTTATTGCATTATAAATAAATTTAATTTTTTAATTGATTTTATTAAACCGAAATAATATATTAATTTTTATCAAATATTGACACATAACTTCTTGTACTACATAATAAATTTTTCAATATAAAAAATATGCCTTGAATTTGACTCCGTATTCAAGGCATATTTAATTTTTTATAACTAATTATTCTTTTTTACTAAAATCCAAAGGACCTCTGCATCAGAAGAACTATCGTTACCGCTGCAATGCATTTGCCCCGCAGGAATGAAGCATGACTGTCCTGCCTCCATATGTATCACTCCATCCTCTTTTGTTTCGCAAAAAACATTTCCTTTTAATATAAACGAATATTCATCACAATCATGAGCTGCCCATGGAACTGACACGCCAGCAGGAAAAACGGCATGCCCCATGGTAACTTTTTCATCATCACCTTCCGGAATAAAAATCTCCGTCATTCGAACCCCATCCTTTCGAACGCTGCTTTTCGCTTCCTGCAAATTGATTACTTTCATATCTGTTGTCCCGCCTTTTTCCTTTGTTCTGTAATCTTCATTACTTGAAAGGTTTCTCTATCTATAACAACCCCATAATCACGTTCTGCCTGTTCCGCCGTAATATATTCATTCTTTACATCCATCGCAACTCTGTCAGGCGTACGTTTATAAGGGTCTCCGTATCCTCCGCCTGTCGCCGTCACCATCCGTACCACGTCATTTTTATTCATTCGTTTTCTCGCAACAATCCCAGTAGACTCGCTCTCCGTTCCGTCTGCATTCTTGAAAACAAAATAATTGACCGAACCATCTTTCCCTCCGGCAGCGCCCCATACCGGCCATTTGTTTCTACCAAAGGAAGCTGTAAAATATTGATTATCATTCATAGAGCGATATGTCCTTACACAACCGCTTCCTCCGCGAAACTCCCCGGCCCCAGCGCCATCCGTGTGCAGACTATACTCATCCACCCTAATTCCATAACGGGTTTCCGCCATCTCCACGGGAACATTGTACGTTTCTCCGTCACCGACACAAAACTGTCCGACTTGCCCGTCATGCCCGCGACAAGCTCCCCAACCGCCAACGGTAGGTTCAATAATCAAATATTCGTTGCCGAAATCCTGATGTTTCCCTGACATCAAAACTGTACACACAGAAAGCAAATGTCCCGCCCCGAGTGATTCAGGAAATACAGGTGCTAATGCCTTCCAAACCAAATCAATGGCATAAATCATACTCTCATAATAACAGGAAGTAGCAGCCGGACGTTTTGCCTGCAATACGCTTCCCTCTTCACAGACGATTCGCAACGGCGCAAAGACCCCGTCATTCACCGCAAGCTCCGGCCCGATAATAGACATAAAAATCACCTTGACACCTGCATACGCAGCCGTCGCGCCTGTATTCACACATCCTGCAACTTGCGGATCACTACCCGTAAAATCGGCAAGAAACTCTTCGTCGCTTATGGTCACCTTGACCTTTAAATGAACAGGTGACCCATGTCCGTCATCATCCATCCATTCTTCCATCTCCCAACTGCCCTTAGGCATTTCAGAAAGCCGACGGCGCGCCACAATTTCACCTTGCGAAATCAAACGTTCCATGGAACCTTTCACAACATCAAGGCCATATTTGTCACACAATTCTTTGATTCGTTTTCCCCCCGTCCGCAAAGAAGATATCTGTCCCCACATATCCCCTTCGGATATTTTCGGATAACGCATATTGCTCTTCATAACATCCCAAACCGGCTGAACCAATTCACCTCGATCTACCAGCTTGACGCCCGAAAAACACATACCTTCTTGATAGGTATTGGTGGCATCGGTCGTAAAAGAACCGGGAGCCATTCCTCCTATGTCGCTCCAATGTGCTTTATTTCCCGCAAATGCTACCAGCTCATCACCGTAAAAGATAGGCATTACCATTCCAACATCGGACATATGTGTCCCTCCGCCAATAAAAGGATCGTTGATAATATATACATCTCCCGGATGAAGATTTTCTTTTCCAAATTTATCCACAACGGCACAAATCATCGGAGAAATCATACCAATAAACCCAGATACGCCGTTACCTTGCGTAAGAAACCTGCCCTGCGCATCCGCTATACCGCTCGCATAATCAAGCGTCTCATATATAATCGGACTCATTGAAGTCTGAGCAAAAGCATAAAATATTTCATTGCTTACAGCGATCAATGAATCTTTTACAATATCCAAAGTAACAGGATTGATTTTCAATTTTTCAGACATTATTGCACCTCCGTTTCAATAATCAAATTGCCGTACTCATCCACGGAAAGCACTTGTCCGGGACACACAACCGCAACAGATGTTGGTTCTTCCACAACCAAAGGCCCCCTCGCCGAAGCACCAAAACCCAATTTCATTCGATCATATACAGGTGTATCCAACCATCCTTCGCCCGAATAAAACACCTTTCGCCTCTCTTTTAAAGCAGAAGAAATATCTCCTTTCTGTTTTTGAATTTTGCGTAGATTCGGCTTTTTCAATCTTCCATATGCCACCAAATGCAAATTTACAATTTCCGCTGGAGTATCCGGCAAGCGGAATGTATAAAAATGCTCATGCGTTTCATGGAACAATGCCATAATCTTTTCTTTATCTTGCTCTTTCCATGGTACAGGAGGAGTCGATACCTGAACAGTATGCTCCTGCCCTACATATCGCATATCCGCTATATAAGTAAAAACCGCCTGTTCCTCCGGAATCCCTTCCGCTTGAAAACGCTGTCTGGCTTCCTGTAATAACTCAGACCAAATACAATTTAAATCCTTCACAGAAACTTCAGAAAAAGAAACAATTTTTGTTTGAATGTAGTCGTGCCGCAAGTCCGTCATCAACATTCCCCACGCCGAAAATACTGACGAAGCAACCGGAACAATTACTTTACGAATATTCAATTCTTTCGCCAATGTAGGCCCGTGCATCGCGCCACCACCAAAGGCCACCATTGCAAAATCACGCGAATCATATCCTCGGCGAACGGATATCAACCTTAATGCGTTATTCATATTTGAATCAGCCACCCGAATGATACTCTCCGCTGCCCCTTCCGCATCCGTACCGATGTACTTTCCGATTTACTCCGACAAAGACGCACGGACTGCATCCACATCCACTTGCATATCAAAATTTTTGGCCGATAAACGCCCTGCAATCAAATTCGCATCTGTCGTTGTCGGTTGGGTCCCGCCCTTTCCATAAGCGACTGGCCCCGGCAATGCACCGGCACTTGCTGGTCCTACTTTCAACGAACCGACCTCATCGATCCATGCAATCGATCCGTCCCCGTTTCCGATTTCAACAATGTCTACTACCGGCGCCATAATCGGATAACCCGCATGGCGTTCGTCTTTTTCTATGTAATAAGAAGTTGTTACTTTTACTTCCCCGTTGTCGATCAGAGAGCATTTTGCCGTTGTTCCGCCGACATCAAATGCAATAATATTGGGTTCTCCGATCATTTTTCCTAAAATCGACGCCCCAAACACTCCGGCCACAGGGCCAGACTCTACAACATTCACAGGCGTCGATTTTGCCTGCTCAAAAGTCGTAGTCCCTCCATTACTCTGCATTATATAACGACTTCCTTTTACCCCCGCTTCCGACAAACGAAAATTCAAATTATTGATATATGACGATGCAACAGGCATTACATAGGCATTTAGAGCTACTGTTGAAGTACGTTCGTACTCACGCCATTCCTTGATAATATCGACCGAAGGGCAGACAAAAACATCCGGCCATAATTTCTTTACATATTCTACCGTTTCCCGCTCGTGAAATTCATTCGCATATAAATTTATATAACATACGGCAATAGATTCTACCCTCTCTTTTTTAAAATATTCCACTGCTTTTTGTATGTTCTTACGATTGAGCGGTGTGATTACTTTTCCATCGTACGCAACGCGCTCTTCCACTTCTCTTCTCAGATACCTCGGTATAAACGGCACAGGCTTTTCAAAAACCATATTGAACAGATCCGGTCTGTTTCCTCTAGCCAATTCTAAAACATCGCGAAAACCTTTTGTAGTAAGCAATGCAGTCTTTGCTCCCTTACGCTCGGTAAGTGCGTTGATGATCGTCGTAGTACCATGAAAAAATTCTACGATAGAACGCGGCTCGATCCCACTCTTTTTGATTACATCCATAACGCCCTGTTCAAAATTCGGAGGCGTTGTGTGTGCTTTTTCAAACAAGAGATTCCCGCAATCATCTATCGCAACAAGATCTGTAAAAGTACCCCCAATGTCTGTCGCAACCCTCATTTTCTTTTCCTCCCTAAAACTTCCTGCCGCATGAAAACTCATACTGCCCTATATTAATATAAATTTTATCATGATTTTTCCCCTTGTCAATGCTAAAAAGAAAATACCAATGCATGATAAAAACGCAGAGGGAAACTTCCCTCTGCGTTTTTATCATAAAGTTTGCTGTAAAATTCAGGCACGAAAAACAGGAATGCCCGAAGATGTATCCCATATTTCCGTATCGAATGTCGAAAGATCAGCCTTTTCCGCCTCTGCAGCGCTCTTAAATGCATCTTCATTTTCATACACGCCCGTTCTCGAAACGCCAGCCCTTAAACCTTCCAACTGATAATCAAGGCCATCCGCACTGAATACAATTACATTTTGTATTTTTGCGCGCGCATAACCATAATTCGGATCAGGCTGATTTATCAGTAATGCTCCAACTGTATTTGACGCCGTTACATTCTCTAAAGTAACTTTGACAACCACATTCTCAACATTGGCCCAAGGAATAGAATCATTCCCTTGGACAAGCCCAAACAGCGCCCCACGCTTTCCGCCATCTGCCATATCCCCGACAAATTTTACTTCTGCGTAAACATTTCGTACCTGCCCAAACATGCCTTTTTCAGATAAAGCACCGCTGTTTGCCGGAATATCCGTGCCAAGTGTAGCATAAATCTGAAGATTTTCAACTACGCCTTTATCTTCTATCGGGTCCGCATTGATTTGTTGGAAGACA
>CASEFE010000115.1 GCA_949287105.1 uncultured Bacillota bacterium
AGGAATGAGCCCGGTTGGGTACCGAACTCACTACCAAGCATTTTAATTATATTTTTTGTCCAAACTTTGGGGTTCACTTCATTTTGCATTCCGGGCTTTTTCAAGATAACATGCACTTTATTGTGCAATCTATTCAACTTACTCACTGCGAAGCGCTACAACAGGATCGCGTTTGGCTGCCGCCGAAGCAGGCAATAAACCGGATATCAGTGTTAAAACCACACTGATCACAACCATAATGAATGCCCCTAAAACAGGCAGCGATGCCAATCCTACGATACCGGTAAGCGGTGTAAGGATCGCATTGATCACCAACTGCAACAAATAGGCGACGCCTATACCGAAAAGCCCAGCACAAAGTCCGATAATAAATGTTTCGGCATTGAAGACATGCTTGATGTCCTTCTTTCGTGCACCGATGGATCGCAAAATACCGATCTCTTTTGTACGTTCCACAACAGATACATAGGTTATCACACCGATCATAACGGTGGATACAACGAGCGAAATTCCGGTAAACGCAATCAAAACGTATGTAATCGCATCGAGAATCGTCTGTACCATTCCCATGAGAAGCCCTACTTTGTCGGTATAACGAACCTGGTCAGCCTCTTCATGCGTATTATTCCAAACATCGAGATAACGGGTAATATCATCTTTAGTCCCAAAATCTCGCGCATAAATATACAGTGCGTTCGGCGCCGGATCTCCTCCCATCGATCGCTGTGCGCTCTTCCATTCACTCTGATCTTTATACATCGTTCCGCCTGTCGGATAAATGCCTTTCTGGGCGGGAATATAATATTCCGTGCGTCCCTCTACGGTCTTATACCCTTGCCCTTCCGTATTCATCCACTTCAATATCGCCGACTTATAATTGATCTCGTTGTTCTCTCCGACTTCCGCATTGGAATTTATATATTCTTCCACCAGCTGTTCGGTAATATTGAGCCCCGCAGACAGACATCCATATGTCAACCCGTCTTTCAGGCGCAATACGCCTACAACGTCCACATTGACTCCCTGGCCTTCCTGCGCCGTTATATTCTGCATCGTTCCTTGATACTTAAACGGATAGCCGCCGTCGCTGTTTTCTTTATAAATTGTATCGTTAAAGAAGAGTGTGTATTGTTTATCGAGCAAATCCTTGTATGTAATCTCGATCGTCGCATCCGGATCATCATGCGTAAACAAATTCACAAACTGCTTCTGCGAAATAAATCCAAGCTGCGCCAGCAACAAATCGGTCATATCATTGTTTCCGCCGACAACGATCACCGCTTCGCTGGAATTCTCAGGCAACCGACCTTCCACAACGTCATACTGTAAATCCACATAATCAAGGTAAGTTCCGTCTTTTTGATCGTTCGCCGAGGATCCGGGCATCTTATTGACCACATCGCCGAGATAACCTACCAACCCCGCAAGCTGTGCGTATTCCGGATTGTTTGTCTGCTCCGAAAGCATCATTGTGTAATATTCTTTCAGATACGACAGCGACATCCCCGTCGTGATCTCCATATCATTTCCTTCCAGGGCAAACGGCTGAATCGTTACCGTCGTATAAATATTTGTCGGCAGACTTTCTCCGTACCCTTTCTGAATGGCATAGTAATAATCCTTCGGCATATCTTCCACATACTGAACATATTCCTTGGAAATATTATTCGTCATCGCCATGCCCTGCGCGATCTCCGTCAAAAAGGAATTGACGTAAATTTTATCCCCTAACTGGCTCAGATCCGGCATATCCGATGCCGAAGAAAATCCCGAAAGAATCGATTCCATATCCAGCGTAGTTTCCGTAATTTCCAGAGGATAATACGAAAGCATATCCTCTTCCGTCTTTACGATATAATTGGAAAAACCGCTCGATAATGCAAGTACAAGACACACAGATATAATTCCGATACTGCCTGCAATCGAGGTAACGGCCGTACGTCCCTTCTTCGTCAGAAGATTTCTTCCCGAAAGCAGAAATGCCGTCCAGAATGACATGCTCGTCTTTTTCCGTCTTTTTCGCATTTCCTTTTTGGAAACCGCTTCCTCTGAATTTACGGATTGCTCCGTTTTTGAGTCTTCCACCAGCGGATCGGAATCACTCACGATCTGCCCGTCTTTCAACTCGACGATACGTGAAGCATACATTTGCGCCAATTCCGGGTTATGCGTCACCATAATGACTAACCTTTCCCCCGCAATTTCCTTAATAAGATCCATGATCTGTACGCTTGTTTCCGTATCCAGCGCCCCCGTCGGTTCGTCCGCAAGAAGTATTTCCGGATTATTGACAAGCGCACGCGCAATCGCTACACGCTGCATCTGTCCGCCCGAAAGCTGATTCGGTTTTTTATTCAGCTCACCGCCCAAGCCTACGCGGATAAGCGCCTGCGTTGCACGCTCTTTCCGCTCCTGCGGGGACACGCCCGACAACGTCAAGGCAAGCTCCACGTTTCCCAAAACCGTTTGGTGCGGGATCAGGTTGTAGCTCTGAAATACAAACCCTATGCTATGATTCCTATAAGCATCCCAATCGCTGTCCTTATAATATTTCGTGGAAATGCCCTTGATCACAAGATCCCCGCTCGTATACTGGTCCAATCCGCCGATGATATTCAAAAGCGTCGTTTTACCGCACCCGGAATGCCCAAGCACCGCTACAAACTCCTTCTTCCGAAAACACAGAGATACACCTTTGAGTGCATGAACCGTATTGTCTGCCACTTTATAATCTTTTGTTATTGCTTCCAGCTTCAACATCGCCTGTGACATATCTATCTCCTTTTCGCGCAATCCTGCGCTTTACTATCCCATTCGCTCATTGTTCATTTTCTACTTTCGCTACCGCTTCGTCAAAAACTCCGATAAATTCATCCGCCCCGTTAATAAATGCCTCGACTTTCTTTTCTCCTAATTTCTGACTCACTTCAAGCATGATCCGATTGGCGCGCTCTTTGAACTCGTTGTAGATTTTCAAAGCACCTTCCGAAAGCTCTATGTACGCTTTCTTCCTGTCTTTTCCGTCGGGCATACGGCGCACAACCCCGCGCTGTTCCAACTTGCTCACGATTTGTGATATCGCCGACCGCGTGACCCCGAGTTTTTTCGCAAGACCGCTTGATATGATCCGTCTTCCCTCTTCTTTTGCCGCCACCACTTCCTGCATCATTTGCATCTCCGTATTGTTGAACGGAAAATCTCTCTTGAAGATCCGAATTTCATCCAATCTATGCGCGATATTGTATACCGATTGCATCAATTCATTCGCATCCACTTTTTTCTCCTTTCCCCTCCGTCATAACAATGTTAAGGTCTTAATTATTAAATATATTACTTCATATCTTAACAAAAGTCAATTAGTTTTTGAAGATTTTTTGGAATTTCACAGCTCTTTCATCATACAAAATATAACAAGAGAAAAGTGAAGCCGTCTTTACGGCTTCACTGCATAGTATTTTATATTTCATTCCGATCGACGGAAAAGACAAATTTTCGTAAAATATTTTACCAGTCCTGCTTTTTCAGCGATTTACTCTTTACATCATCATAATAGGCAAAGTATTTTTCTTTGAAGTTTTTTTCCGCACCGTTTTCCCGAAGCATATTTTCCAATTCTTCGGGCGAAAAATCAGAAAAGTCCACCTCGCCGTCATATTGCGAAAATAATTTATATAAATCGGATTCAGCCATTTTTTCTCCTTTCAGCGTTTGGGACTGCGCACAAGATACAGGCTTGTACCGTCCGCTTCTGTTCCCACGCTGTAACGTTTCAAACAGGGAAGCAACTTTTCCATCAATTTTTTGAACGAGTTGCATCCGAAATTTTTGGGAATAAAGTCGGAATATTTTTGTTTCATTTCAGACGAGATCTGCGCATAAAAAGCCTTGCCGTTGTTGTCGATCATTCGGTCAATGATATTATGAAGATCGCTCTTTCGCTTGGCATCGATAAGTTCCGCCTCACGCTGAGGCTGAGGCTGCGGTTGCGGCATAACTTTCTTTTTCTCTTCTCCGTGTTTTTTGACAGCCTTTTCTTCCTCGCCCGTATCCAGATAAATAAATTCATTGAACGCATTGACAAAACTTTGATTTACATTCCTGCCGCCCAAACCGATGACCGTTTTATCTCGTTCCCGCAATTCACGGACAAGCCTTGTGTAATCCGAATCGCCCGCCGCAATGCAAAATACATCTACGTCTTTTTCAAATAAAATGACCAGAGCCTGAATGATCAGCGCTATGTCAATGGTATTTTTGCGGGGAGAAACTTCAAATTGCTGTACGGCTGTCATCGAAAAACGGTTCACTTCCTCCCGCCAGCCCTTGACCGAAGTCTTCGACCAATCCGCAAAAATCCGCTTGACGATCACATTTCCGTAATTCGATGCTTCGTCAAAAATTTGTTTTGCGTTCTGCGCTCCTACATTCTCGGCATCGATCAACACGGCAACGTTGTTCACTTTCTCCATTCAGTCCCCCTCCTTCGCTTCCTCAAACATTATAGCCGATACGGCCGCATAAGTCAAGCCGGTGCCAAAAAACGCTTGCACACGGTAAATGATCAGAACAGGCGGCATTCCCGCTGTGAATGCCGCCTGTTTCGTTTCATTAAAATTCAATATACGCTTCCCGCTCTGCACCGACCGATACATATCTGATCTTACATTCACATTCTTTCTCTATAAAATGAATGTAGTCCAGAGCCGCCTGCGGCAGATCTTCGGGTTTACGGCATTTGGATATATCGCAATTCCAGCCCTTCAATTTTTTCATGACCGGTTTGCAGTCGTCCAATACGTCGGTAAACGGAAACTCCGTCAAAACTTTGCCGTCCAACTCGTACCCGACACAGACCTCCAATTCTTCATAGCCCGAAAGAATATCCAATTTTGTCAAAGCGATTTCGTCCGCACCCTGACAGCGAATTCCGTATTTTGATGCCACAACGTCAAACGGGCCCACGCGGCGGGGTCTTCCCGTAGCCGCGCCGAATTCTCCGCCTGCTCCGCGCAATTTTTCCGCTTTCTCGCCAAAATATTC
>CASEFE010000116.1 GCA_949287105.1 uncultured Bacillota bacterium
AAAGTTTTATTGCGTAAAACAAAAGCTTCAACCGACCAAACAAGCGTTGATCGAAGAAATCATCAAGACCGCGGCAAACATGATCGAGCCGTATAATACAAAATTTCTTTTTGATTCCGCCTTGATCTCCAAAGAAGATTTGGATTTTTTTCAATCCCTTCTTTTTTCAGACTGACATTGCTTTTTTCTTTCAATAACAAAACTTTCTCTTCTTTTTAATTCTTCTTAAAGATAAATCTCTTTTTCTTTTTTCTGAAAACGATATTTTTCCCTCGCTTTATTATCTTAAAAGGCACGCCTTGAAAAAGGCGTGCCTTTGCATTCTTAAACCGCGCACAAGTAAAAAGCGCGGCACACTTTACATGATTTTTTCAATTTTTCTATGCAGAATTTCAAAAGCCGCGCAAAATTTGCGCGGCTTTTCTTTACAAAATTCTTTTTGTGAAAGCGTTTCGATTGAATCGCCATTCTCTCTTTTATTCGTAGTCGACAACGTTGACCCACTTTTCCAAAAACGCCTGTTCTTCCGGAACGGCTTTGGTCGTTTGGCTTGCCGCAACGATCGGCAATGCTTTTTGAACGAGCTGTTTGGCGATCCCCGTCTTTTCGCAGAACAAACGCAGATATTCTTCCGCAAGATCGTCCTTTTTGTCCAGCTTGAACAAAAGATAGGTACGTGCCGCATCGCAACGCGCATTTCCCTGCGTCGCATGCGCCCAGTCGATGACAAACTTCCTGCCGTCGGGACTGACGATAATATTCCCGGGGTTGAAATCGCCGTGGCAAAGTTTATCGTGTGCGGGCAGCGAATCGAGCAAAATATGAAGATCGTAACGCGTCGTCTTATCGAACTTGGTCGCACTGATCTTGCGGTGCATTTTATCTTTGAGTTTGGTCAGAAGCGGCACTTTCTGGTTGAGGATCTCTACCTGCAAATCGACAAACTCTTCAAGATACTGGTGCAATTTGTCGGGATTTTCATCCATCAGCTGTTGAAGCGTCTTTCCCTCCACATAATCGAGAATGATCGCCCATTCGCCGTTGACCTTCGTGACCTCATGTACCGCGGGAACGTTGAGCGACGTTCCCTCTTCTACCCGTGCCGTATTGAGCGCCTCATTGAGGACATCCGACTTGGGATAATCGTCATTGAACAGCTTGACGAGCGTCTTTCCTTCGCGATAAATGGTTTTCTTTTCCGTTTTCTGAATAATTTCCGCCATGATAAGTTTCCTCCTTATTTACCGTAATAGCACTTGAGATACATTTCTTTGATCTCGGAAATGAGCGGATACCGGGGGTTCGCGCCCGTGCATTGGTCATCGAACGCCTGTTCGCACATTTCGTCCAGACGGTCGAGGAAGTTTTTCTCGTCCACGCCGTAATCTTTGATCGTCTTTTTGATGCCGACTTTTTCTTTGAGTTCTTCGATGGCTTTGATGAGATTCTTTACCTTTGCGTCGTCATCCTTGCCGCCAAGCCCCAAAAATTCCGCAACTTCGGCATAACGTCTCTTGGTATGCGGATACGCATACTGCGGGAATGTACCCATCTTCGTAGGAACTTCCGCACAGTTAAACCGGATCACTTCGCAAATCATGAGTGCGTTCGCAACACCGTGCGGCAGATGATGGAAGGCTCCGAGCTTGTGCGCCATCGAGTGACATACGCCCAGGAACGCGTTCGCAAACGCGATACCTGCCATTGTGGACGCGTCCGCCATCTTTTCGCGCGCGACCGGATCGTTTGCACCGTTCTCGTAGGCGCGGGGGAGATATTCGAAGATCGTCTTCGCCGCAACCAGCGCCTGCCCGTCCGTATACGGCGTTGCCATGACAGATGCGTACGCTTCCAGCGCATGCGTCAGCGCATCGATACCCGATGCCGACGTCAGTCCCTTCGGCATATTCATCATAAAGTCTGCGTCGATGATCGCCATCTTCGGCAAAAGTTCGTAGTCGGCGAGCGGATATTTGATACCCGTCGTTTCATCGGTGATGACCGCAAACGGCGTCACTTCGGAACCCGTTCCTGCCGACGTAGGAATGGCGATGAAATACGCCTTTTCGCCCATCTTCGGGAAGGTGTATACCCTCTTGCGGATATCCATAAACCGCATTGCCATATCCAAAAAGTCTACTTCCGGATGTTCGTACAATACCCACATGATCTTGCCTGCGTCCATCGCAGAACCGCCGCCCAATGCGATGATCACATCCGGCTGGAATTGCGCCATCAGCTTCGCACCCGCCTTCGCGCAAGCGAGATTCGGGTCCGGCGCCACATCATAGAAGCAGGTGTAACGGATGCCCATTTCATCCAATTTGTCCGTAATGGGTTTGATATAATTATTTTTGTACAGGAATTCGTCGGTAACGATAAACGCCTTTTTCTTGCCCATGACGTTTTTAAGTTCGTCCAGTGCAACGGGCAGGCAGCCCTTCTTGTGATATACTTTTTCAGGAAGTCTGAGCCACAGCATATTTTCTCTCCTCTCCGCTAAGGTTTTGAT
>CASEFE010000117.1 GCA_949287105.1 uncultured Bacillota bacterium
CGAGAGCGGGTTAACACTTTTTCGTTCTGCGGCACAGGCGGATCTTTTTTTATAAATTTTTTCTTAAAAGAGAGTCAATCGGCTTGCCAATATGCTGAAATTATGCTATAATTTATAAGCATTTTGCTTGAAGGCCTCATGGTCAAGCGGTTAAGACGTCGCCCTCTCACGGCGAAAACCGGGGTTCGAGTCCCCGTGGGGCTACCAAACTTAAAAGCCCCCGAAAAACAATCGTTTTTCGGGGGCTTTTAAGTTTTAAAGAAACAAAGTATCCGTTATTTTTTGCTTGCTTTATCGAGATTTTGCAAGAAAGAATACATCTGACTTTCCGAATTCAGGCCATAACGCGCCTCAGTTTGATCGAGTTTTGTCTGTTGTATGGAGGCAGTGGTAAAGTCTGCTGCGATTTGAACGGCAGTATCGAGGTGAATGCCGCGTGCGAGTGCGCCCACGAGCGCGCTGGAATAAACATCGCCGGCGCCATGAAAAGCTCCTTCGATTTTTGTGGTGGAATATGTTTTGGTATTCCCGTTGTCGTCGGTATAAAAAACGGTGCTCAAAGTCGTGCCGTTTTCTGTTTTCACGTCGCATCCGGTTACGGCAGGACGGCGGCAAAGGGTCTTTAACGCGTCCAAGACGGCGGTGTAATTTCCTTCGCAGGCTTTGTGGTAGTCAATACCGGTAAGGTAACAGGCTTCTGTAAGGTTCGGAATAAGTATATCTGCGCTGCGGCAAAGGCCCTTCATTTCCTGCACAAAGTTATCATCGAAATGAGCATAAAGAAGTCCGTTATCGCCCATGACGGGGTCAACTATCATCAAACCGTCTGTTTTAAGAAAATCTTTTTTTATGTTTTTGACCATCTCGATCTGAGAAATGCTGCCAAGATATCCGCTGATGATGATGTCATATTTTAAGCCAAGGCTTTTCCAATGTGAAAGGATGGCAGGGATATCATCGCTGAGGTCACGGAAAGTATAGCCTTTGAAACCGCCTGTATGGGTCGAAAGAATCGCGGTAGGCAAAATATCGCAGGTAACGCCGGAAGCGGAGATAATGGGCAAAGCAACAGTAAGGGAACATTTGCCTACGCAGGAAATGTCGTTAATAGCTAAAACACGCATGATAATTCCTCTGATTTTGATTATTTCACATTATTATAGATGACAGATATGTTTTTGTCAAATATATAGGCATGGAAACATAAAAAAACGCGATATATTGTGGATAGAACTTTACATTTTTCCGTATATATGGTAAAATGAAACCATATGGAAAAGTGGGACGGATACATTTTTATAAGCGGAGCGACGGGCGGAATAGGGAAAGCATTTGCCAAGCGGTGTATACAGGAAGGAAATTTATTTTTGACTGGCAGAAGTGAGGCAAAGCTTGCGAGTCTGAAAGAAGAGTTGCTGTGTAAATTTCCGGCAAGGCAGATCGATTACTTTGCATGCGATCTTACGGATGAAAAAAGCCGTGCAGAGATATTTTCATACATTGAAAGTAAGGGATATGATTTTTCCATGTTATGCAATGTTGCCGGCGTTGATACGCAGAAAGCATTTGAAAAATATACGCAGAGTAAAATAGTGTATCAATGCCGTGTTAATTTGGAAAGCGTTTTATCGGTCACAAAGTTTATTCTTGAACGCAGGACACCGGGCTTTAAAATTGTCACGATCGGAAGCATTTCCGCTGTATACCCGATGCCGTATTTTGCAATTTACAGTGCGACAAAAAAGGCACTGGAAAGTTTTTTTTCCTCATTAAGAGTAGAGCTACGGGAAGAAGGGGTAAAGGTTACGGTCGTGGAACCGGGTGGGGTATATACGCGGCCGGATATAATAAAAGATATAAAAGGGCAAGGACTATGGGGCAAGCTATCGGCAAAAACGCCTGCGTACATAGCGGAAAAAAGTATTCGTGCGGTCAAGCGGAACAAACGAGTTTATCGTCCGGGTTTCTGGAATAAATTTATTGCAACGGTGCCGCGCATATTGCCTTTGGGATTGCGGATGCGGTTCATTGCTCGGCGATGGAAAAAACTTGAAAAAGATGCTTTTTGAGCGTGGTGAAAAAATGGACAAAAAGTATATAGTCTCATTGGATCAGGGAACAACAAGTTCGCGTGCGATTGTTTTTGACAGGACGGGAAAAATTGTTTCGAAGTCACAAATAGAATTTCGGCAAATTTATCCGAAGCCCGGCTGGGTGGAGCATGATCCGAAAGAAATACTGGCATCACAGTTGCAGGCCTTTCGGGAAGCATTGAAGGCGGGAGGCGTATCTGTACAAGAGATTGTGGCGATAGGGGTTGCGAATCAGCGGGAAACGGTAGTTGTATGGGATAAATTTACGGGAAAACCTGTATACAATGCAATTGTCTGGCAATGTCGGCGTACCTCGGAGTATTGTGAAAAGATCAAGGAACGGCACGGGAAGTTGGTTTATGAAAAAACAGGTTTGAACGCGGATGCGTATTTTTCGGCTTCTAAAATCAAATGGATTCTTGACAATGTTCCATTTGCGCGCGCGCGAGCGAAAAAAGGCGAATTATTGTTCGGAACGATAGATACTTTTTTGGTGTGGAATCTGACGGGCGGTAAAGTACATGCGACCGATTACAGCAACGCATCGCGTACAATGCTTTTCAATATTCATACATTGGAATGGGACTCGGAACTCTGTGATTTATTTGGAATACCGAAAACGATGTTGCCGGAGGTAAAACCGTCAGGAGCCGACTATGGAATTTCTACGGCGCGGTCGATTGGTGGGGAAATACCGATATGTGCGGCTGTAGGTGATCAGCAAAGCGCTTTATTCGGTCAACTTTGTACCGAGGCGGGGGAAGCGAAAAACACCTATGGAACAGGATGTTTTTTACTGGCTAATACGGGCAAACAAGCGGTCGTGTCTAAAAATGGGCTGATAACGACGCTTACGGCGACGCTGGAAAAACCGGATTATGCTTTGGAGGGCAGTGTCTTTATAGCAGGAGCGGCGGTACAATGGTTGCGTGACGGTCTCGGACTGATTCAGAATGCCGCGGATACGGAAGAAATTGCACTTTCTGTTCCGGATGCCGGTGGTGTCTGTTTTGTACCTGCGTTTGTAGGTTTGGGTGCGCCGCACTGGGATTCGGAATGCCGTGGGATGTTGTATGGCATTACGCGCGGTACAACGCGGGCGCATGTGGTGCGCGCTGTATTGGAATCGATTGCGTTACAAGTATTTGATGTTGTGCATGCGATGGAACAGGATTTGCGTCGGGAAGTCAGTCGTTTGTGTGTGGACGGGGGAGCAAGCGCCAATAATTTTTTGATGCAATTTCAGGCGGACATTCTCGGGACGGAAGTATTGCGGCCGCAGATTATGGAAACTACTGCACTTGGAGCGGCGTATTTAGCTGGCCTTTATACGGGCTTTTATCCTGATCTTGCCACTTTGCGTGCAGGGAGAAAGCAGTATGAGGCTTTTATGCCGGAATATGACGAAGCCCGAAGGGTAGAAAAGTTGGCTAATTGGGAGGAGGCTCTCAAAAGAGATATGTACAGGGCGCACGGGTGAAAAGAATTATACTATAAAAGTGTAAAGAATTGTTAGAGAGGAGAAAAATGAGCAGAGCTGACGAAATTTTTATAAAAAACTGTAAGGATATTTTGGAAAATGGTGTATGGGACACGGATCGTGAAGTTCGGCCGCGGTGGGAAGACGGAACTCCTGCGCATACCATAAAAAAATTCTGTCAGGTTTCCCGTTATGATTTGCGGGAAGAATTTCCGATCCTTACGATTCGGAGAACATATCTTAAATCGGCGATCGATGAAATTTTGTGGATATGGCAAAAAAAGAGCAATAACATTCATGATTTATCCTCGCATATTTGGGATAGTTGGGCGGATGAAACGGGTTCGATCGGCAAGGCGTACGGGTATCAACTCGGAAAAAAATATCAGTTTCCCGAGGGTGAATTTGATCAGGTAGATAAAGTACTGTATGATTTGAAAAATACGCCGGCAAGCCGTCGGATCATAGCGCATATGTATAATGTGGAAGACTTAAAGGAAATGCATCTTTATCCGTGTGCGTATTCGATGACGTTTAACGTAACAGGGAATACGTTGAACGGTATATTAAATCAGCGGAGCCAGGATATGTTGGCGGCCAGCAATTGGAATGTCGTGCAATACAGTGTTCTTTTAATGATGTTTGCACGTGCTTGCGGGCTGGAAGCAGGGGAGCTGGTGCATGTTGTTGCAGATGCGCATATTTATGACAGGCACGTACCGATCGTAGAAAAGATTATAAAAAACAAACAATTCCCTGCACCCACTTTAAAAATTGACGAGTCTATAACGGATTTTTATAAGTTTACCAAAGACAGTTTTACGCTCGAAAATTATAAATACAATGAATTTCACGAGAAAATACCTGTTGCGATTTAATAAAAAACAGAAAAACGAAGTATTATGTCACACATAATAGCGCAAAAATCGGAGGAAATATGAAAGCAATAGTTGTTGTAGATAAAAAATGGGGAATCGGAAAAAATAATGATTTGCTTTTTTCTTTGCCTGCGGACATGAAGCATTTTCGAGAAACGACGACGGGAAAAGTTGTTGTGATGGGAAGCAATACATTACTGTCATTCCCGGGCGGCAAACCTTTGAAAAACCGCGTAAATATTGTATTATGGCCGGACGGAGAAAAGCGAGATGATTGCATAGTGGTGTCTTCACTTGAGGAACTGTTTCGAGAGATCAAGAAATATACGGCGGACGATGTGTTTGTTGTCGGGGGGGCAATGATGTACAGAACCTTATTGCCGTACTGTACAGAAGTGATTGCGACGAAGGTAGAGGAAGACGGTGAAGCTCAAGTGTTTTTTGAAAATCTAGATAATTTGAAAAATTGGGAATGTATTTCAGAAGGAGAAAGTCTGGAAACAAACGGGCACATGATTCGTTTTACCATTTACCGAAATGCAGATGTAATGCCCTATTAAAAAAGCAGATAAGGTTTTGATAATTTGTAAGAAAAAAAATATTATATCGGAGAGATATAAAAAATAAAGGAGTAGGATATGAAAAAACAAGATACTTTTTTGCAGACGGAGAATCGATTGGCAGAAAATCAAAGATTGCATCGGAAACTGATTCCGGCAAATATTGTGATTTTTTTGCTGGCAGTAGTAGCTTTGGTTACATTGTTATTTGGACCGATGCTGACGGTAAAGGTACGTATGACGGGTGAATTTTTCTCATCGGTGATGGAAAATGCCATGAAACAAAGTTCGCAGAATTCCACCGGTTCGGACGGAACCGGAGAAGGTGGTTCATCGGAAGGCGGAGAATCGACCGGCGGTGAAACGGGAAGCGGAGCGGAAGGTCAGGAAGAAATGGCCGAAATGATGAATTTTGTATTCCGCGATGTTGATTTTACTTTTTCTTTGCAGGTTAAGCCGATCGAAATGTTTCAGGCAGGAATGAAAGAAGGAACAGACGGTGTGCGTTCTTATATTTCGAAAACGATCGCGGGCCTTGTAACAGGAATGGAAGATTTATTTGAACAAATATTTCCTAATTTTTTAGTGGTGGGTGTCAGTTCGGTATTGGAAGGCATCACGCAAGACGATTTGGCCAGTGTGGAGACGGAGCAGTTTGAAGAAATAGTGAGGCTTCTTGCGGATAATAAAACGGAAGAAGCGAAATCGAAGTTTCCGCAGCTTGCAAAGACATTTGCTTCTGAGCAGTTAGATATAGCGCTTTCCGATGAAGAACTGAGTCAGGCAGCGGATATGTTTGATCAGATTGTCGATAAAGGAATAGTGGACGGTGAATTTAAATTTATATCGGTTATCAGCACGATGGCTGGAGGATCCGGGGAAGAGGGGGAAACAAAAAATCCTTTGGAACAGATCACTTCGGCGGCCGATGAAATGGATGAAGAAACACTGAACACGATGAAAATGGTATTCCAGTTGATACCGGCGATCGGAATAGGGATCGCAGCACTCTGTTGGTTGTTTTTGGCACTGTTATCACTTTTACATATTTTTATAAAGAACAAGAAAGTGGCAATGTGGTATGTTAAGTTGTTTGGATTTTTGCCCTGTTTGCTGTTTTTCGTTGCGCCGACTGTGGCGATGGCAATAGCTCCGCAGATGGCTGGGGAAAGTATGGCAATGTTATCGTCTTTGAGTGTCAACTTTATGGGGATGATAGCGGTTTCGGGTGTTTGTTATCTTTTGTTGTGGATTGTTTCGATTTTCTGGTGTTTTCCGATCAAGCGCAAAATACGTGCGTTAAAACGTGCCGCGTAAAAGAAAGCTTTTGTACAAGGAGAAGCACGTTTACCCGCCGACTCTGTAAAGAGCCGGCGGTATTTGTTAATAAGCAGAGGAAGGAGAGCAAGATTTTTTAGTGAGCGTATGAAGTCATTGGAATTTGCTTGCAATTTTTTTAACAAAAGTTTACAATAGAAAAGAAATTTTTAGTGAGGTCGGGTAATGGACAAGATTAACGGCGTGATGGATAAAACCAGTGTTGAATATAAAGATTTTTCAAAGCACGTAGATGAAGTCGTGGTATTGAAGGGAATGATTCATCGGATACGAGAGATGACAGGGTTTGCCTTTGTAATTATTCGTACGGCACGCGATGTTGTGCAGTGTGTATATTCTCCTGAATTTTCCGAATACCGCATGGACGAGAAGGTGGTAGAAGGCTGTGCGGTGAAAGCTACGGGAAAGGTAGTGAAAGATCAGACGAGGGAAGACCGTTACGAATTGCAGATTCATAATATCGAGATACTTTCCACGCCTGCGGAAATGATGCCGATCGTGATCAATAAAAAGCAGTTGGACAATATTCCGCTCGATTTGAATCTGAACTTTCGGCCGGTTACTTTGCGCAATCCGAAGGAGCGTGCGGTATTTAAAATTCAGGAAGGGATAGCCCGTGGATTTCGTGAGTTTTTATTGTCGCAGCAATTTACAGAAATTCGCACACCGAAAATCAATGCACAGGGCGCAGAGGGTGGAGCAAATATATTCCGGCTCGATTATTTTGGCAAGCAGGTATTTTTAGCGCAAAGCCCGCAATTTTATAAGCAAATGCTTGTTCCTGTTTATGAGCGTGTTTTTGAGGTGGGGCCGGTATTTCGCGCAGAACATCATGATACATCGCGGCATCTCAACGAATATATCAGTATGGATCTGGAAATGGGATTTATCGACAGTTTTCATGATATAATGAATATGGAAACGGGCGCACTGAAATATATTATGGAATTATTAAAGAGCGAATACAGTGAAGAATTGGCGCTTTTGAATGTAAATTTGCCGAACATCGATGAAATTCCGACTATTCGGTTTATGGACGCAAAGGAGATCATTACTAAGAAGTTCAAGAAAAAGATCACGGATTATCGTGATTTTGAGCCGGAAGAAGAACAATTGCTCGGTAAATGGGCAAAGCAGGAATACAACAGTGATTTCTTATTTGTTACGCATTATCCGAGTGAAAAAAGACCTTTTTATGCGATGGATGATCCGGAAGATCCGGAATACACGCTCAGTTTTGATTTACTGTTCCGCGGAATTGAAATTACCACAGGCGGTCAAAGAATTCATGATTATAATGCACAAGTGGCCAAAATGCGTGCCCGCGGGATGAATCCGGACGATTTTGAAAGTTATTTAATGGCGCATAAATATGGAATGCCTCCGCATGGCGGATTAGGATTGGGGCTGGAACGCATCACGATGCACTTGCTTGGCTTTAAGAATGTACGGTATGCTTCTTTGTTCCCTCGTGACATCAACCGTGTTACACCGTAATAAACGGCCATTGAGTACAGATTTTGCTTTCATTTAAAGAACAAAAAAACGGCAGAATTTGCCGTTTTTTTATTGTTTAATTGTCAACCTTTTTATAGAATATGGTTGACAATTAAAAGTGGTTGTGGTATGATCAAATACATGGAACTGAAAGAAAAAATGTTAACGGAATTGGAAAAGCGAAAGGGCGAATATATTTCGGGCGA
>CASEFE010000118.1 GCA_949287105.1 uncultured Bacillota bacterium
AAAATTTGGTTTCGCAACTCTATTTTACCACAGATTTGTATGAACTCTTTTTTTCTTTAGGTGTTGCACTTAATAGTATAATTCACCCATGTAAATAGAGAACAGCCATATATATGGCTGTTCTTATTTTGTATATTTTCTGAAGCCCTCCGCATACTACCAGCATGGGACTTATCTTTTTGCGCACGGCGGCTATTTTTGTCGCCTTGCTTATCGTTATACGATTGATGGGAAAAAGACAGATCGGTGAAATGCAACCGTTTGAATTGGTCATTACGCTCTTAATCGCTGAACTGGCCTGCATTCCTATGGCAGACACTTCCATTCCGCTTTTATATGGGGTTGTATCGATCCTCGCCATTCTTCTCATGCATCAAATCGTTCTTTTTATCAATTTACTGAGTTCACCCTTCAAAACTCTTGTCGGCGGAAAACCTTCCGTTGTAATCAATAAAAACGGAATTGACATTTCTCAACTCAAAAAAAACCATCTTGATCTATCTGACCTCATCGAATCCATGAGAACTGCCGGCTTCTTCTCCCTCGACGAAGTGGCCTATGCACTCTATGAATCCAGCGGGCAATTTACTGCGATGGCTAGGGAAGATCTTCCCAAAGAAAAAAAGGGTTCCTTACCCGTTGTTATCATCGATGACGGGAAGTTCGACAAAAAAAACCTTTCACTCACCGGTACAGACGAAATTTTCTTTAAACGTATATTAAAAGAACAAAATGTTCAAAACTTAAAGAAAGTGTTTGTACTCACTTTAGACGGAACCGGGAAAATTTATTTGCAATGCAAGGGTGAAAAATATCGCAGTTTCCGAATCAAGTTACCGGAGGGCAGCACATGGTAAAAACCCTCTTATCAATTTTTATTACACTTGGAATTTTAATTGCAGCCGCCTATTTTGAGCAACTTTTTGTTGATAAACAATTCGACAAGTTTGAAACAGCATTGCAAACTCTCGATAAAAAAACCAGAGCTGAAAACGCCACACGCACAGACGCAGAAAATGTACGGATATTATGGGAAAATGAAAAAAAGATTCTTCACATAGTAATTCCTCATAATGATATTTCCTATGTAGATTACTGGTTAAGTGAAGCGGTCAGCCTTATTGAAACAAAAAGCTATGTAGACGCACTATCCAAAATTGAAGTGCTTTTGACCATATGCCGCCAAATACCGCAAACTTACCGAATCACATTTGAAAATGTTTTCTGATAAATTTCAAAGGAGATTTTTTATTTATGTTTTTTAAAGATCCTAAAACACGAATCCTGTTTCAATCTATGCGTACACTGCATCAGATTTTTAATAAAAAAACCAATTTATGACAGACATAGTATTATTAAATTAGCTTATTTAACAATTTTTTGGACAAATAAATTGGTTTAGAACAGTAAAAAGCAACCATAGCCATTCAACTGTGGTTGCTTTTTATTTACGCTAAATAAGCTTTTTACAATATCTTTTTCAAAAATTTCCCCGTATAACTTTCTTCGCACGCCGCTACTGTTTCAGGAGTTCCCGTGACTATAATCTCACCGCCACCGTCTCCTCCCTCCTTGCCAAGATCCACAATCCAATCAGCAATTTTGATCACATCTAAGTTATGTTCTATTACAATCACCGTATTTCCCGCGCTGCGCAGCCGCTGTAAAATTTTAATCAGTTTATCGACATCATAGCTGTGCAATCCTGTGGTTGGTTCATCCAGAATATAGCATGTTTTTCCTGTTGATCTTTTGGATAGCTCCGTTGCCAACTTGACACGCTGTGCCTCCCCTCCCGACAATGTCGTTGCGCCTTGACCGAGCTTTACATAACCCAATCCGACATCATAAATGGTTTTTAACTTATTATAGACGGACGGTACAGACTGAAAAAAATCACAAGCCTCTTCGATCGTCATGTCCAAAACCTCAGAAATATTTTTGCCCTTGTAGCGAACTTCCAACGTCTCATGATTGTAACGCTTACCGCCGCATACTTCACAGGGAACATATATATCGGGTAAGAAATGCATTTCAATTTTTATAATACCGTCACCGTAGCAATGTTCACACCTTCCGCCTGAAACATTGAATGAAAAGCGTCCGGATTTGTATCCGCGCTCCCGCGCATCCGGTGTAGCGGCAAACAAATCACGGATCATCGTAAATACACCCGTATAGGTTGCCGGATTGCTTCGGGGCGTCCTACCGATCGGAGACTGGTCGATTGCAATTACTTTATCAAAATATTCCAATCCCGTACATCCATCACACTTCCCAGGATATACATGCGCCCCGTTCAGCGCGTTTGCCATATACGGATATATTATTTCATTGACCAAGGAACTCTTTCCGGATCCGGAAACTCCGGTTACTGCCGTGATAAGCCCAACAGGTATCTTTACATCAATGTTTTTCAGATTATTCTGCCGACATCCCTTGACCTCAAACCAACGCTCTGTAGGCGGTACGCGCACCGGCGGAACTTCTATTTTCCGCCTACCGGCAAGAAAATCACCCGTAATGGAATTTTTAGCATTCATTATATCCTGCACCGTTCCGCACGCAACCACTTCCCCGCCATGAATACCCGCTTTAGGCCCGATATCCACAATATAATCTGCAGCACGCATCGTATCTTCGTCATGCTCGACAACGATCAAAGTATTTCCAAGATCCCGCAAGTTTTTCAATGTTCCGAGAAGTTTTTCATTGTCACGCTGATGCAAACCTATGCTTGGTTCGTCCAGTATATATAAAACACCCGTCAACCCGCTTCCGATCTGCGTTGCTAACCGAATACGCTGCGATTCTCCGCCCGAAAGTGTTGCCGCACTTCGCGCAAGATTCAGATAAGACAGCCCCACATTGCGTAAGAAATCCAATCTCGCCCGAATCTCTTTTAATATTACATCCGCAATCCGATGCTCTGTTTCCGTCAGAATCAGAGAATCAAAAAAAGCATAAAGATCCGACACCGAAAGATCGCATAACTCCGCGATATTTTTGCCTCCGATATAGACGGATAACGCCTCTTTTTTCAAACGTTTACCCCCGCATACCGGACAGTCTGATGTTCGCATATAGCGTTCTATATCCCAACGAACTCCGTCTGATTGTGTCTGATCATATCTTCTTTGCAAATTGACGGCAAAGCCTTCCCACGCCGTCTTATAACTCCCTGAAAATCGATACGCATTGTATTCCAGATCGATTTTTTCTCCGCCGTTTCCCCACATGAGCATATCATAGATACCTTCCGGCAAATCCTTTACCGGAACATCCAAAGAAAAATTATATACTTTGGCAAGAGAAGTAAGATACATCTGCGTCATTGTTGAAGAATCCAGATTCCAACCGCTGATTTTGATTGCCCCCTCCCGTAACGTCTTACTTTTATCCGGACATATAAGGTCCGGATCAATCGATCGCTTGAAACCAAGCCCTCCGCATTCAGGACAGGCGCCGTACGGCGTGTTAAATGAAAACAAACGCGGTTCAATTTCCTCAATACTGATACCGCAATCCGGACACGCATACTTTACTGAATACAAGTCTTCTTTTCCGTCGCAATCAATAACCACCAGACCGTCAGCAAGTTTCAAGGCACTTTCCAAGCTGTCCGATAACCTTTTTCGGATTCCTTCTTTCACTACCAGGCGATCCACTACAACGGATATTGTATGTTTATTGTTTTTATCCAGTTTGATCTCTTCCTGCAAATCATAGACGATCCCGTCTACTTTAACGCGTCCATATCCGCTCTTACGATAGGCTTCAAAATTTTTGGTATATTCGCCTTTTCGCCCGCGAACTACCGGCGCATTGATCAGAATTTTACTTCCTTCCGGCATCGAAAGAACTTTGTCCGCAATTTCGTCCACCGTCTGTCTCCGAATCTCTCTGCCACACTGCGGACAATGCGGAATGCCGATTCGCGCAAACAATAAACGCAAATAATCATAGATTTCCGTTACCGTTCCGACCGTAGACCGCGGATTGTGCGATGTCGTTTTCTGGTCGATCGATATTGCCGGAGACAGCCCGTCGATCGACTCGACATCCGGCTTTTCCATCTGTCCCAAAAACTGACGCGCGTACGAGGAAAGGCTTTCCACATACCGCCGTTGTCCTTCTGCAAAAATCGTATCAAATGCCAATGTGGATTTTCCGCTCCCCGAAAGTCCCGTAAAAACAGTCAGCGTATTGCGCGGTATATGCACGTCAATATTTTTTAAGTTGTTTGCCTTTGCACCTTTTACAAAAATTTCTTCTTTCATTCTGTTCTGTTCCCAATTTCTTTTCATCAATTATTGCCCGTTGCCCTTACGTTTATCCCCGTCAGCTCTTGCGAAGTCGTCGCTTTAATAGATTGATCGTATCCCTGATTTCAATGGCTTTTTCAAAATCAAGCTGATTGGATGCAACCTTCATCAACGCTTTCAGTTTTTCAATTTCCGCCGGAATATCTTCCGTCCGTATCTTGTCCGCCCCAACAGAAGCTTGCTTATTGGTAATATTCAATGTGCTATTTACTTTTTTAACGATCGTCTTTGGGACAATACCATGTTCCGTGTTATACGCCTTTTGTGCCGCGCGCCGACGATTTGTTTCATCCATTGCCCTTTGCATGCTGCCCGTAATCGTATCGGCATACATAATCACTCTTCCTTCCGCATTTCGCGCCGCACGCCCGATCGTTTGAATCAACGACGTATCGCTCCGCAAAAAGCCTTCTTTATCCGCATCCAGTATGGCAACCAATTTTACTTCCGGCATGTCCAACCCCTCCCGCAGTAAATTGATTCCGCACAACACATCAAATTCCCCACTCCGCAAACCGTTTATAATATCGATCCGTTCCAATGTATCGATATCGCTGTGCATATACCGTACTTTGATTCCGTTCTCTTTTAAATAATCTGTCAAACTTTCTGCCATTCGCTTTGTCAGCGTCGTAATCAACGTCCTGCCGCCATTTTCCGTTACCTTGCGGATCTCTCCGAGCAGATCATCAATTTGCCCTTTGATCGGCCGCACTTCAACTTCAGGATCCAACAAACCCGTAGGACGGATAATCTGCTCAACTACCTGTCCGGCTTCCTGCAATTCATATTCCGCCGGCGTCGCAGAAACGCAAATCATTTGCGGCACACGCGCATCAAAT
>CASEFE010000119.1 GCA_949287105.1 uncultured Bacillota bacterium
ACGAAAAAAAGGGGCAACAGAGTCCCTTTTTTTGGTAAAAAACAAAAATTCTGAAAGCCAGAAAAAAGAGCGAGGCGGTTTTCCGCCTCGCCTTAAATCGGCAAAAGGTATTGCCGAAATTCCGTTTTTTGGAATTTAATTATTGTTCTTTTTCCGCTTCGCGCGCCTTGATTATTTTTTCTGCTTCGGGAGCAGGCACTTCTTCGTAGCGGACAAGTTCGGCAGTAAATTTACCGCGTCCCTGCGTCATACTTCTTAAATCGGTGGCGTATTTTTGAATTTCCGCCTGCGGTGCTTCTGCGTTGACGACCTGCAACCCTTCCATCATGTCGATGCCGAGGATCCTGCCGCGCCGTTTATTCATATCGCCCATGATATCGCCGAGATAGGCTTCGGGGATGGCGATGCGCAGTTTCATGATCGGTTCGAGGAGAACGGGTTTTGCGTTTTTGAGTCCTTCCTTGAAGGCAAGGGCGGCGGCGAGCTTAAATGCCATTTCGGATGAATCGACGTCATGGTAGCTTCCGTCATAGAGAACGGCGCGAAGCCCTGTCACGGGGTATCCGGCAAGGACGCCGTTGGGCAAACATTCGATGAGTCCCTTTTCGACTGCGGGAATGTATTGTTTGGGAACGGAACCGCCGACAACTTCTTCGGCGAATTCAAATTCGCCGTCAAAGGGTTCAAAGCGCACTTTGCAATGGCCGTACTGACCGTGTCCGCCCGATTGTTTTTTATGTTTTCCTTCTGCTTCGACGGTTTTGCGAATGGTCTCGCGGTAAGCGATCTTAGGCGTTTTGAGGAGGGCGGAGACATTAAATTTTGCTTTTAATTTTTTGTTGATGACGTCGAGGTGTGTCTCGCCCTGACCGGAAATCAGCGTTTCGCCGGTTTCTTTGTTTTTGGTGACGGCAAACGAATAATCTTCTTCTGCAAGTTTATTCAGACCCTGAAAGATTTTATCCTCGTCGCCTTTTTTCTCGGCATAAATGGCCATAGAGAGGACGGGGCGGGGGAAATGGATGGGATCAAATTTGATTTTTGCCGATTCGTCGCAGAGCGTGTCGCCCGTGTTGGTGGCGTTCAGTTTGCTCACGGCACCGATATCGCCGGCGGAAAGCTCGGAAACGGGTTCCTGCTTTTTGCCTTTTAAAAGATAGATCTGGCTGATGCGTTCCGTTTTCTCGGTCGTGGCGTTGTAAACGGTGCTGCCCGTTTTAAGACAGCCGCGGAAAACTTTCATGATATTGAGTTTTCCCACGAACGGATCGACGATGGTTTTGAATACCTGCGCTGCAAACGGAGCCGATTCGTCGCAAGTCACGCCCACGAGGTCGTTAGTATCGGGCGAAGTAGCGAGGATTTCCCGTCTTTCTTCCGCGCTGGGCATATATTTAACGATTTCGTCCATCAGGTTGATGATACCGCGGTTTTGGAGAGCCGATCCCGCCATAACGGGGATGGTATTCACGTTGTAGATACCTTTGCGGATGCCGTGAATGATTTCGTCTTTGGAGAGCTGCCCCTCTTCAAAATATTTATCGAGAAGAGCTTCGTCGTTTTCGGCGGCTGTTTCCGTAAGGTTTGCCTGCATTTGAGAAAGGGTGCTTTTTAATTCTTCGGGTATGGGAACGGGCTGTTTTTTTGCTTCGTCCGCAAAGTGATAGCAAGTTTCTTTGAGCGCATTCACATAACCGACCATTTTATTTCCTTCCATAAGAGGGATCTGGATCGGTGCGATTTTACCTGCATATTTTTCCGTCAGCGCGGCGACGGTTCCTTTGTAATCGGCATTTTCTTTGTCCATGCCGTTGATGAACAAAACCATCGGAATTTTGTTTTTAAGACATTTATCGATGGCTTTTTCGGCGCCCACGCTCACGGAACCTGTGGCGCTTGTCACGATCAGGGCGCCGCCTGCCGCGCGCAGCGCTTCGTTTTCTTCCCCTTCAAAATCGTAAAAACCCGGAACGTCCAACAGGTTAAGTTTCACCCCGTCCCACATGGTGTATGCGGTCGATAGCGAAATGGACATTTTCCGTGCGATCTCCTGTTCGTCGCAGTCAGTCACGGTATTTCCTTCGGTAACTTTGCCCAGCCGATCCGTCGATTTACCGTTAAAGAGGATCGCTTCGCATACAGAGGTTTTACCCTCGCCGCTGTGCCCGATCACCGCAATATTTCGGATGTCTTTGCCCTTGATGCTCATGTTTTTACTCCCTTATCTGCGGACGGTGGATTTAAAATAAAAAGTCCGCTTCTTAATTATTATAATACACGAATGCCCGTATTTCAATAGTATTTGAAAATTTTTTTCAAAAAATTAAAAAATTGTTCGGTTTTGCTTGCGACAAAGCATTGCCGCGTGTATAATAATTCCATGTAAAAAACGGACGAAAAGGGAGGCAGGAAATGAAAATTCTTGCAATCGGCAACAGCTTTTCCGACGATACGCTGGAATATGTTTACTCGATTGCCGCGAGTGCAAAAATCAAAGATCTGGTTTTGGGAAACCTGTATATCGGCGGATGTTCGTTGGAAACGCATGCAGAAAATGCGCACAAAGATCTTGCCGCTTATGCTTTCCGTACAAACGATTCGGGAGTTTGGAATACGCAGCCCGACTATCGCTTGAAAGATGCGTTATCAAAAGAAAAATGGGATTATATCAGCATGCAGCAAGCCAGCCATTTCAGCGGTCGGCCGGAAATGTATGAGCCGTATCTGAGCGAACTGATCGCCTATGTAAAAGAGCTTGCGCCGCAGGCAAAACTTATATGGAATATGACGTGGGCATACCAGTCGGATTTTTCCGGCGAAGGGTTTGTGCCGTACGATAGAAACCAAAAAAGTATGTATGAAAGAATCTTGAACGCCGTAAAAACGCAGGTTTTGCCGCACAGCGAGATTACCAAGCTCGTGCCGTGCGGAACGGCTGTTCAGAATGCCCGCACTTCTTTTATCGGAGATACTTTGACCCGTGACGGGTTTCATCTTTCATTCGGTTTTGGGCGATATGTTGTCGGGCTTACGTTTGCAAAAGCGGTTCTCGGGGTCTCATTGAAGGAAGTTCGTTTTGTGCCCGAAGGAGTGACTGAAAGGGAACGCGAAATTGCTGTGGAAGCGGCGGAAAATGCGTGTCAAGAGCCTTTTGCCGTTACCCAGTCAAAAAAATAAGGAGCAATATGACAGAGGAATTCAGTCGGGAAATCTCTCTTCTCGGCGAAGAAAATTTTAAAAAACTGCAAGGCGCGCATGTCGCGGTATTCGGGATCGGCGGTGTGGGATCGTATGTCGCGGAAGCGCTCGTGCGTGCCGGAATCGGAAACCTTACGTTTGTCGACGGAGATATCGTTTCGCCGTCCAATCTCAATCGTCAGCTGATCGCACTGCATTCTACGATCGGACAAAACAAAGCCGCAGTCATGAAAAACCGAGCGCAAGACATTTCTTTATCCTGTAAGGTCGTGGCGCATGAGATGTTTTTTGATGAAACGACGGCGCACCGATTCGACTTTTCCGCTTACGACTACGTGGCGGATTGTATCGATAACGTGAAATCCAAGGTCCTTCTTCTTTCTTCGGCGCGAAAGGCGGGCGTTCCCGTTATTTCCTGTATGGGGGCGGGGAACAAGTTAAGTCCTCGTTTTTTGGTGGCGGATATCGAAAAAACGCGCGAATGTCCGTTGGCGAAAATCATGAGAAGAGAATTGAAAAATGCAGGCATTACCGGCGTCAAAGCGGTGTATTCCGAAGAAAAGCCGAAAAAGCCCGTTCGGCCGGACGGCTCGGGCGATGAAAAATGGATCGGAAGCATTTCATTTGTTCCCTCTTCGGCGGGGCTTGTTCTGGCGGGAGAAATTGTGCTGGATCTTTTGAAAAAATAATTTAA
>CASEFE010000120.1 GCA_949287105.1 uncultured Bacillota bacterium
AAATTGATAATCTCGGCCTGATGGAACATTCCGGCGAAGACGTAGGCTTGCAGATCGCGGCGTTTGTGAATGGCGGCGGAGCCGGAGGACAGTTCTGGTTTGACAATTGTCATTTTGAAGAAGGAGAAATTCAGCTGAATGTTCCGACGGATTACTTCTCTGTAATTGGAACGGGGGAATGTGACGCTTGCGTCCGAAGAAAGTGAGATCGGCGGAAAGAGCGGTGTATACAAATATACAAGCACAAAGAGTGCGTGGGATTCGCGCTTACAGCTGACCAAAGTGGCGCTCAACCGTTATAACGCTTTGCATGCGGCAGGCGGCGGGAAATTTGCCTTTGACGTATACTTTACGGGAGATCTTAAAAACATTCAGTTCTGGTATGTCCAGGGCGGATTGCAGGCTTTTGACAGTTCTAATGCAACCATTGCGGCTTGGAAAGACGGCGAGGGCAATGCAGTTGCGGCAGCAGATCTTGCCGCAGAAACATGGTATACACTGGAAATCGATATTGCAGCGCTAGGCGCATTGGAGATCAGCGGAAACGATATCGGCTTGCAGATGGCAGCGAACAGCAATGCAGGCGGTACCTTCTATGTGACCGAAATGCATTTTATTCCGGCGGCATAAAGGGCGGTGTCAGAAATTTAAGTTTTTTGATCAGGATACAAAAAACAGTGCGGCGCCCGAACACGGGCGCCGCACCGAAAAAATGATTTAGAGAGGAAAAATCCGTGATTCGCATTCAGAACGCAATCGCAAAACTGGATACTCCGCATACTACGCTTCTTTTGAAGCTGGAAGACCGTCCGAAAATTTTGTATTACGGCGGCCGGTTGCGGGATGCAGAAGATTATACTTATTTTGGCTTGGGGACGGACGGGGTTCTGTTATCCTCTGCGGATGACGTGCATTGTGAAGCGAGTGTTCTGTCGTCAAGCGGTGACGGTAACAACCGCGAGTCGATGCTGCATATCATAGGCGGCGACGGGTCCGGGACATTGCGTCCGGTTCTGATCGAAGCAAAGATAAAAAAGGGAAAACCGGACTATGAAAGCGCTTTGCCTTCTTCGTATGGAGCAAAGGAGAGTTTGCTTTTACGGTATCTGGACAGCATGGGGCTGGAAATTTTGCAGTATTTTTCCGTATTCGGGGACAGCGACGTGATCGCAACGTCTGTCCGTATTCGGAATACAGGCAAAGAGACATTGCAGATACGGCGCTGTATGAGCCTGCAACTGGATCTTGGCGAAGGAAACTGGGAGGCTGTCACTTTGGACGGGGCGTCACAGCGGGAACGCTGTCCGAATCGTACGATTCTGCGCGGCGGCAGTTTGTCGGCGGCAAGTTTTGCGGGGCTTTCTTCGAATGTGCACAATCCGTTTGTCATAGCCAACAACCGCCATGCGCGAGGCGGCTCTGTTGCCTGCAATCTGGTCTGGTCGGGAAATCATCGGGAGATATTTGATCTTTCGCCCGTGAGCGGATTGAGATTGCTTTCGGGGCTCAATGACTATCTTTTTAATTATAAACTGAAACCCGACGAAACATTTGAAGCGCCCGAAGCGATCTTTGTGCGGGGCGAAAAAGAAGAGGACGTCTGTATGGAAATGCGTTCCTTTGTTGCGGAACATATCGTCCGCGGGGAATGGAAAAAACGTGCGCGGCCTGTTCTTATCAACAGTTGGGAAGGATTTCTGTTTTCGTTCGATAAAGAGAAACTGTTGGAATTTTGCCGGCGTGCGGCGATGGTCGGTATCGAGCTTTTTGTAATGGACGACGGATGGTTCGGCAACAGGAACGATGATACCTGTTCGCTTGGCGACTGGGTGGCAAACCGTAAAAAGCTGGGCGGATCGCTGCGTGAGTTTGCCGACGAGGTGCGGAAAAGCGGTTTGATGTTCGGGATCTGGATGGAGCCGGAGATGATCAGCAAAGACAGCGATCTGTTCCGTACGCATCCGGAATATGCGCTTTCCGTTCCGGGAAAAGAAACATTGGAGATACGGCATCAGCGGGTTTTGGATCTGACCAATCCTGCCGTTCAGAAATTTATGATTGGCGCCATCTCGTCGGTCATCGAAGAGAGCGGCGCGTCGTATGTAAAGTGGGATTGCAACCGCGGTATCTTTGATCTTCCGGGCGCGGAAGAACTGTTTTACCGATACACGTTGGGACTTTATAAGGTGCTTAGCGCGATCACAAAGAAATATCCGCAGGTGCTGATCGAAAGCTGTGCGAGCGGCGGGAACCGTTACGATCTTGGTATGCTCTGTTTTACGCCGCAGATCTGGGCAAGCGACAATACGGATGCGCGCAGCCGCCTTGCCATTCAGGAAGGAACGCTATTCGGGTATCCGCAATCCACGATGGGGGCGCATGTCGGATCGTCGCCCAACCCGCACACGTTTAACAGTTCATCGCCGGATACGCGGTTTTCTGTGGCATCGGCGGGCGCGTTCGGTTATGAATTTGACATCACCGCGCTGAACGATACGATGCTGGAAAATATCCGAAATCAGGTAACATTTTATAAACAATGGCGGGACGTATTGCAATTCGGCCGCTATTACAGGACGGACAGCGTGTTTGAAGGGGATGCTTCGGGTTGGATCGTCGTGTCCGAAGACGGGTCGCGGGCGGTTGCAACGGTCGCGTTGCTCGGAAAAAGATGCGGCGGAGTTCCTTTCCGTATGCGGTTCAAGGGGCTGGATCCGAATGCCCTGTATGCCGTGGCATCGCGCCCGCAAAAGCGGGCAAATCCCATAGCGTTTCAGGCTTATGGAGATGCGCTGTGCCAAGGCAATATCCGCCTCGGAAATGTATTTACGGAAGAGGAGATGCACGCCTATTCCAATGAGGTCGTTACGCGTATGTTTACATTCACGCGCATCGATCGTTGATAAAGAGAACAACACAAATTTTTGATTTTATAGAGAGAATTTTGCAAATAAAGGTAAATGGACGATAAAGAGAGGAAAACGAAGATGAAATTGCATCTGCATGAACCCGTTGTGGTTACGCGCGGTCCGGTATGTGAACAAAGCCCATGGGGATATTATCAATTTCCGCGTATTTTCAATATCGGAGAAGGAAAGCTTGTCGCCTGGGTACACGATGAAGACGATCAGCCGCATACTTTGGGAATCGAAGCCAAACGTTGGTTTATAAGTGAAGACGAAGGAAAAAGCTGGACGCCCACAGACGTATCGAAAGCGCCGTTATGCGGAACCAAGACGGCATCCGGAGACCGCATTCTGCCTGTGGCAAAAAAGGTTCTGGATCTTACAAAGATGGGAATGGAAAT
>CASEFE010000121.1 GCA_949287105.1 uncultured Bacillota bacterium
AAATAATAAAAGTTCGAGTAAGGCTGGTTTGGTGGAGATGATCAGACTCGAACTGACTACCTATACGTTGCGAACGTATCGCTCTACCGGGTGAGCTACATCCCCATTCCCCTATTTCTAAATGCTCTATTAGTATAAAGCAATTTCCGAAATTTTTCAAGCGCTTTTAATAAACTTTTCAAAAATTTTTTTGACTTTTTTCCGTTATGATTTTTTTGACTTATTCTCCCTTTCCTTTCTCCTCTTCCTCGCCTTTTTTATTTTTTATCCTCAAATACTTGACAGTCTTTTGGCTTCTGTTTATAATTAGTTAAAATATTTTAATTAAAAATTTTTAGGTATTTTTATGATTGAACAAAATTTTGAAATTATTTACAGAGAATTCCGATTGCAATTGTACCAGCATATTTTTGAAATGATCGGTGAACGCGCCGGTTCGCTTTCCGCTACCGAATTTTTTTCCGCAGAAGTTATTTATCTTCTTAAAAATCCGACGATTACGGAGTTTGCCGATTATTTGAAAATATCTTCGCCCAATGCGGCTTACAAAATCAAATCTCTTTTGGAAAAAGGATATATCTGTAAAGAACAAACTTCCGACAAAAGAACTTTTCGCATTCATGTAACCGATAAATTTACAAAATATTATCACAGCTCCGACAGTTACGGCAGCTTTATTTTGAGCAAACTGAAAAAACGCCTCAATGAACAGGAATTACAAAACGTAGACTTTATCTTTCAGCAATTCATCGAACAGATGAAACTGGAAAAGGAGAATGAAAATGTTTAAGATCGTCACCGACTCTGCCGCAAATTTTACACAGGAAGAAGCTACAAATCTCGGCATTACAGTTCTGCCTCTGTCCATTATTTTCGGTGCACGAGAATATCGCGACGGTGTGGATATTTCTTATGATGAATTCTATCATCTTCTGGAAACCTCCCCCGATCACCCGCAGACTTCTCAAATCAATCCGTCCGCTTTTGAAACTCTTTTTGCGCAGGCCAAAGAGAAAAACGAATCACTTTTTGTCATCACCCTTTCTTCCGCTCTTTCCGGAACATACAACAGTGCCCTTATCGCAAAAGAAAACGGTAAATACGACAACGTGTGCATATACGATTCACTCGGTGCTTCCGTTATGGAAAAAATGCTCGTTCTTACCGCACTTCAAAATGCGGATAAATCCGAAAAAGATTTAATTTCTTTGTTGAACGATGTACGCGCCAGAATGAAATTGTATGCCGTAGTCGATACCCTCGAATATCTTCATAAAGGTGGAAGATTAAAAAAAAGCGTTGCATTCGTTGGAAAAATCATTGACTTAAAACCGGTGATCACGGTATCCGAAAAAGGCTTCGTAGAAATGTGCGGGAAAGCGATCGGTTCTAAACGCGCGATCCGCACCATCCGCCAATTGGTTCTTGAAGATACCATCGACCCCGCATATCCCGTCTTCTATATCTACTCCAAAACAAAAGATAAATGTCAAAACCTGGCAGAATCCATTCATCCGGATCATGCTGAATATATAAAAAACGCTTCCAATTTATGTTCGGTAATCGGAGTACACATCGGTCCCGGAGCGGCAGGTATCTGTTATGTCGCTAAAAAATAAGTTTTAACTTCAAGCCGAAAACATTTTACTTTAAAATACAATTGAAGCGCGCGGCGATCAATAAGATCGCCGCGCGCTGTATTTTTACTAAATGCCTTTCTGCATTTCGAATTCCTTTAAATTTTTGATATTCTGTTCTCTCGGTGCTAAAATGCTTGTTTTTTAATTCTGCGGTTCCGATATCGATTGCAAAAATTCTGCGACCGCCTCCCCAAACAAAGCGTGCCCCGCATCGTTGGGATGAAGCCCGTCCGAAAAATACTTTTTTCCATGGTCCGCCACGTTCGGATTGAGCGTATCGTTTTTCCACATATCCAATACGGGCAACGAAAAATCTGCGGCCATGCGCCGAATCACTTCTACATATTCCGAAAGGGGTTTCTTCCCCGGGATACTGCTCTCATCGTTGCGATGCAACGGCGTGATCACGGCAACTTTTTCCCTTCCGTATTTTCCGATGAGCTTGGTAAACAGACTCCGACACGCTCCGCAAAACGTACTTACCGTATCATCGCTATAACGACCAAAAGGAGCATCGCCATGCCCGTAATCGTTTGTTCCGCCAAACACAACGACCAGATTTGCATTCTCCGGCAACGAATCTGCCCGTTGATTAAAATCCTCATCAAACTGCGGTGCTTCCTTAGCGGGCTTTCTCTGACGGGCAATACGCGTTCCGCTTATCCCCGCATTGACCGCGGCAGCCATCTGCAATTTCCGAGCCGCCACCTGATGATAAATATTCGCGGTTTCACTTGCCGCCACGCCTGCCGTGATGCTGTC
>CASEFE010000122.1 GCA_949287105.1 uncultured Bacillota bacterium
CGCGCAGACGATCGAGATCAACTCTCTGGAAGATCTGACGGCGAATGCGTCGCGGACGGACGTAAACTTCAACCTGAACACCGATCTTGAATTCACGTTTGACGGAAGTAACCTTACAGCATCGGTTTTAAATGCTTTGAACGGCGTGTTTGACGGCAAAGGACATACGATAACCATCAGTGCAACATCCGGTGCAGGCGGTCCTTCTATGAACTTCATCGATACGGTGGGCAAGTTCGGAGAAGTGAAAAATCTCCGCATCGTTTACAACCTCACGGCGACGGGCAATATAGAATGGGGCGATGTTGTGTTCAGTACAGTGGACGGATATGTGCACGACGTGGAACTTGAATATAATTATAAGCAATTTTGGATAAACGGGGGTATTTATATTCTCGCAGGCGAAGGCAGCGGCGCATTTAACAACATTGTGGTAACGGCAAACGGAATTGCGCACGGTACAAAAGAAAATCCGTTGGTCAATGCAAGCGCTGGCTTTGTTCTTTCCAATGTTCTTGTATTGTGTGATACCTTATCAAACGAAAATGGACAGGATGTTGTTGCTATTGGTATACCTGTAGGTACGAATGTTGTAAAAACGACGAAAGCGGGCTATGCGGAAAGCGGATTCGACGCATCGAAACTGGACGCGACGTACTGGAATGTTTCTGACGGCGTGATCCCGACTTTAAAAGTTGTACAACAGGCTTAAAGCAACGGGGATAAGTTAGGAATGCGGCAACTTTTAAAGAGTAAATCTTCCGATATTAAGCTGTAAAGATCATAAATTTTGAAAAAGTAATAAAGGCGGCGGCAGCCGAGCGTCTGCCGCCGCATCAAAAACCGAGGTGAAAAATGGCTTACATCAATAGCAAAATTTTTATGACGGATACCGATATGTTGCGCAACAAAAAGACGCCTTATAAAATTGTTGTGGCGAAAAATCCGACGGATACGGAAACACGTGCGGCAGAAGAACTTGCATTCTTTTTTCAGCAGGCAACGGGGGTTAAGCTCAGTGTGATCAAAGATTCTTCGGCAGAGTTTGATATGGCAAACTTTTATTTTTCTGTCGGGAATACGCGTCTTTACGAAAATTTGAAAACAGGGCTTAAACAGAACGAATTTAAAGACGAAGTGGAATTGCGCAGCTTTGGAACGATGATTTTCTTTAACGGAAGCGGGCAGGGGTGCGTATTTGCCGTGTATGAATTTTTGCGGATCATGTTTAATTATCGTTACTTTGCAAAGGATGAATATCGTTTGGAAAAAAGAGATGTCTTGAAAGCACCGGTTCTGGATATACGGTACATACCGGATATTCCGCGCCGAAGCCTCGGTTATCTTGATACGGAAACGGATTTGGAATATGTGTATCGGCTGCGCCTCGGAAATACTTTGTATTCGGGCTGGATCGAGCATTGTCACACTTATTTTCGCATTTTGCCGAAGGATCGGTATTTTGCGGAGCATCCCGACTGGTACAGCCCTGACGGAATGAATTTATGCCTTTCGAACAGCGAAATGAAGGAAGAATTTATCCGCCGTGTCGAAGAGATCATAGAAGAAAAAGAAGGGTGTTATTTTATGCTCGGGCAGGAAGACACCTATGATTTTTGCACCTGTGACAAATGCAAGCAAAAAATTGCGGAATACGGAACGTCAAGCGGACTTGTCATGGAGTTTACAAACGAAGTGGCGACGACTGTCGGAGCATGGCTGAAAGCAAATCATCCTGAACGAGATATCAAATTTGTGGTATTTGCCTATAATATGACGTTCAAGCCGCCTGTAAAATTCAATGAGTTTAAGGGAAAGTACGAAGCGATCAAGAAAAGTTTTGTTGCGGCGCCGAATGTGGAAGTTATGATCGTGCCGTACAATGCAGTGTATTCGGCCGATTATCTGGATGAAAAGAACAAAGACAATCGGGAAGCATTCTATGGTTGGCAAGCGATCAGTAAAGATTTGCAGATCTGGTCTTACTGCACAATTTATGAAAACTACATGTTACCGTTCAATAATTTTGATGTGATCAGGAGAGACTATCAGATCTTCCATGAAATGGGCGTAGAATTTGTTTACGATGCAGCTTCGTTTGGTACAAAGGTAGCAAATTTTGAAGAGCTGAGACAGTTTGTGCAGGCAAATCTGCTGTGGGATCTTTCACAAGAGACAAAGGATCTGATCGATGAATTTTTGCCGGCATATTACGGAGAAGCCGCTCCGTATATGAAATATGTTTTGGAATTGCAACGGGCGCGCTGGTTTATGATCGAAGAAGCGTATCAAAAATATCTGTACAGCTTCGATGTGTTCAATGAGCTGATGGACAGACGTTTTTGGTCCAAAGAATACATTGAAGCGCAGGAAGAGGCATTCCGGCTGGCATTTGCGAGTGTAAAGAATTCCGCCCGCAAAGAGATATTGGAAAAGAGGATCGGCAAGGAATATATGCAGGTACGTTTTTTGCGCATCAAGCTGTATCCGGAGACCATTGCTGATCTCGATGCAGAAAAGAAAAAGTTTGCGGAAGACAGAAAAGTGTATGATCTTAGACATTTGCAGCTCGGATCGGATGGATTTTTGAAAATCGATTAAAGAGCGTTGAATTCAAGGCGTAGAGCCTTTTTTCGAAACAATAAATTGCCGCAATGCTATGCGGCAATTTTTCTGTCGCAGATAATAAACCTTTCATGACGTTAAATAACGAGCTTGGATCGGTGGGGTTATTCGGATGAAAGAACAGGAGATTTTATGAAAAAGAAAATTATTGCGGTATTCAAAACACATTTTGATTATGGATATACCGATCTTGCCGAAAATGTTTTGTCTCAATATTGCGGAAAAATGCTTTCAGATGCTTTGGCGGTATGCCGTGCTACGAAAGATCACGGTGCGTCCTTGCAGTATAAATGGACGTTACCGTCTTATTTATTGATGAAGATGGCGGAGCGTTGTCCAAAGCAATTGCGTGGGGAATTTTTCGGTTTTGTGGAAAACGGGCAGATCACTTGCCATGCTTTGCCGTTCACGATGCATACGGAATTATTGGATCAAAAGCTATTGGATCATCTTTTTGTGTTCACGGATGAATATGTGCGCATGTTCGGGAGATCTTTCCCGATCAGTGCGAAGATGACGGATGTACCCGGGCATTCTTCATCCATCATTGCGCCTCTTGTGCGGCGCGGCGTAAAATTTTTGCATTTGGGTAAAAATGCGGCAAGCATAGCGCCGAACGTGCCGCCGCTGTTTTGGTGGGAAGATAAAAAAGGAAATCGCATACTTACGATGTACAATCAAAATTACGGATCGGGGTTGTTTCCGCCGCGCGGCTGGAAATATCCGGTCTGGCTGGCGCTCTGCCATACATATGACAATGCGGGCGTTCAGGATGCAGACTATGTCGCATCGCTGCGCGAAAAAGTCGGAGATTCCTATGATTTTTCGACGGGCAGTTTAGACGATTTCGCGCGGGAATTGCTGCAATGCGATCTACAAGATTTGCCCGTGGTACGAGGAGAACTGGGAGATACGTGGATCCATGGTATCGGTTCTTTGCCTCGCGCGGTTTCGGATTTTCGTCGCAGCAAAGAGAGGTTTTATGAAGTGGAGGAAGAGGCGATACGGCAGGGTGTCGATATCAGCGCGGAACAGGAAGAATTTTATAAAACGGCCCTTGTATTTTGTGAACACACTTTCGGGGCAAACGTATTGAAATATCTGGGAACAGATCGCGCGTTTGATCGCATCGGGTTTTTACGTGAACGAGAAAATCGTCCCGAATACCGGTTGTTGGAAAAAAGCTGGGAGGAACAGCACGAACGTTCGGCACGGATGCAGGAAATCTGTTGTGCGGCGGAAAAAAAGGTCAAAATGCCCGAAGGCGCGAATCACGAAGAGAGCTTTTCGGTATATGCCGAGGGAAACAATCTTATCGCGCAGTTCGGAAACAAACGCGTTGAAATCGGGTATGAGTATCGCGTATTCGGGGCACAGGCCGTGCATACGTTTGTGAAAAAATATGTTACAAGGTTTTTCGATTGGTCGGTTTCTGATTTCGGACGGATGTATTATCCGGAAATTTCAAGCAGGGTATTCCGCGCAAGACCAGGCGCAATAATAAAGGAAGGCAACACCTTTCAGACTGAATGGATTCTGGCAAAGGAAAGCTTCAAAGATTATGGTAATTTTGCAAAACTTTCCATGCACTTACACTACGACGGACAGCAATTGCATATTCTTTTGAAGGGCGAAAATAAAGCGGCAACGCCGCTTGTGGAGTGCGCAAATCTGATCGTAAGGGAAGAGGGTGCGCACGGGGAATATGTCGTAGAGCGGTGCGGCGAAGAGATGGATGTAGACAGAGATCTTGTTCGCAACGCAAACCAGGTAATGTGGGCGATGGACGGATACGCGCGTATCGGTGAAACGAAACTGTATTCGAAGGATGCGCCGCTTGTATCTTTCGGGAAAAATGCGGTATGCATGTATAACGGGGGAGGACCTCGGAAAAAGTCGCCCGCATTTGTCGTGAATTTATTCAATAATCATTGGGGTACAAATTTCCCGCAATGGATCGAAGGAAGTTTTTCTTATGAATTTGTAGTCCGGTAAATTCTAAAATTCCTGCCGATATCGGAGGTTGAATTATGCCTCTTTTCGGCAGGAATTTCGATTAAAATCTGAACTTTTTTTTGAATCGGTCCATTGACGGGAAATTTACTTTGTGCTATAATGAAGCAGTATGGCAGAAGGGCTGAGTTCATTTTATCATAAAGCCGATTGCAGGATTGAAAAGGTACTGCAATGCAATATAGAAAATAAATAAATAGAGCTGGTAAAGGTATGGAACAGACAATTGAAAGATGGAAGCGCGAAGTAAAGGACGAAGAAAATCTTTCGGAGCTTTTAAAGCTTTCAAAGGATCAGAAAGCTTTGGAAGACAGGTTTTATAAAGATCTTGAATTCGGAACGGGCGGATTGCGCGGAGTTGTGGGAGTCGGAACGAACGCCCTCAATATTTATACGGTAGCAAAGGCAAGCCGCGGAGTAGCGGCGTATATGCAGGCACACGGAATGCGGCGGGCGGCCATCAGTTATGACAGCCGTAAAAATTCTTCTTTGTTTGCACAAACGGCGGCACGTGCATTTGCGGCGCGCGGAATGGAAGTGGTGATCGTGAAAGAGCTGATGCCGACCCCGTTTCTTTCGTTTTTGACGCGGGACGCGGCATGCGATATGGGAGTTATGATCACAGCCAGTCACAATCCTGCGCGTTACAACGGTTACAAAGTATACAATTCGGACGGGTGTCAGATCACCGATGCGGCAGCCAATGAAATTTCCGGTTTTATCGCGAAAGAGGACTATTTCGGTGGGCAGGAAGACAGCTTTGAACAATATGTACAGGCAGGCAAGATCATTTATTGTTCAGACGAGACGGAAGAAAAATACCTGCGCGGGATCGAAGATTTATTAAAGGCAGATCTTCACGGCCTTTGCGTAACCTATACGGCGCTGAACGGAACAGGTTACAGGATCGTGCCGAAAATGTTGCGTCGTGCGGGAGCAGAAGTGGAGTTGGTAGACAAGCAGTGCGTTCCCGATGAAAATTTCACGACATGTCCGTATCCCAATCCGGAAAAACATGAAGCGTTGACGTTGGGACTTGAATATGCAAAAAAAAGCGGGACGGATCTTTTGCTTGCGACCGATCCGGATGCGGATCGCGTGGGGATTGCAGTCCGCCACGGCGGTGAATATGTACTTCTGACAGGAAACGAAGTCGGGCTTTTGCTGTGTGAGTATCTGTTGGAAGAGATGCGCGAAGAAGGAAAGGATACGAGCCGTGCTTTGATCATCAAGACGATCGTGACGACCAAACTGGCGGATAAAATTGCCGCGCGGTATGGGGCGGGCGTGATCGACGTTTTAACCGGATTTAAATACATAGGTGAACAGATCGGTCTTCTGGAAAAGAAAGGCGAGAAAGACAGGTTTTTGCTCGGTTTTGAAGAGAGTTACGGATATCTTCTCGGCACACAGGTGCGGGACAAAGATGCAGTTGTCGCTTCTTGTGCGATTTGCAGAATGGTCAATGCCTATAAAAAACAAAACAAAGATCTCGTGGAAGTATTGCAGGAACTATATAAAAAATATGGCGGACGTGAAAACTTACTTGCTACGTTTGAATATGCCGGTGCGGAAGGCAAGCGCAAGATTTCTGAAAAAATGGAACAAATGCGCGCGGCAGTTGCAAGCGGTAAGTTTGGTTCATATCGTGTAAAATCGTATAGCGATTATCTCGAAAATGAAAAAACGGGGCTTCCGAAATCCAATGTTATTTCGGTTGACACGGAAAATGACGGCAACGTGGTTGTGCGGCCTTCGGGTACGGAACCTTTGCTGAAATTATATTTTTCAGCGCCGACGCGGCAAGAGGCGGAAGAATTAGCCAAGAAAATTGAGCAGGAGTTTGACTTGTAAGAAATGGAGCTTTTGAAATTTTTACCTGTACCGCTGTTGCTGGTGGTGACTCTGATCGCCGCTCTTTCCGGAAATGTGATCAAAAAATATTACAGCAAGGTAACCATTGATTATTCGGAAGGTGCGTATGTATACAGTGCGGTAACAAGTCTTATTTGCACCGTCTGTATGATTATTTTTTCAGGGTTTCGTATATCAATGTCTTGGTATACTGTGCTTCTCGGGTTGTTGTTTGGCATTTGCACCATGCTTGCCGCTGTTTTGACGACAAAGGCAATGTGTATAGGTCCGATGTCTTATACGGTCGTTATCAGCTCTTCTTCGACGGTGATCACTGCGTTGTCCGGCTTTTTGTTTTGGGACGAGGAGCTTGGTGTGTTGAAAATCATAGGACTTGTTCTGATGGCCGGATGTTTTGTCTTTTCCGTAAAAAAAGATGAGGATGGCAAAAAGAAGTCGCTGCTTTGGTTTTTGTTGTCTTTGTTTTCGGCATTTGCTGGCGCAGGGGTAGGATTGTTGCAAAAAGTTCATCAAAGCTCAGCATACAGAGAGGAGCTGATGGGCTTTTTGATCATCGCTTTTGTGTTTTCGCTCATTTCATCTTTGATTCCGTTGCTTTTCCGAAAAAGGAAATTGCTTGTTGGAGAAAAATTGCAACCCGTATCGGAAAAGACGGAAACAAATCCGGAAAACATGGTCAAGGAAGAAGACGCGATTTGTGAAGAGCCTTGCGGCGATGCAAAAGAATTGCGATCGGTCGAAAAAGCTGATGTGGATTTGCAAGCGAAACAGAGAAAATTCAGGCGTCTGTTATTTGTTTTGCTTTTGATTTCAGGTATAGTGATTGCACTCAACAATGTGATCAACCTGTATTTGGCAGGAGTTATGGACAGCGCCGTGTTTTTCCCGCTCGTAAACGGAGTGGGGCTGGTTTTAAGCATTGTTGCAGGCCTTGTGGTTTTTCGCGAAAAGCTTACTTTAATGCAATGGGTCGGAATCGCTTGCGGCGTGGTTGCCACACTGTTTTTATGTTTATAAAATAAAAAAACATTTGTGTAATAAAAAATCAAAAAAGAGGGAAAAATATGTTTTCATTTTCAAAATTCGAGCATAAGTACGATAAATCGGTATTTAACCATGTAGAATTGCTTTCGGAAGATTACAAGGTATTTGTAAACGGGATCGAAGTACCTGTTTACACTTGCCGTATTTCGAAATATCCGTTCAACGGATGGGGCGGGAGACACCAGCGTGACATCTGTCAGAGCGAAGAGGCATCTTACGTGAATCTGGTCAGCGACGAAGAGATAAAAGTGGAAGTCGTGGCGTCGAATCAATATAAACGCGTGATGGTAAAGCCCTATTCGAAAGGGATCCGCACAGAAGAAAAGGAAGGAAAAATTTGTTTTACGCTAAAAGAAAACGGAAAATATGTACTGGAACTGGACAGTTATCATCACTGCCTGTACATATTTAACGGAAAGCCGATCGTGTGTGAAAATAAGGAAGACGTAACGTATTATTTTGGTCCGGGAATCTATTTTGCAGGAAAGATCAAAATGAAGTCCGGGGAAAAGATGTATATCGATAAAGACGCGTTGGTGTACGGTTGCGTATACGCGGATAACGCAGAAAATATAGAGATATTCGGCAACGGGATACTGGACGACGGATCGGAAGAGCGGGTGAGCATTCAGTGTTACGAAGATTATACCAACGGCAACGTAAAATTTTACGATTGTAAAAATTTAAAGATCCGCGGTGTGGGGATGAAGAATTCTGCGATCTGGTGCGTAAACCTTTTCCATTGCTTTGACGTGGAAATCGACGGCATCAGCGTATTTGGGCAATGGAGATATAATACGGACGGCATCGACATCGTGAATTGCCAGCGGATCGAAATTAAAAATTCGTTTGTGCATTCCTTTGACGATACGATCACGGTCAAAGGAATTGACCGGTACAGAGATACGGACAATAAGCACATTCATATCGAAAACTGTGTTTTGTGGTGCGACTGGGGGAGAACCTGCGAGATCGGTTTGGAAACATCGTGCAATGAATACAGCGATATTTCCTTCCGCAACTGTGATATTTTGCGCGCCGGTACGGTTGCTTGCGATATCCAAAACGGCGATTACGCGGAAGTACACGACATTCTTTTTGAAGACATTCGCGTGGAATACAATTCGTTTGATACCGAAGAAATCATGCAGACGAGCGAGGATATGAAATATGAAGCGGAGAATATCGTTAAAATTCCGTTTATATTTTTTATTATCAACCATCGTTTCCGTGAAATGTATACTGACCTGTTCAAAGGCGAGGGGCCGGTTCCTTATCCGGAAAATACCGGGTATCAGCAGGCTTGTTGCCACGATATTACGTTGCGAAACGTGAACATTTATTACGACGAAGGAGTTCCGAAGCGGGACAACGGTCAATATGATGTTCGGATCGCGTTGTTGGAACGTGTGAAAGACGTACATTTTTACAATATTGTAGCGGAAAATATTTGTGTCAATGGAACGCGGCTGACTCGCGAAGATATCAATCTTTCAGCCGATCGGCCGGAATCTATCAAGATTTTATAAATTTTCAGAGTGGGGAAAAGTATGTTTTCATTTTCAAAATTTGAACATAAATACGATAAATCAGTATTTAACCATGTAGAATTGCTTTCGGAAGATTACAAAGTATTTGTAAACGGAACCGAAGTTCCTGTTTACACTTGCCGCATATCGGCGTATCCTCTCAACTGCATGTGGCGCGGTCACCAGCGTGATATTTGCCAAAGCGAAGAGGCGTCTTATGTAAATCTGGTCAGCGACGAAGAGATCCGTGTGGAAGTCGTGGCGTCGAATCAATATGAACGCGTGATGGTAAAGCCCTATTCGAAGGGGATCCGCACAGAAGAAAAGGAAGGAAAAATTTGTTTTACGTTAAAAGAAAACGGGCAATATGTACTGGAACTGGACAGTTATCATCATTGCCTGTACATATTTAACGGAAAGCCCATCGTGTGTGAAGACAAGGCGAAGGTTGCGCATTATTTCGGGCCCGGTATCTATTTTGCAGGAAAGATCAAAATGAAGTCCGGGGAGAAGATGTATATCGACAAAGACGCGTTGGTATACGGCTGCGTATATGCGGAGAACGCGGATGACATCGAGATATTCGGCAACGGGATACTGGACGACGGATCGGAAGAGCGAGTGAGCGGACAGTGCTATGAGGATTTTACGAACGGCAACGTAAAATTTTACGATTGCAAGAATTTAAAGATCCGCGGTGTGGGGATGAAAAATTCTGCGATCTGGTGTGTGAACCTTTTCCATTGCTTTGACGTGGAGATCGACGGCATCAGCGTATTCGGGCAATGGAGATATAATACGGACGGCATCGACATCGTAAATTGTCAGAGGATCGAGATCAAAAATTCGTTTATACATTCGTTTGACGATACGATCACCATCAAAGGGATCGATCGGTACTGTGATACGGATAATAAACACATTCATATCGAAAACTGTGTTTTATGGTGCGACTGGGGAAAAACATGTGAAGTCGGCATAGAAACAGGTTGCAACTTGTATTGCGATATCGCTTTTCGCAATTGTGATGTTCTCCGTGCGGGAAACACTGCTTGCGATATACAGAACGGCGATTGGGCGGAAATATATGACGTTGTGTTCGAAGACATTCGCGTGGAATACAACGCTTTCGATACGCCGGAAGTGTACCAGATGACGGACGATATGCAGTACGAAGCTAAAAATCAGATTGCTGTACCGAATCTTGTGTCTATTTCCAATCACCGTTATCGGGAAACGGTTCCGGTTTTTTGCTTGTATACGGATACCGCGCCGAAAGGCACGCCGTATAAGCAGACATGTTGCCACGATGTCACAGTGCGGAATATTTGCGTGTATTATGACGAAAGAATCCCGAAGACAGATAATAAATTCAGTGTTCCGATCGTCATACGCGAATGCACAGACGGAGAGCCCTATTACAATATATCCGTCAAGGATGTTACGGTAAACGGAGTTAAGCTTACGCGCGAAAATTCTGTATTAAAATTAAATGTGCGTAACGAATTGGATATATTATAAAAACGCGATTGTTTGAAATCTGAAAGGAGAAGAAGATGATAAATAATTTAAGTGAGCAATGGAAGTCGTTCGGGCTATGCGCGCCGCGTTCTTATTATGTGCCTTTCAAAAAAGGGCAGAAAGAAGGACTTCGTGAAGAGAGCGAGCTGTTTTTATCTTTGAACGGGGAATGGGGATTTCGCGCGTATAAAAAGCTTGAAGATATAGCGGATGATTTTTGCAGCCAGACATTGCCGGAGCGTATTGCCGTGCCTTCCTGTGTTCAATATGCGGGATATGATTACTTTCAGTATACCAATGTACGCTATCCCATTCCGTATGATCCGCCCTTTGTTCCGATAGAGAATCCGGCATATCATTACAGCCGAACATTTCGCATCGAACAGCCCGAAAAGCTGTACTTAATTTTTGAGGGAGTGGATTCTTGCTTCTATGTCTATGTAAACGGAAACTACGTCGGTTTTTCGCAGATTTCGCATAAAATGAGCGAGTTCGATATAACGGAATTTGCAAAAAAAGGGGAAAACCGATTGGACGTCGTGGTACAGAAATGGTGTGCTGGCACTTATTTTGAAGACCAGGATAAATGGCGGTTTACGGGAATTTTTCGAGATGTTTATCTTTTGAAGCGTCCGAACGGGCATGTCATAGATTATAAAATCGAAACAAATGTCGCCGGTCAGGATGCTTGGGTTGCATTTATTTATCGTAGCGGCGGCGAAGCAAACGTCACGTTCGGCAAGGAAACGAAGCGCGTGTGTGCGGGAGAAACGGTCCGCTTTTTCGTGGAAAATGCAAAGCTTTGGAGCGCAGAGACGCCGTATTTATACGATTTGCAGATCGAATGTGCGAAAGAGACGATTTTTGAAAAAGTAGGTATCCGTACGGTCGAGGTCAAAGACAGAAAATTTTTGTTGAATGGCAAGGCCATCAAATTTCGCGGCGTTAACCGACACGATTTTCATCCGGAGAAAGGGGCTGCCGTTTCCTATGAAGATATGGAAAGGGACATTCTTCTGATGAAAGAGCTGAACGTAAATGCCGTCCGCACATCTCATTACCCGAGTGCACCGGAGTTTTACAAACTTTGTGACCGATACGGGCTTTATGTGTTTTCCGAATCGGATGTGGAAACACACGGTGTTATGGGGTTATGGACTGCGGCAGAAGGAATGACGTATGCGCGTGCATATGCTTTGATGGCAGACGATGAAAGGTATGCCGAGCCGTTTGTGGAAAGGCAGATATACAATGTCGAACCAAATAAAAATCGGTCGAGCGTGTTGGTTTGGTCGCTCGGCAACGAATCCGGTTACGGCAGAAATATCGTGGCGGCATCTTTTGAGGTGCGGAGAAGGGATAACCGTCCCGTTCATTATGAATCGATTAACTTTATAGATCGCCCTGCGCGCGACGAAGAATATTATTCTGACGTTGTGGATTTTTGCAGTCGGATGTATGCTTCTCCGGAAGACATAAAAAAGGATATACTTGACGATCCGAGGGAGTGGCGTCCGATGGTTTTGTGCGAATATGCGCATGCGATGGGAAACAGTCCCGGCGGGTTGAAAGAGTATTGGGAACTGATCGAATCGGACGAGCGCTTTTGCGGAGGATTTGTCTGGGAATGGGCAGATCACGGCGTTTCGTATCGGGGCGGCGCATACAGATACGGCGGAGATTTCGGGGAGTCGGAACACGACGGGAATTTCTGTATTGACGGGATCGTAACGCCTGATCGGAAATGCAAGAGCGGAACGCTGGAAATGAAGCGAGCGTATCAGCCGCTGCAATTTGAGCGTACGGCGGCAGGACTTGCAGTTTTTAATAAAAATTATTTTCGGGTTGCCGCCGGAAAACTGGTCATTCAATACAAAGAATACGGAATAGAGCAGGGGCAAGAGGAAAAGACAATTGCGATCGAGCCGCGAACATGGTTGGAAATTCCCTGCCGTTGGGCGCAGACTGTTCTTGTTCGTTACGACGAAGATACATGCGGAGCGTATAACGGAAAAGAATCTGCTTTCGGAGCGTTTTTTGATGAATGTTTCCAATCTCAAAAAGTCAAAAGCGGGGCCGAAATTTTGCATGACGGCAGAAATGTTGCAGTCAGGACAAAGAGTGCAAAGTATCTGTTCGATGCGGTGACAGGCGATATCTGCAATGTGAACGTGAACGGATGCGACCTTGGCGGAATCGAAGTGAGTATCTGGCGCGGCCGCACGGATAATGACCATAAATATAGTGCAGGGGTGACGAGGAGCCGACCTGTTTTACAACTTTGTAAAAAGGAGGCGCGTTCGATTGAAACAGAAAAAGACTCCGTCATAGTGCAGGGCCGATTTTATTATGAGAGCCTGAAAAATCTCGTGGAATATAAAATTCGGTATACGTTCGGCGAAGAAGGGTTCAATGCCGAAGCGGAATATACTTCTTCGGCGTATTTTCCTGATTTGCCGCGTTTCGGGCTGACGATGAAACTTCCGCTCGCTTATGAACACCTGCGTTATTGTGCGTATGGCCCCGGTGAAAGTTATACTGACAAAAAGCTCAGCGCTTATAAAGACGTTTTTATCGGAAAGGTAAGCGAAGAATATTGCCATTTGTATATCAAACCGCAGGAATCGGGAAGTCATTGCGGAGCGGATTTTGCGGAAATATCCGACGGGAAGACGACGGTTCGTGCAGAAGGGATGCAGTCTTTTTCCGCAATCGGTTATTCGGCGGAGATTTTAAGTGATACTTTGCACGACGATGAATTGCCTCAACCGGACGCAACTTATTTTTCGGTCGATTTTGCGGCAAGCGGAATCGGGTCCAATTCTTGCGGGCCGACGCTGCCAAAAAAATATTGTGTACCGCAAAAAGGGAGCGGATGCATTACGTTCCGTTTTAGCAGGAATGTAAAGGAAAGTAAGGATCGTTGAATTTATAAGCTGCCAAAATATGATGCAGCGTTCGGCAAAAGATTTTAAAATAAATTGAACCAATAAAAAATCGGGAGGGAAAAATATGTTAGGTAATTTCAGTTATTGTAATCCGACAAAGTTGTATTTTGGAAAAGAGGCTTTGAACGGGCTGCGCGAGGAACTTCCCAAATACGGGAAAAACGTGCTATTGGTCTATGGCGGCGGATCCATCAAAAAGAACGGGATTTATGATCAGGTTCTGGCGCTTTTGCAAGAATGCGGCAAAAACGTATCGGAAGACGGCGGCGTCATGCCCAATCCGACTACGGAAAAACTTTATGAAGGGATCGATCGGGCGCGGCGCGCCAAAGCGGATTTTATCTTAGCTGTGGGCGGCGGTTCCGTCTGTGATTATGCGAAAGCGCTTTCGATTTCCGTTCATTGCGGGGAAGACCCTTGGGATAAGTATTATTTGCGCTTTGAAGAACCAGATTGCGAAATCGTACCTGTCGGATGTGTGTTGACAATGGTCGGCACGGGCAGCGAAATGAATGGCGGGTCGGTTATTTCCAATCATGCCGAGAAATTAAAAATCGGGCACGTTTTCGGGGTTGAGGTGTTCCCGAAATTTGCAATTCTCAATCCGGAGTATACCTTCACCTTGCCCAAATACCAGATGACGGCAGGATTTTTCGATATTATGTCGCACATTCTCGAACAATATTTTTCGGGGGAAGACGACAATACATCCGATTATTTGGCTGAGGGGCTGATGCGTTCTCTGATACACAGTTCACGCGTTGCGGTAAAAAACGCAACCGACTATGAGGCGCGCAGCAATATCATGTGGACGGCGACCTGGGCATTAAATACATTGATCGCGCAGGGAAAAACAACCGATTGGGAAGTGCATATGATGGGGCATGCTGTCGGAATATATACGAATGCGACTCACGGAATGACCTTAGCCGCCGTATCATTGCCGTATTACAGATATATGCTTCCTTATGGGCTTTCCAAATTCCGTCGCTTTGCCGTCAATGTTTGGGGAGTCGAGCCTTCGGGCAAAACGGACGAGCAAATAGCTTTGGAAGGACTTTCCGCACTGGAAGGCTGGATGCGCGAAATGGGGCTGGTCATGAATTTGACCGATCTCGGTGTGACGGAATCCATGATCGACGGGCTTGTTGAAAGCACGCGCGTCATGCAGGGAGGATATAAGGTGTTGACAG
>CASEFE010000123.1 GCA_949287105.1 uncultured Bacillota bacterium
AAAAGATGAATTCATCTCTTTAAAAAATATTGAGAGGCTCTTAAACATCTATTGTGCGGCAATCCGAGAATTGACTCGTTAAACACATTCGTTTGTGAATTTTAAGTTCAGAGCAGTCAACTGCCCGTGCATAAAATGACACGCACCTTCAAAAGCCGGATGCTTTTGAAGGTGCGTATTTTTTTGTCAAAAATTTTATCGCAAAATATAGCGGAGAGGGATTGGTTTTGCTCCTGTTTCTCGCTTTACGAAAGGAAAATCAAATAACTTCGGTATCATATACCATCGGTTTGCCGTAAACTTGTTCATACTTGGCTTTCATTGCCGAATAAACGCTGTCCGAAAGAGCGGCGGCCCTATCCCGTTCCGTTCCTTCCTTGGGGGCATACATCGCAGGAAGTATATGCAGGACCAATTTCTTTTTCATATGAAAAAATTTTCTTAGTTTTGTAGTGCGAAATTCAATGAACATCGGCAGAACGGGCGCTTCAAATTTGACCGCATACCGAAAAGCTCCGCTTTGAAAGGGACGCACCTTCTCGTAGCGCGGCCATAGAGCATGCTCCGGATAAAAATTGACGATCTTACCCTGTTCTACCAGCGTTCCGACCGCATTTTGTAAATTCCGCAAGTCTTTGACCTTCATGGAAACAGGAATGAATCCGCCCGATTTAAAAAGCTTTCCGAACCAACCGCGTTTGATAAGATAATAAGAACCTGTGTGAAAGACGCGGGACGGCCCCAACGCATTCTTGATCAGAAGCGTATCCAATGTATGCGTATGACTGCATACAGAGATCGCACCCTTGCCTTTCAATGCCCGGAGATTTTTTCTGCCGACTACTTTCGAACCTGCCGCAATGTATGTTACAAGCGGCCCTACCAATTTGATCAGCGACAACAACCACAAACGCCGAAAGCGTTCGGAAAAGCGAATCGGCAGATATTCATATCCGTCATCGATATCCAACGCATCATACGTGCGATGTTCCTCATTCATATCCACGCCGAACCGCCCCTCTCTTTCGAGCGTCGCCTGTCTTTCTTTCAAATCGATTTTTGCCATATCTTAAACCCAGCCATCCCTCTATTTTCTCTGTAAGTAATACGCTATTAAATTCTATGCGCTACCATTTGCGCTTTTGAAGCAATAATTTTTACAGTTCTTCCATTTCATCCAGCGTCAACGAAAATCCCGGCAGAAAATTTTCGATAAAATAGTCAAGGCAAGCCAGTTTTTTGGCTTTGAGTTCACGCCCGATGCTCTGTTTTGCCTTTTTGAATTCGCCGTTCCCGCTCTTCAATTCTTCCAAGCACTTGACATAAGCCGACAATTTATCCGCCGCTTTGACAAGCTTATACTCATACGATTCCGTATCTGCTTTGACATAGCTTTCAAACGCCCCTGCCATCGGCGGCGGCAACATGTTCAGAAGTTTATCCGCCGCACGATCTTCCAGTTGTTTATACGCGCCGTGAATTTCTTTATTGAAATATTTGATCGGGGTGGGAAGATCGCCCGTCATGACTTCACTGCACTCATGATACAGAGCATAGAGCACTGTTTTGGAAATATCGGGAGAATTGTTGAAAATTTCAGTATCGATCACGGCAAGCGCGTGCGCAAAAACAGCGACCTGCTGTGAATGTTCCATAATGTTTTCTTCGCGCGAAGAGCGCATGAGCGACCATCGCCGAATATATTTCATCCGATCAAGAAACGCAAAAAAATTGTATGCCATAAAACACCTCCGCCGCAAGATCGCGGATTTCCCTTGAAAAACATTGTACCATATTTTTTCACGGTAATCAATTATTATATATTTGACTTTGCCAAGAATTTATACTATAATTTATCACGACATTGTGAATTTATGCGATTCAATTTTTTGTCAACACGGAAAACGGTTTTATTCTTAAAAGCGTTTTCGTGAATTATTTTTTACATATCCGCCGGGGGTGCTGTAAAAAGCTGAGATTATACCCTTTGAACCGGGCAAGATAATGCTTGCACGGGAGGTTTTCAAAGTATGTATTCGGCGCGCCCTGAAAAGGACGCGCCTTACTTTTTTTATGACGTCGGCGGACATAGGAGGTTTTATGTATCATTTTTCCTTGTTGGGAACAACATGGTATCCGTTTTTATTCGATTCCGTTCCCAATATCCTGCGTTCCGTTGCCATATGGCTGACCGTCGCAATGCTTATTACTTTTCTTATATGTTTCTTTGCGCTGCATGGCGAACGCCGTAAAAAGTTTTCCAAAATTTTCGGCATCATCGCCATTGTTTACGCATGCGCCGTAGGACTTTTGTTCCTTATCCGCGAATTCATTGAAGGCGGCATCGAACCCATCCTGTTCTACCCCCTGCTCGTTCTGATCGTTGCCATTGCCGTAAGCGGTACACTGCTTGCCTTTGTTCGCAACAAAATGCTGTATATAATTACCGCAAGTGTCTGCGGCGCGGCACTCATTGCTTGTTTTGTTTGCATGGGGGTACATTTTGCTTCCAACGAAGCCGCCGCAAACAACGGGCTGACCAATGAGGACGTAAATACTCTTGGATTGTATCTGAGCGCACTTTTGCTGATCGCCGCAATCATATTTGCCGCATTTTTCTTTGGCAGAAAAGATAAAAAGGGATTTGACACACGCTCCATTACGTTTGCTGCCGTATGTATTGCGATGAGTTTTGCTTTATCGTACCTCAAAATTGTGGAAATGCCGCAAGGCGGTTCCATCACCATTGCCAGCCTTTTGCCCCTGATGATCTATTCATATATGTTTGGCACGAAAAAAGGCGTTTTTGCAGGCATGATTTACGGAATTTTGCAAGCATTTCAGGATACTTACATTCTGCATCCCGCTCAGTTTTTGCTTGACTACCCCGTCGCCTTCGCCGGTATCGGACTTGCGGGAATGTTTGCACGGTATGACCGCTTAAAATATCCGCAGGTCAAATTTGCCTTGGGCGCCGTAACGGCAGGATTGGTGCGTTTCCTTTCGCACTTTATTTCCGGTATCTTCGCTTTCGGTACGTTCGCCACTATAGATCCGGTATGGCTGTACAGCCTTTCTTACCAGGCCGCCTATCTCTTACCCGACCTCGCCATCACACTCGTTGCGGGAATTCTTGTTTTCTCTTCCAAAACCTTTGTGCATGAATTGACACGTTATTCACCTGCCCAAACGACGAAAAATATTTCTGAATCCGTTCCGCAAGCGGACGGCAACGAAGATTCCGATATCTTAAAATCACAAGAACAAACCAAATAACAAAAAACGTCAAAGCGGGCGGCTCAAAAAGAGCCGCCCGCTTTATTTTTTTCACGTTTTCTTCAATTTTACGGCTGTAATTGTGGCATTCAAAATTCTTGAAAAAAAAATACGAATGTGCTATAATACTATCGTATTTGTAACAATAAAATAGAATACTGAACATATTTTATACAAATCTCTTTTTAATCGATCACAAAATTCAATTTATAAGGAAATAGTTCTATGGAAAAATTTATTTTAAGTTGCTGTTCCACGGCAGATCTGTCCAAAGAACGCTTTGAAAAGAGAGGTATTCGTTACATCTGTTTTCATTTTTTGCTGGACGGAAAAGAATACGTGGATGACCTCGGCCAAACAATGCCCAACGAAGAATTGTTTGCCAGGATGGCCGCCGGTGCGGACACAAAAACGTCGCAGGTGACCGTCGAAGAATACGTACAATACTTTGATTCGCTGCTCAAAGAAGGAAACGACGTTCTCCATATCAGCTTTTCTTCGGGGCTTTCAGGCAGTTACAGTTCCGCATGCATTGCACAAAAGATGATGCAGGAACGCTATCCGGAAAGAAAGCTTTACGTAGTCGATTCTTTGGCTGCTTCCAGCGGATACGGGCTGATCATGGAAACGCTTGCGGACCTTCGGGACGGCGGCATGGGCATCGAAGAGCTTCGGGACTGGATCGAGCAGAAAAAACTGTACATGCATCATTGGTTCTTTTCTACCGACCTTACCTTTTACGTTCGCGGCGGACGCGTTTCAAAAGTAACAGGTTTTATCGGCTCCATCCTCAACATCTGCCCTCTTTTGAATATGGACAAAGACGGCAAGCTCAAACCGCGTGAAAAAGTCCGCACGAAGAAAAAAGTTATGGAGCGTATCGTGCAGAAGATGACAGAACACGCCGAAAACGGTCTTAATTATTCCGGCAAGTGTTTTATCTGCGAATCCGCCTGCATGGAAGACGCAAAAGTTGTTGCGGCACACATTGAACAGCTTTTTCCGAAACTCAACGGGAAAGTGGAGATCTTCCCCATCGGCGCAACCATCGGAAGCCACACGGGTCCCGGAACCATCGCTCTATTTTTCTGGGGTGACAAGCGGAACAACTGACGTGTTTGATTTTTACAATCTATTTGCACAAAAACATTTTATTTTTAAAAAGCATCTGAAACCGTTTGATTTCAGATGCTTTTTTATTTTTTATAAATTGTCAACGGAAATATGCATTTTTTCCGAAATGCCTTGCGCACGAACAGGCCGATCAGAAATCAGATTGCGGATTGTCCTCATAGCCATATTCTTTTAGAAGATTTGCCCTGTCGCGCCAGTCGTCTTTAACTTTGACATAAGCCGTCAGAAAAACTTTTGCATCCAGCAATTTTTCCATATCTTTGCGGGCAAAAGAGAGCGTTTCTTTGAGCGCTTTCCCCTGCTTTCCGATCAGGATCGCTTTATGGTTGGCCTTTTCACAGATAATGTCAAGATCGATGTCGTAAATATTCCCTTCTTCGCGTTTTTTGAACACGTTTACAAGAACAGCAACTCCGTGCGGTATTTCCTGATCATATTTGAGAAGGATTTTTTCGCGCATGATTTCGCCGATCATAAATTTTTCGCTCTTATCGGATAGAACATTTTCGGGGAAAAGCGGCTCACCTTCGGGCAACATTTCTGCGATTGCCTCTTCCAGTTTCAAAATATTTTTCCCTTTGCGCGCCGAAACGGGATATACATCGCAGGTAATTCCTTCTTCCGACAGTTTCCTTGCGTCCGAAGGAATATTTTCCGGCGGCAAAATATCGATTTTTGTATAAGCGATCATCATGGGAATGCCGTAAGAAAGAAATTTTTTCATCAATGCGATATCCGAATCGACAATTCCTTTATGCCCGTCGTGAACATATAAAATGACATCGACGTCCTTCGCCGAACTTTCCGCCGTACGGATCATGACATCGGATAAAACTGTATTGGATTTATAAATGCCGGGGGTATCAACAAAAACGATCTGTGCATTCTCGGAATTTCGTATGCCGAGAATGCGATCGCGCGTGGTCTGCGGTTTGGGTGAAACAATGGCAACCTTCTCTCCCACAAGCACATTGACAAGGGTGCTTTTTCCCGCATTTGCCTTTCCGACTACGGCTACCGTTCCGCTTTTCATGGTTTTCTCACTCCGTTCTCTTTACCGTATTTTTTGATTTCATACTTTTCCGCAAGTTTTACACGCCGCTCTTTGTTTGAAAATCTTTCATTCTTCGCGCCGTAAATTCATCTTCGAAAGGATCTCTTCTTCGCGGGCGCGCATGGCACGCTTGTCCTCTTCCGTCTCGTGATCATAACCGAGCAGATGGCAAAAACCATGCACCGCCAAATAATAAATTTCCCGATCCAGCGAGTGACCGTATTCCTCTGCCTGCTGTGCGGCGCGCTCCCGACAAATGACAACACTGCCCAAAAACAGTCTTCCGTCCTCATCGAGATCGTACGGATACGCATCTTTTCGGATACCGCCGCGGGCATCTTGGAGATTCGGATAACTCAACACGTCGGTCACCGCGTCTTTCCCGCGCGTTTCGGCATTGAGCTTCTGTATACCCGCCTCGTCCGTAAAAATCAATTCGGCGCAAAGATCCACATCACTCTCCACTTCGGTTAAAACATATTTTTCCAACAATTGAACGTCAAAACCTTCTTCTTCACAGTCGATCATCAAATCAGCCATCTTTTTCTTCCTCGTTTTCCGAACGTTTTAATTTGAGTTTCGGGTATTGTGTGCGGGCATGATAAACACCCGTCAGACATCCGACAATCGTTTCACGTATGATCGTTAAATCCTTCATGGTAAGATCGCACTCGTCGAACTGATCGAGTTCCATGCGTTCCTCAATGACTTCGCGCACCGCACCTTCCACCTTTTCGGGAGAGCGGTCGGGCAAAGTACGGGAAATGGCTTCGGACGCATCCGCGATCATGATGATCGCGGCGATTTTTGTCTGCGGTTTGGGGCCGCTGTACGAAAAATCTTCGATATTGAGCGCGCCGTCCGTCATTTTCAGCGCCTTCGCATAAAAATATTTGATCGGCATTGTGCCGTGATGCTGCAATGCTATATCCGCCAAGATCTTCGGAAGTCTCCTTGAACGGATCAATTCGTAGCCGTCTTTGGCATGTGAACGAATAATATCGACGGACAATTCGGGAGAAAGTTCGCTGTGCGGATTGTATCCTGCCTGATTTTCTGTAAAATATTCAGGTTGACGAAGTTTCCCCACGTCATGATAATACGCCGCAGCGCGCGCAAGCGCGGTATCTTCGTTGAGGGAAATCGCGCACGCCTCCGCCAAATGCGCCACAATGATACAGTGATTGAACGTTCCGGGTGCCCGATCTTTGAGTTCCCGCATCAAAGGAGCGTCATGATCGGTCAGTTCGCGCAGGCGATAATCGGTGATACAGTTGAAAAGCATTTCAAACACGGGCAACAGCGCCATAAAAAACACCGACGAAAGGATCCCCGCCTCCATACCGTACAGGAGAAGATAAACCATATCGACACCGCTGTCGAATTCAAGGCAAGCCGTCATAATCAGAATCGGAATACAGACGGCAAAGCCGGTCAGAAAAGAACGCAGACGCGTTTTGACTTTACTGCCGACAAAGATGCCCACCATTCCCGCCGAAAAAGTCATGAGCGGCGTGCTGTTGAGCGCGTTTACATACGGATTGATATCCGAGTAATTGGAAAAATAATCAATGGAAAACATCATCAAAGCAAAGATGACGTTCAAAAATATCGCATCTCGTCTGCCGAGCAACGTCAGCGAAAGCAACGCCAGCATCGCAACCGGACGGGAATAAATATTGAAAAAATATCCGAAAAAATAACAGAACAGAATACTGACATCCAAAAGGATAAAAATCAGCCAAATATTTTTTGGATTAGCAAGAACCGCACGATCTTCAAAAATATAATAAAAATAAATGGTGATAAAGAGCATAAAAATGCTCGCCAACAAATAAACGACGGTATTGAACTTTTCGTAAAGATAATCGATCAGGACATAGTCGTCCGTACGCAGGGAATTGAGCCAAAAAAACAATGCGACCATGATCAGCACGAAAAGATAATTCATGATAAAAATGGCAACGCTTCTGGCACATTCTACCTTGCCGAATTTTTTAAAATCAGTCTGATCCGAATTTCTCATCTTTTTTTCCTATCCTCTTTGGCAGTTTCCCGCTCATATGCCCGCACGATCTGCATGACAAGCGGATGTCTCACTACATCTTTTGCCGTAAGCATGACCGTTTCGATCCCTTCAATGTTTTTCAGAATGGAAACGGCATGTTTCAGCCCGCTTTTTTTGCCTTCGGGCAAATCGATCTGCGTCACGTCACCGGTCACGACCACTTTGCTGCCGTCGCCCATGCGCGTCAGAAACATTTTCATCTGTTCGACCGTCGCATTCTGCGCTTCGTCCAGAATGATAAAAGCGTTGGATAACGTCCTACCGCGCATATACGCGAGCGGCGCAACTTCAATGACGCCCTTTTCCATAAGTTTCGCGTATGTTTCCAGCCCGAACATCTCCTGCAAAGCATCGTACAGCGGACGAAGATACGGATCCACTTTCGTCTGCAAATCCCCCGGAAGAAACCCGAGCTTTTCCCCCGCCTCCACGGCAGGACGCGTCAGAATAATTTTTTCCACCTGCTTGCCTTTGAAAGCCGAAACAGCCAGACACACGGCAAGGTATGTCTTTCCCGTTCCCGCAGGGCCTACCCCGAACACCACCGTGTTTTTTTTGATGGCATCCACATACTTTTTCTGTCCCAGCGTCTTACACTTGATCTGCTTTCCGCGTGCCGTCACAGCGACCACACCGCTCATGACCTGCTCAATCCCGTCAATATTTCCTTCGCGCGCAAGCTCGATACAATAGACGATGCGGGACTTGTCCACACTCTCGCCCGCACGGATGAGTTTAAGAATGCCTTCCAGCACCCGCCCGGCAAGCGAAGCTTCCTCTTCCGTGCCTGTGATTTTCAGTTTGACCCCGTCAACCGTTGCCGAAACGCCCAACTCACCCGTGATAATATTCAGATTTTCATCGAATGTGCCCAATAGTTTTTGAAGATCGTCCATATTGCCCGCATCGATGACAATTTTCGTTTGTTCCATATAAATTCCTTTTTGTATTTCGGTACTATCCCATGTTGACCGCACAGGATATGCGTACCCGCAATGTAACCGTATATATGTATCCGCCCTTTTCTTCCCGCACACTCGTCTGGGAAGACACAGGTTCGCCTCCTGCCTCCGCACAGGCGGCGGCTACGGCTCTTCGCAATTCTTCCGGACTTTCCTGCGCACTGAAATATTCGGCGCTATGCGTTTTGATCAGCGTACAGCGCGCCACGGCAAAAGTTTCCTTCCGCTCGCCGCTCTCGGTTTCGTAAAAACCGCCGACAAGCTCCTGTCCCGCCTCAACCGTATCTCCAACTTTTACAAGCGCCGTTCCGCGAAGCACGACTACCTCTTCCACTTCTCCCGCACAAGGCGAAAGAAGATTCTTTTCGTAAGAAGGTGTAGGCGCGATCTCTTCTTCTTCCAAAGTCACGATCAGAACCGGGCCTTTTTTCTCAACGGTCGCAAACACAACGCCGGGCAGAGAAAGCAACGCACTCTGCGCCGCATCGGCAGCCGACGTATCATACCAGCCAAATTGACGAATGCCCGCCGCAGAAAGATATTCCTCCGCCTGATCGCGGCGATAAGCTGCACTGCCCACGATATCGATTTTGAGTACAAACGCATTGCCGATGGCGCTGAGGATCAAAAATAAAACCGCACCCAAAATGATACCGGGTCTTCGCACGATCGCCCCCAACAAGCGCGAAAAGCTTTCTTTTTTAGCCTTTGTTACA
>CASEFE010000124.1 GCA_949287105.1 uncultured Bacillota bacterium
GCCGGGAGCCTTTTTACCGGATTCATCGATCGTGCAGAAAAGCGTGGAAGAAGCAAGCGGCCAGTGGGCGTTGATGCAGGAAGCGTCACCGGGCGTATGGGAAACGCACGACGGCAAAGTTCCGACGCTGATTCCCAACTGTACGGCAGGAACAGCAGAATAAAACTGAAAAATTTGTTATAAAGCGGAGACAGGGAAAAGGAAGCATGTTTCCTTTTCCCTGTTCTTAAAAAAACGATACAACGTGGAGAAAGATAGATGCTTAATCTGAACGGCGAATGGGAACTTTATTTTTGTGAAGATTCTGTTTATAGCGGTGACATTGAATCTTTTCGAACTATGCAAAAAATCAAGGGAACTGTACCGGGAAATTTTGAATTAGACTTTGAGCGTGCAGGATTATTGCCGAAAGATCTTTTTTATGCGCAAAATATTTTAGAAGTACGGCAATACGAAAACCTGCATTTATTTTATTTTCGCAGATTTGACAGTGATGTAAAACGAGGCGATCTGGTATTTGAAGGGATCGATACGTTTGCGGAGATCTACTTAAACGGCGTATTTATTCATAAATGTCATTCAATGCTGGTTGCCCAGGTTATTGAAAACATTGAATTCAAGGAAAGAGAAAATACACTGCTTGTGCATATTTTGCCGACTGTTTTGGAAGGGAAGAAAAGAAAGGTGCCGGAATATTGTTTTTTTCAGGAACAATGTTATGACGGCGCTTATGTGCGTAAAGCGGCGCATACATATGGTTGGGATATCATGCCACGGGTGGTATCGGGCGGAATTTGGAAAGAAGTATACATTCTTCCGCACAAAGATAAAAAGATTGACGGCTATTTTTACACATGCAGCATAACGAAAGATCTGGCAAAACTTGTTTTTACGGTGGAATGTTGTTTACCTGAAAGCGGCGATGCCGAGTGTCATATTTACGGAAAATGTAAGGATAGTTTTTTTGAAGGGAAGGCAGCGGTAAAAAACGGGAGGGCCGAAGTTGTCATTAATTTAGAAAAACCGTTGCTATGGTGGCCGCGGGGATACGGAGAAGCCAATTTATACGATCTGCGCATTGATCTGACCGTGCAGGGAACCTTAAAAGACAGTATAAAAGACAGCATCGGTATCCGCACGGTAAAGCTGATCCGAACTTCCTGTTCGGAATTTCAAAAAGGTGCCTTTTATTTTGAGATCAATGATCAGAGAGTCTATATGTGCGGAACGAATTGGGTTCCTATGGACGCATTTCACAGCCGTGACAAAGAACGTATTCCCCAAGCTTTCGAATTGTTGTTGGAGTGTAATTCGAACAGCGTTCGGCTTTGGGGCGGCAACGTATACGAAGACGAATCGTTTTTTCAGTTGTGTGATCGGAACGGTGTTATGGTCTGGTTTGATTTTTCCATGGCATGTGCGCTGTATCCGCAGGATGCGTATTTCAGGGGACTGATAGAGAACGAAGTGGAAGCGGTTGTCAGAAAATTTCGCAATCATGCCTGTATCGTGATATGGGCGGGGGATAACGAGTGCGATATCAATACATTGCACGTAAAGAAAGATCCCAATCAAATGCCGGTTACGCGAGAGACGATTCCGAAGGTATTGGAGCGATTGGATGGAACAAGGCCGTATTTGCCGAGTTCTCCGTATATGGATGAAACGGTTGTTTCTGAAAAAAAATGTCCGTCAGAAGATCACAATTGGGGAAATCGTATAAATTTCAGAGGGGAAAGTTTTATAAACAATCAAGCCAAATTTTTAAGTGAGATTGGATTCGGAGGGATGGTAAGCCGCTCTTCGCTTGAAAAATTTATCTCGCCTTCAATGCTTTGGCCTTGGTGGGACGATGCAGGTTTTCAAAATTTTAATAAGGAAAATTTATCGGAGATCGATCGGTTATGCGAAACAAAGCCGAAGGATGATTGGCTGATTCATAGCGGAAGTCTTAAAAAGGAGTATTCGCCTTATTCCTATCGGATCCCTGTAATAGCAAAGGCGGCAAGCGTTTATTTCGGGGATCAAAATGATACGCTGGATGATTTTATACAAAAATCGCAGATCGTGCAGGCTGAGGCATATAAGTTTATTATAGAGCGCCGCAGAATGCGCAAACACGATGAAGGCGGGGTGCTTTGGTGGAATCTCATAGACGGCTGGCCGCAGATTTCCGAAGCGGTGGTCGATTATTATTACAAACGGAAGCTTGCGTTTTATTATATAAGGCAATCGCAAAAAGACATAACGGTTGTCATGGACAGCGAAAGCGGTGATTTTCATGATATTTACATTGTTAATGACAGTCAAAAGGAAATATCGCTTACGGTCATGGTGCGGGATCTAAAACGGAACGAAACCAAACTGCAAGGTAATTTCAAGGCGTTGGCAAATGAAACGAAAAAAATCGGAAGTATTCCTGTAAGCGAAGAATTTGTTTTTTATGAAATCATATGGAGCGGAACAGATTCGGGGTACAATCATTTTGCGCGTTTGAATAAAAACACAGAAAAGTCGGATTATGTTCGATGTCTGGTAAGATCGTTGTACAAAGAAGATGCAATAAATTGTTTTGAATTATAAAATGACGGGTGGTATCGATCGATGATCAACAGAGTAAAGATGCTGATGCAAAACAATCCGGAAGTGAAGATCAATTTTCATATCAATACTGTACCGTGGCGCAGTTTGCACATGCATGAGTATTGGGAAATACAGGTCATGCTTTCCGGAAAAGTAGGAAATACGATCAATTCGAATTCACATGTTTTGGAATACGGAGAAGTACAAATTGTACGTCCGGATGATAAACATCAGATGAGTTATGCCAACCGAAAATCGTATGAATGCCTGAATCTGGAAATAAAGGAAGAAGTTTTTATACAAATTTGCAACAGTCTGTATCCGGGCTGCCTTGAAAATCTGCTTTCTTATACGGAAAGTGTTCCGGTTTTTCATCTGTCGGAGATGGTTTTGTATGAATTCAGAAAATTGATTTCTTACACGATGCAGAAAGTAGAACTGATCGATAAATCGAGGCAGTTTTTTCTGTTGAAAATATTGATCAAGTGTCTGTGTGAATATATCGATACGCGCTTTATTCAAAACACGATCGAAGAATACTCGTTTACGGACAATTTTATACGGCTTCTCGAATTGCCTGAAAATGTGGGACTTCGATTGCATGAAGTCTGCGAAAAATTCCCTTGCAATGTGGAATATGTGATCCGAAAATTTAAAACATCGGGATTAGAGTCGCCGAATATAGTTTTCCGCAAAATAAAATTGCGGTACGCATGTGGAATTTTGCGTACTACGGAATATAGCATTTCAAATGTATCGAATATGATCGGATTCGGGAGCGTGGGGCATTTTAACGCGCTTTTTAAAGAAGAGTATGGTATGTTGCCTGCGGAATACAGAAAGAAATATTCCAGAAAGTAATCAGAATATTTTTTAGGGTATAGATTTAAGCACTGGAAAGGACGGCAAACAGGAATTTGTTTTCAGATCAGAATAAAAATGAAAAGATGGCAAAGTATTTTTAAAAAAGTATTGACAAACGTCTGGAACTTGTTTACAATGTGTGAACATTGAAAGAGCGGGGGCAAGGGAAGATCATCTGAAAGGCGCTTTAATGGTACTTTTTCAAATATTTTGTATGTTAAGGAGAAAATGAAATGAGAAGCAAAGTTGTTTTGATTTCGATTGACGGGATGCGTCCGGACGGAGTTTTGCAATGCAACAATCCGTATGTCGAAGAATTGAAGAATCTTTGTGCATACAGTTTTGATGCGAGAACGGTATATCCGTCCGTTACGTTGCCCTGTCATATGTCTATGTTTCACAGCATTCCGCCCGAAAGGCACGGGATCACTACCAATATTTATACGCCGCCTGTCCGCCCGGTAAACGGTTTGTTCGAACAGTTAAAAAATGCAGATAAGAAAAGCGCGTTCTTTTATGGTTGGGAACCGCTGCGCGATATAGCAAGGCCGGAAACTTTGGTGCAGGCAGAATTTATTTATCAAAATATGTTTGAGCATACGGACGCGATTCTGACGGATAGGGCATTGTCCTATATCCATGCGGTAAAACCGGATTTTGTGTTTCTGTACATGGGGGAAACGGATGAAAAAGGCGGGCACGGGTTCGGATGGATGAGCGATACATATTTTGATTATCTGAGCCGTGCGATCAGCAATGTAAAAAAGGTCGTGGAAGAAACGAAGGAAGAATATACGGTCATTATCACAGCCGATCACGGCGGGCATGACAGAGGACACGGCAGTGATATACCCGAAGATATGACCATCCCGATTTTTTGTTACGGTCCGCAATTTACGCCGGGGAAGATACGCGGCGATGTGAGCATTCTTGACATAGCGCCGACAATTGCAGAGATCATAGGGGTTTCTCCGGCAAAGGAATGGGAAGGCAAATCGCTTTTGCAAGTTCAAAACAAATAGTTTTGATTTAAAAAAATGAGTTTAGCAAAAAATAAAAAAATATTATTTGTTTTGTGCTTGTTATTTTATGCGCTGGCTTATCTTTGCCGATTAAATTTTTCAGCGGCAATGCCGCAGATGCTGACGGGCGGACAATACACCTCCCAAGAAGTCGGTTTTGTCACGTCATTATTTTTTCTGACATACGGAATCGGCCAATTGATAAACGGATATCTGGGAGACAGACTATCGCCGCGGTATTTGTTTTTTGCAGGATTGTTTTTTTCCGGAATATGCAATATCGGGATCGGCTTTGTATCAGACGTATCGGGAATGTCTGTTTTTTGGGCATTGAACGGATTGTTTCAATCGATGTTATGGCCTCCGATTATCTATATGATCGGCGCATATTATGAAAAAGAAGAGAAGAATAAAATTGTAAAATATTTTTCTCTGTCCGTTCCGTTGGGAACGCTTTTAAGTTATGGTGTAAGCCTTACGATACTGCAAATGTTTCGTTGGGAATTTGTTTTTTATATTGCGGGCGGCATATTGGTTGTTATCGCGGTAATTTGGTTTGTCTTATCGATCGGATTATTCAAAACTTTACAAAAAAACACCGAATTTGTTGCGGAACCGAATAATGCAGACAGAAAAGAATATAAAGGTTTTCTGAAATCGTTTGTTTTTTCAGGATTGCTCTTTATGATGATACCTGTTGCGGTGCACGGCGCGTTAAAAGACAGTGTGACGAATTGGGTTCCGACTTTTGTTTCGGAAATTTTTGAAACGCCTACCGGTCTTACTATGTTTTTAACGATGATTTTGCCGATTGTCAATGTTACGGGCGGATTTATTGCCGTGATCATACAAGGGAAAATCAAAAACGAAACGATCAGTTGCGGAATCTTTTTCTGCTTTTCCACAGCGGTATCTTTGGTTTTATTCTTTTTTGCGAAATACTCTTTGGCATTGTCGATCGTTTGTCTTGCATTGCTGACCAATACAATGTTTGCCATAAATCTTTTGACGATTTCTCTGATGCCTTTGCATTTTTCAAACTTTAATAAGGTCAGTTTTGTTTCCGGCATATTGAACAGTGTCGCATATTTGGGCTGTGCGCTTGTCAATATGGCTGTCGGATTCTTATTAGAAAAATTTTCATGGCAGGGAGTCATGGCTTTTTGGGTAGGTTTGAGTGCAGTTGCGCTTATCATTTCTTTTGCCGTTTCCTATCATTGGGGCAAATTTATCAAAAATAAAAATCTTCTCAAAAGCCGAACAAACGAATGATTCTCCGTGTAATTCGATTTTGCTTTTAAGAAAAATTTTTCGGTTTGATCGGAATGCTGTTATAAAAGATAAAAAGACGTGAAGACAGAAAAGCTTTTGTCTTCACGCCTTTTTTGTTTATTTTTGAAAGGATCGTAAGAAGTATTTTTAAGGCGAAAAAATGTCCGCTTAATTTTCATTGGATGATTTTATAAAGAAGATGAAAAAAGGCCGCTCCGAAGAGCGGCTTTTGCAACAGAAAAAGAAGGATCAGAATATCAAGAAAAAATTTGAGCAGGATCATGCAGGTAAAAGCAAGAAAGAAGACTGAGCGTTTTGCTGAGATTATCGATTCATGCAATGAGAAAATCTATTTTGTTTGGGTAATGAAATTTTACACTAAAATCAATTGATCGCCGTCTTCTTTTATTTGGACGAAATGCGGCCTTTCGGCTCCCGAAGGATGGTTAGGCATATGGTAAGTCAAAAACAATTTATCATCTTTTTCAAAGATCATACCGTGGCCGCCATCAGAGTCGATAAGGGGTTTTTGAACGTGATGCCAGGGGCCTTGAATCTTATCGGCGACGGACATGCCCATGGCATATCCTTTTTCTCCTACGCTTGACCACAGCATGACGAGTTTTCCGTTTTTCAAGCGCCGAAGAAAAGGGCCGTCGGTTACAAAACTGTCTTTTTCGATGCTTCTTGTCCAGGGCGCGTCCGATGCATTAAAAAGTTTTTGAACGGGGCCGACGATCTTTAATTGATCGTCGAGTTCAGCCAGCAGCATTTCTCCGTCACGGCATTGAACCCATTCGTGGCAGAACACGGTATATTTATGTCCGTTTTCTTCAAAGTAGGTTGCGTCTAAGCAATCAAAATCGGGAGAAGTCAGCGGATCGTCGAGCGGCTCATAAAAACCGTCGGGGGTATCACAAGAAAGGATATGGCATCTTCTTTTATGACCCTTTTTGTAAAAAGAGGCAAACAAATAAAATTTTCCGTTGATTTTGTGAACTTCGGGAGCCCAAAAATTTTCATCTGCCCAAAAATCTTTTGAAGGCTTGAAGATCTGTTTTTCATTAAAATGAACGCCGTCACTGCTTGCATAGACATAGAATCCCGAAGCTTTTCCGCCCCAAGCCTCTTTGCCGTATGAACCATAGAGATAGAATTGATTTTTTTCAATAAGAATAAACGGATCTCTTAAATTGATTTCATCAAGTTTCATAATAGCAAATCTCCTATGGTTTCAGTATACAATATCTGCATAAAAATTTCA
>CASEFE010000125.1 GCA_949287105.1 uncultured Bacillota bacterium
CGAAGCAGTGCAGCCATCGATAGCAGCTCCTTGCACGACAATGTCGCCCCTTTCGCCGCTCGCTCAGGCTCATCGGTAAACCGCGGAAATTCTTCAATCCTACCCATACCGTATCGAAAAAGGGCGGCATCACTTTCCGTTGTCAAATCAAGATGCCGACAAACTTCCTCAAAATTCGCACTCGGACGTTCAGCAATCAGCTTTTCCTTTGTCATAGACAAAACGGCATACCCTGCCACCATGGAAAGAATTTTATTCAGTTCTAATTTTTCAATAATTTTTTCGTTCATATCCTTTCTTTTCAGCCAACAAATTATTACATAATTCTATATTTTGTTCCACCAAAAATATTCACAAAACATAACTATCCTTGATTCACATATCACAAAACTCCGCGGCGATATGCACCAGACGTACGAGGCTCTATTTGTTCTTCCTTGCCTAAAACAAACAGTTCTTTTCCCCGCTCGGAAAGAATGGTAAAATCATACAAATTCGCTCTTCCTTTGAAAGCAGAAACCAGCAAAGCATTATTATAAACCTCAAAACGACATACACTGTTTTCATATCGATAAAGCGGAAAATTCCTTCCCTGTTCGTCTGTAAGATTATAGCGCGCTCGCCTGTCGCACTGCTTACAATCTTTTCTGAAAAGGCAATGTCCCAGTTCCATTACTTTAATACACCCGCCGACGAAAGAAAAACTTTTCTCTCTCAATTCCCTTGATTCCGACTCAGAAAGTTCTTTCGATAAAACCCAGTTTTCAACGCCTTCCGCTTCCATCATCGCCACACTCATTTCATTGAAAAGATTAAATCCTGTTCCGGCAAAAACTTTTATCCTTTTTTCCTTACACCATTCCAAAGCAAAAGTACCTTCTGCATATACGCCTTCAAAGCCATCCAAATGATTCTCTATTTCGTTTAAGTCCGAACCCAGGCAATATGCCGGTAAATACAGGTATTTATGCCACGCATAGTACTTCGAAACATTAAAAAATTCATCATAATCAGATTGATTTTTATAATTTTTCGGGCGAAAGATTGCATAATCTATTTTTACTTTATCTGCTACCGATGAAAAATCGGTGTCTATTACTGCGGTTCCAAAGCAAGCATTCTTTCGATCCATCGGAGGAATTTTCAGCTCTTTCTCCTTAACACCTTTCACCTGCCCCGCCAATAATTCATAGATTGATTCATATATTTTCCTTCGAAAGTTATTCAGTGCAGATTTTACTATAAAGCACTTTCCGTCAAGGTTCAAATCTTCTACCGTTACACGAAAAGGATACTCGCCTGTTTTTTGGAAACACTCTATAAAATCATTTTCTGTAAATGCTTGTTTTTGTGCTGCTTCCGCACAAAAATCCGCTGTAAATTCACGCACTCCGAATTCACCACAAACCCGCACACACGGTCTGGCATTTACAGATATTCTCGCGCTCAGCCGCAACGGAACAAGGCGTTTTCTATGCGCAACTTTTTCTTGCAATGCAACAGAGGAAGTAAGATATACCCCATCACCTTCACGAAACTCCGATCCCCCCATCAGATAGAAACCTCCCGCCTTTTTAGGGTAAATAGATCGCCACTCGTCGCCTCCGACCTCTTCTTTTTCACCTCTTATAATCTTGAAACCGTCGCCATCGCGTGGTATATATTCGGATCGAATAAATGTAAATTTTACATTTTTTGACCTTGATACAGTCCCGATCCGTTCCCCCTTATGCCCTTGGACATCGGAAGATAAAAGATTTCCATCTTGACCAAACACATAGCCGCGCGTATAATCGCCTCTGTTATAGGCTTGTTTTAATTCAGACAAATCATCAGACAAAGTATGCGCCGGAATACGCGAAAACAAATCTTTATAATATTTTACAGCTGTGCCGACATACGCCGCCGAACGCATCCGCCCCTCGATCTTAAAAGATTGTACCCCCGCATCTTGGAGTTTTAATACTTTATCACCAAGACAAAGATCTGATAAAGAAAGCTTATAGGAATATTTTTCAAAGCCCTTTCGATCAATGCGATACCTCTTACGACAAGGTTGCTTACAGAATCCTCGATTTCCTGAATTACCTCCTACAAACGAAGAAAAATAACATTGGCCTGAAAAACAGGTGCATAATGCTCCCTGCACAAATACCTCTGTTTCGATTTCCGATGCTATTTTTTTTATATCATCAAAAGGTGTCTCACGAGCCAATATTACACGTGAAAACCCCATACGCTTTGCAAGACGCGCCCCGTATATATTGCACACACCTGCTTGCGTGGAAAGATGAAGCACCATTTGCGGATACATTTCTTTTAATGCTTTCCCCAGAAAAATGTCCTGCAATATCAAAGCGTCTGCCCCCGCAGACCAAGCGGCACAAGCCGTATGAAAAAAAGAAGACAGTTCTTTATCTTTGACAAGTGTGTTGAGAGCGACATAAACTTTTGCACCCAACACATGCGCATAACGCGTATATTCGCCCAAATTTTCCAAAGTAAAATTTGCGGCAGATTTGCGCGCTGAAAAATCTTTTAATCCAAGATAAATTGCATCCGCGCCCGAATTCAGCGCAGCATAAAATGACGATTCATCGCCAGCCGGCGCCAGCACTTCGCACATGAAAATCCTCCTTGTCTTTCATAAATCTTCTTTTGCTAACGATCGCAAACTCCGCCTTTTAATATTGTACCATTTTTCAGCACATTTGAAAAGAGTTTGATAAGAAAAATAACAAATCCTATACTCTTACGTCTCAATTTAATCTTTGGTTACCTTTACGAGTAACTGTTTTTTCATAAAAAATAATTTTATCATTTCACAGTTTTATTTTCAAAGAAAATCCATACTTAAAACCTAATTTCTAATAGACAAAGCATACAGATTTTTTAATCGCAAATATCGTTATTTAAATTAAAATTAAAAGCCTTTGCATTTTTTAATTTTTAGCCGTAATGGAAGCACAAAAATAAATAGACACAAAAAAATAACAAAGCACATACAATTCACAGTTAAAAACGGGAAACATAGATACATTAAAACACGTAAAGAGCTGCATCAAACGTATTAACGTGGACATAACCGACTTAGCTCCATGCTTATCAAGATTGTTTAGACAAAAAAATCCGAGCTAAATTCTCAATCCGGACTTTGCAAAACCAGAAAAGTTTTTCACCTGCCATCCATGAATGATTTGCGATCAATGCCGAAAAATGCAGCAAGACGATATTCACTTCCAATTAAATTTATTTTCTCATTCGTTTTAAGCCCCCC
>CASEFE010000126.1 GCA_949287105.1 uncultured Bacillota bacterium
GCATTGCTGTTGACGGGATGCAGTACGGCAAAGCCGCAAGAGGAAAAGGTGCCCATCGAGCTGATCGAACAAGGGAAAAGCGAGTACGTGATCGTATTATCGGAATCGGCTAACGAATGCGAACGGTTCGCCGCGCAGGAATTGCAATCATTTGTGAAAGAGTCTGCGGGCGTAACGATTCCGATCATAAACGATCGGACAGTAGGATACAGTTCCCGTTCCAAGCATATCAGCATCGGGCAGACGAGGCTTTTGGAAAGCGCAAAACTGAACCTCAATTATTCCGTTTTGAATCTGGACGGGTTTTATATCAAGAGTGTCGGAAACGTGATATTCATAACAGGGGCAAGAGATCGCGGAACTCTGTACGGGGTGTATGATTTTTTAGAGCGGTTTTTCGGTGTTCGTTTTTTCAATGCGGACGTCACAAAAGTGCCGAAAACGGAAAGTGTCCGGCTTGACGAATTAAATATACAGGAAATTCCGCAGATCCGTTTCCGCAACTATTATACGCCCATGGTTGACCGCGACGCGCTGTACACGACGCGGCTGCGGATGGTATCTTTATACGGCGCGGATGTGCCCGAATACGGCGGCACGCTGTATCGCGACGCGTACATATACGGACACAATATTCTGACGTTGGTGGACGTAACGAACGAAAAGATCGAACAAGGCATGTTTTTCCGTAACGGCGGTGTCGGCGAAACGATCGGGGTATGTTATTCGTACGGATTGGATGAAAGCGGCAATCTTCTGCCCGGTGTGGAAGACAGCCCTGTACTGGAAGTTATCGATACTTTGAAAGGAATGATTGAAGAAAATCCGGAAATTCAATATTTTTCGGTGACGCAGATGGATATTCCGACGGGTTGTCCGTGTCCGACGTGCGTGCAGAGGGCAACGATCGAAAAGGGCGGATATACGGGGATCCTGTTGCGATTTATCAACCGCGTTTCGCGGGAGATCAACCGTTGGCTGGAAGAAAAGGGGGAAGACCGCAAGATAAAAATAGTTACGTTTGCCTATGCTTGGTCGGTTGCGCCGCCGTTGGATGAAACGGGCAAGGCGGTCGTAGTTCCAGATGACGATGTAGTCATCTGGATGGCGCTTTCGCACAACTATGCGTATTCGCTGTCGGATGCGCGGCAGGAAAAAAACCTGACGGCGACCTTTGAAGAATGGGCGAAGCTCGCCAAAGAGATCTATTATTGGGATTATCGGGTAAATTTCCGCGAATATTTGTGGTATATGCCTGGGCTTACGACGCTGAAAGCGGATATGGATTACCTGATCGAACATCATGTCAACTATGCGTTTTTTCAAGGTGCTTCGGGCGCGGCGACCGATTGCGAAAACTGGCTGGGAGATTTGAAAGCATACGTCGCTTCCAAACTGATGTGGAATTCCGACCGTGACGTTCCGGCATTGATCGAAGAGTATTTGCAGGGCGTGTACAAAGACAGCGCGGACGCGGTGCGCACGGTCATCGAGATGTTTGAAGACAATTACGAGCGTCTGCGTCAGGATCCGACGCAGACGGGATTCGGGATCGATCATGAATTCGGGTACAATACGGTAACGTCGAAGTGGTATCCGCGGGTATTGCTCACGGGCGCGATGCGCGTATTGGAGAAAGAAATGGAACGGGTCGCATCCGATCCGGAGAAGAGTGTGCAGGAGCGTGAAGAGCGCAAGGAATTGCTGACGGCAGTATTGTTGACGCCGCAGCGCATGCTTTTGAGAAATTACAGCTCGTATTATCTGAACGATTGGGAAGGCGAACGGGAATTGGGGCTGAAATTTATCGAAAACTGTGAAAGCATCGGGTACATTTGGGATATCGGCGGATACGGCAACACGCTGGAAAGTATAAAAGCTCTTTACGAGGAGAACTGAAAAAAATGAGTTATGCTTCCAAGGAAAACTACAATCTTTGGTTTATAAAGGGCGGAAAAAGCGATTATCGGATTATTTTGCCGCAAGAAAGCAGTTCTTGCGAGCGATATGCGGCTGATTTTTTGAAAGAGAGGATCGAGCGCTGCACGGGGGCAAATCTTTCGATCTGTTCGGAGGCGGAAGATACGGGAAAATACGGCTTGCACATCGGCAGGTGCAAGGGCAGCCGTTACGACGGCAATGCGCCGGACGGATTTACGCTGACGGTGACGGACGATTGCAATCTTTGGATTCGCGGCGGCAGTGACCGCGGAACGCTGTACGGGGTGTATGATTTTCTGGAAAAATTTCTGGGCGTTCGGTTTATTGCGGCAGACGAAGAGATCGATCCCTTTTCGAAAGAAGTGCGGATCGCTGGCGGGTATACGTCCGAGCCGGATTTTCGAATCCGCTCCTTTTATACCGTTCAGACGGAAAAGAATGCGGCGTTTGCTTCAAAATTGCGTCAGCTCCCGATGTGGGGCGAAGAGAGAGCGGAGCTTGGGTTTGGCGTCGAGCGGGACGGGTTGTTGGTCCCGCACAATGTCTTCGAGTATGTCGATCACAAAAAATACGGCGCCGCGCATCCGGAATTTTTTTATTCGTGGGTGTCCGAAGAAGATCCGTCCGTGACGGGGTACGATCTTTGTTTTTCGAACGGAATCGACGAGGATGGGAATCTTACCGAAGAGGAGGAATCGGCGGCGCGGATTGCGGCGCAAAGCCTTCTAAATAAGGTCATAGAAAATCCCGACCGCTATTATTTTGCCATCTGTCAGAATGACGTTCCGACGGGCTGTCCCTGCGAAACGTGCAGACGCAGAAGGGAGAAGATCGGGTATTCCGGAATCGTGGTGCAATTTGTCAATGCGGTTGCGCGATGGGTCAGAGAGGAGCTGAAAAAGCGGAAAATCAGCCGCGAATTTGCGGTGGTGACGTTTGCGTATGCCTATTCGGTTGAGCCGCCCTTGTCGGAGAAAGGGGAGGTTCTCGTTTCGGCGGACGATGATGTTGTGATCTGGCTTGCCACGGCCGAGCAGAATTTCTTTTATGCTTGCGGCGAAGCGGGGCAGGAAATCAAATGGACAAAGCAGATCGTGGGCTGGAAGAAGGCGGCAAAGCGGTTTGCGTATTGGGATTATCGCATCAATTTTGTGGAATTTTTCTGGTATGTGCCGGGGCTTTTCAACCTCGGAGATGATTTCCGCTATCTGAAAAAGATGAACGTCGAATATCTTTTTTGCGAAGCTTCGACGGGTTCGTTGGAAGATCCGGACATCTGGCTGAACGATCTTCGCGGCTATGTGGCATCCAAGCTTATGTGGGATACGGGGCTGAACACGGAGCAACTGATAAAAGAGTATCTGCATTATTATTACGGGCGTCATGCAAAAGGGGTATGGCAGATGCTGAGCCTGTTGGAAAAGAACAATGAGCGGCTGAAAAAGGACCCGACGCGCCGTGCGCGTTTCAATCATATGTTGGGGTATCGGAGCCTGGAATCGGATTATTATCCGGCGAAAATGCTGTTAAAGATTGTCGGAATTTTGCAAAAAGAGATCGCGGCGGCGGAAGGAAGGTATAAAAAACGGTTAAAGGCCGTCATGCTGACGCCGCAGAGGATGTTGCTTCGGAACTGGTACGATTATTTCCCGAAAGATACAGAAGGGAGAAAAAAGATGTACGAGGAACTGTTTTCGGCGCTGGAAGAGCTGCAAATCGATATGCTGGGGATAGCGGGATTCACGAAGGAAGCGGCGCGCGAAAACCCCGATTACAACTGGTGGAAACAAAACGGAATTTTGTATTGAATATTTTGTTTCAAAAAAGGAGGGAAAAATGAAAAAAATCTTATTAAAACTTGGCATTCTCGTGGCGTTTGCGGCGCTGATGGTCTCGTTTGTCGCGTGCGGCAAGCCGGAAGAATCAAAGAAGAGCGCGCATTATACCTTTTCTTTGTCGCAGACGGAATACACGGCGTATGTCGACGAGGTGTTTCAGATTCCATTGCCGCAGGTATTGAAAGACGGTGTTTCGTGCGAAGAAAAAGCTGTCTTTACCGTTCGTTACGGCGATCAGGCGGTGACTTTGACGGAAGACGGAAAAGGATTTGTTCCGAATAGCGCGGGGCAATACACCATTTCTTATTTAATGCCGGACGGTTTGGCGTATACGCCTTTGACGGTAGTCGTGACGGCGTCGGTGAAAAAGGCGCAGACGGCGGCGCCGGAAAACGTGGCGGTGAGCAATGCCGGGGTTATTACGTTCGAAGGGGCAGCCGGCAGGTCGTTTCTGCTTTGGATCAACGATGCGGAATGCGGCGAGGTAGAAAGCGGGGATACGATTTTTGAAAAAATTCCGGAGGGAGAAAGCAGGATTTGTGTATCCGTCACCGAAACGGCAGAGGCGCTTGCAAGTCCGAAAAGCGAAGAAATCACCGTAACGAAGCGGGCAGCGATCACCGATCTGGCGCTTACAGGTTCAAAGATCTCCTTTACCGAAAGGGCAAATGAAACGTATACGCTCTATCTTTCGGGCGTATCGTGCGGTGCGGTTCGGTCGGGAGACGACATCGGCGGAAAACTTCTGACGGGTAAAAACGACATCAGCGTTGTGACGGACGGAACGCAGGAGATATTGCCGAGCGGATTCAGCAATATCCTCACGGTCGACGTGCATCCGCAGGTGAGCGATTTTGCGGTGGACATGGACGGAACGGTGCACTTTACGGAGCGGAGCGGGTATACGTATCGCATGACGGTATCGGCGGACGATCAGCCGTTTGAAGTGAAGGCGGGCAGTAAATATTTTGAAGAACTGGATGAACGGTTTACTGCGGCGGGAGAGTATACGTTAAAGCTGGAAGTTTCGGGCGATACAAACAATGTCGTACCGACGGGCAATCAGTACAGCAATGAAGTTGCGATCACGCGTCTTCAAACGCCTTCGGGACTTTCGGCGGAGGCAGGCACGCTTTATTTTGATGAGGGTTCAGACGAAAACATTGCGTATACCCTCTATGTTGACGGGGCAAAAGCAGACGAAGTGCGATCCGGCGATCTTCTGATTCCCTTCTATACGGAACAGGAAGAAATGAGCGTTTCCCTTATCGCGACCGCAAAGGACGGTACGTGTTGGGCGAGCAGACAGACATCGGAACTGACCGTTTCGGTCCCTTGGCAATATCGGAGCTTCCGTTTGACGGGAATGCAAAAGAACAATCTTTCCACGGAGCAATACACGAATGGGGAAAGCATAGAAGGCGTCGGCCTGTCGTCGGCAGGGGAAGAAAAGGCGATCGCCGCGTTTGATAAGACAATCCCTTTCAGCGGAGATCTTGTCACGTTTGCAACGAACAATCATACATCCTTTGACCTTTCTCTTTTCTATGTACATTTTACGGACGTTTCCACAAACAAAGTATTATCGTTCAGCTTTTTTGTGAATATCGATTCCTTCAATGCCGGAGGAACGTATGTCGGCTGGAAATACGGCGATACGGAACTCGGCTACGGAACCAATGGAGGGGAGTTATTCTATTTCAATATGGGCGACAAACTGGACGCTCCGTATGGAACCGACACTCCGCGAATCATGACCATGTCTTTGGAAGGCGGAAAGATTAAGTTCAGTTGTTCATCGTTTTTGTGGCTTCCGAATCTTGCCCAAAATCCTGATCTGACGGGATTCGGGTCGGAAGGCGTGGAGGTTTCGTTGGAAATCGGGGCGGGGGCGACCTCGTCGGTGCTGATTGTGTCAGCGATCGGAACGACGTCTTTTGCGCTTCCGTGTGCGAGCAAAACGAATCAGACGCATACATACACAAACAACAACGCGGAAACCATCAGCGGAACCAAACTGACGGCGGTAAAAACAGGGCAGAAATTTGCGTTTGATCAGACGCTCGATTTTGCAGGGGAGCTGATCACGTTCGGCTATTGCAACAACAACGGCGCATATACCATTCAGTTTTTCCGGGTGTTCTTCACCGATGTCACTACGGGGCAAGTATTGGAATTAAATTTTGAATCGGATCCCGATACAGTCAATACCGGCGGCGTCTATGCCGGATGGGTATTTGAGGGAAATACAGTCAGCAAACAGCTTTTGGGTATCGATATTTCAGACAGTGCATTTTTGTGGTTCGGATCTTCTGCTTTGCCGCGCACGCTTACGATCAGGCTTAACGAAGAGGGAAAAATTGCGTTCAATAACGGATTCCCGAATGATTCATGGAACCAGGCATTTGCACAGCAGCCGGAACTCGGTACATTCGGACAGGACGGCGTGAAGGTTACGGTTGAATTTGCAAAAATGACGGCGGAAAGCTCCGTGATCGTATCGCATCTTGGCGGAGCAGCGTTGGCGACGGAATAAAGGGTTTTAAGCGCAACAACTTTATGATTGAAATTCAATTGTCTGATAAGAGAAATAAATACGAAGTGTATTCAAATTTGTCTGAATGAAAAGAAAGAGCAAAGCCGCCGTTTTGGGCGGCTTTGTTTTTTAAAAAGATTCGATTTTTGCAATTTTTTTGTATCGTTGACAAAGAAAAGAAGGTATGTTATAATCAAAGGAAATGAAAAAGCGCGCCATATTTAGGCATTTTGGAGGACAAGAATATGAAAATTTACAATGTGACGGATAAAAAGTTTCACGAGTACGGAAGGGTAGTGGACGGAGATTTTTCGGGCATGCTGAAAATTTTGTCGGACAGGGAATGCCCGGACGGGGTAGTGTATGTTCCTTCCGATCCGGAGCTTGAAAAGGATGCGGCATGCAAGGAGCTGGAGAGGGAAATTTTCGGAGGAATGCCGATACAGGCAGGATATTGCAACGGGCACAACCAATATTTGAATTGTGTGGAATATCACAAGAGCAGCGAAGTAAATATTGCGCAGAAGGATACGATTTTGTTGCTCGGAAAGTAGCAGGATATCTGGGACGAAAAGTATGACACGCGAAAGATCCGCGCATTTCTTGTGCCGGCGGGCTGTGCGGTTGAGATCTATGCCACGACGTTGCATTATGCGCCCTGCGGTGTGAACGGCGGCGGTTTCCGTGTGATCGTTGTATTGCCGAAGGGAACCAACTATGCAAAACCTGAAAACGCGAAAGACGAGATGCTTTGGGGCAGCAACAAATGGTTGTTGGCGCATCCGGAATCGGCGGAAGCAGGGGAAGGCGCCGTCGTAGGGCTGGTTGGAAAGAATTGTCGGATATGAATACATATATCGGGATCGATATAGGAACGAGCGGAACAAAGCTATTGTTGGTTTCTTCGGACGGGGCGATCCTGTCGCAGAGCGTACGAGAATACGGAGTTTCCTACCCGCGGGAAGGCTGGAGCGAACAGTCCCCCGAGCTTTGGTACGATGCGGTTATGACGGGGCTGAAAAAACTTTTGTGCGGGCAGGACAAAAGCGCCGTAAAGGGGATTTCCTTCGGCGGACAGATGCACGGATTGGTCGCTTTGGACAAACAAGGCGCAGTGATACGTCCGTGTATTCTCTGGAACGACGGGAGAACGGAAAAGCAGACGAAATATCTCAACGAAGAGATCGGCAAAGAAAATCTCACAAAGTATACGGGGAACATTGCTTTTGCGGGATTCACGGCACCCAAAATATTGTGGCTTCGGGAAAATGAACCTGAAAATTATGAAAAGATTGTCAAGATCATGCTCCCGAAAGATTATGTTGCGTATCGGCTGACCGGAAATTTTTGCAGCGACTGTTCGGATGCGAGCGGGACGCTTTTGCTGGACGTTAAAAATCGGCGTTGGAGCAGAGAAATGTGTTCCGTTTGCGGTATTTCGGAAACGCAGCTTCCCGAGTTGTTTGAAAGTTACGAAGTGATCGGGACATTAAAGCGGGAGATTGCCGAAGAGCTGGGGCTTTCGGCAGATATAAAAATCATTGCGGGAGCCGGAGACAATGCGGCGGCGGCCGTAGGGACGGGCGTGGTCGGAGAAGGTGCCAATGTTTCGTTGGGAACGAGCGGAACGCTGTTTGTTGCGGGAGAAAAATATACAATGGATGCCGCCAATGCGTTGCACAGTTTTTGTCATGCGGACGGTGGATGGCATCAGATGGGCTGTATTTTGTCGGCGGCAAGCTGCAATGCGTGGTGGTCGGATCAGATTTTGCAGACGGCCGACTATGCCAAAGAACAGGAAGATCTGGAAAGCGAGCTTGGAAAGAACGGCGTATATTTTCTTCCCTATCTGATGGGAGAGAGGAGTCCGCACAACGACGTCAATGCGCGGGGCGCGTTTATCGGGATGCGGCCGAATACCACACGAAAGCAAATGACGCTTGCCGTTTTGGAAGGGGTGACGTTTGCGCTTCGGGATTGTCTGGAAGCGGCAAAAGGAAACGGCATAAAGGTGAAGAAGACCAAGCTTTGCGGCGGCGGAGCAAAGAGTTTGCTTTGGCGGCAGATCGTGGCCGACATTCTGAATATGCCGGTGGAAATTCCCGAAACGGAACAAGGTCCCGCCTATGGCGGTGCGATCTTGGCGATGGTCGGGTGCGGAGAATTTTCCTCCGTAAGACAGGCGGCGGAAGCGATCGCCAAGGTAAAAGAGCAAATTCTTCCAAACATGGAAAGGGCGCAAGCCTATGAAGAAAAATACAAGATTTATGGCCAATTGTATCCGGCATTGAAGGGCGTATTTGCCCGTATGGAATAAAAAAATAAACGCGCCAAAAACGGAAAAATGCGATTGTCTGAAAAACAGACAATCGCA
>CASEFE010000127.1 GCA_949287105.1 uncultured Bacillota bacterium
ATTAACCAATTAGCTCTTTACTTTTTTTGATTTTTTTATTGCCTTTGTACTATTCTTTCTTTTCCTATGCAGTTGTCAATCTTCACTGACCTTTCAACAGAAAGGTGTCTGTCTTTATCGACAGCCTAAATATAATACCATGTTTGAATTTATATGTCAAGCAAAATTCAAAACTTTTCTGCAAAATATTTTGATCTGCGACAAACTTTTTAATTCATAAAAAACGGCGCCTCTTTTTTCCGAAAAGGCGCCGTTTTTTCTATATTATAAAATATGAAAGGATTTTTACTTGATAAATTCCTCAAATGCCGCTTTCATCTTCTCAAATGCTCTCTCTGCCGAAGGCTCATCTTTTGCCCGCACGGAATAATAAATTTTTAGTTTCGGTTCCGTTCCGCTCGGACGAACACAAATAAAGCTTCCGTTTTCCAATTCGTAATAAACAGCATTGGTCTTCGGAATATTCATTACTTCCTCCGTACCATCCGCAAGACGCCGTATCGAAGATGAATAATCGCGCACCGCAACAACATTATGCACGTCAAATTTTTCCGCCTTACGAATCTTCAATGAATCAACGACCGCATTCATTTCTTTCATCGCATTCAGCCCGTCAAACTTGATGCTTACGTTCCGATCGAGGACATAATCGTATTTTGCATAAATATCCATCAACCTGTTGTAAACCGTCTGCTGCTTAAAGGCATAGTAACAGACCATTTCCGCGCAAAGCATGCTCGCAACCACCGCATCTTTATCCCGACTGCCTTCCGTACCGCAAAGGTATCCGCAACTCTCTTCAAACCCAAACAAAAACGTGTTCGCACCGGTCGCTTCGAACTCTTTTATCTTTTCACCGATAAACTTAAATCCGACCGGCACATCCATCAATTCCACTTTGAAATCATCGCAGATCGCTTTTGCCATGCCCGTCGTTACAAAACTTTTGACCACAACTCCGTTTTTGGGAAGTTTATCCTCTTCTTTTAACCGTGTCAGAATATAATCCAGCAATAAGATTCCGACCTGGTTTCCCGACAAGGCAACAAATTCGCCTTTGTCATTTTTTATGGCAACGCCGAGCCGATCCGCATCGGGATCGGTGCCGAATACCACGTCTGCCTGTATCTTCTCGGCAAGGGCGATACCTTTGGAGAGCGTTTCTTTGAATTCCGGATTGGGTACTTCCACCGTGGAGAAATTCGGATCGGGTTCGATCTGTTCCTTCACCACCGAAACGCGAATCCCCAATTTTTTGAGAATCGTCATGACGGGAACATAACCGCTGCCATGAACCGGCGTATAGACCAGTTTTATATTCTTTCCGACCTTTTTGACTGCTTTGCGTGAAAGCGTAAGCTTGGATATCTTCCTGAAATATCCGGCATCGACCGAAGAAGGCACCTTCTTCACCAACGAAGATCCGATCGCCTCTTTGACGGAAAAATAATCGGTGATCTTTTCAATAAACCCGACGACTACATCCGTCGCTTCGGGAGACATCTGCGCCCCGTCTTCGCCGTAAACTTTATACCCGTTGTATTCTTTCGGATTGTGGCTGGCCGTGATCATAATGCCTGCCACAGCCCCAAGCCTGCGCACCGCATACGATAGCATCGGAACGGGATGAGGTGCCGTAAATAAACGTACCGCAACACCGTTTGCCGCCAACACACCCGCCGCCGACCGCGCAAATTCCGCGGATTTTCTGCGCGTATCATAAGAAATCACTACCCCGCGCCGCATTGCTCGGCTTCCCAGTGATTTTACATATTCCGAAAGTCCTTGTGTGGCCCTTCGTACCGTATAGACATTCATCATGTTCGTTCCGCAACCGATGATACCGCGCATTCCCGCCGTTCCGAATTCAAGTTCCGCTCCGAACCGATACTCTATTTCTTTCGCATCCCCTTCTATTGCTGCCAATTCCTCCCTGTCCTCTTCACTCAATGAAGAGCTCGAAAGCCAGGAACGATACACTGACTGATACTCCATCTTTACCTCCATGCAACTTTCCAAAAATATCTCACACCGAATATGAACTGCGTTCAGATTTCAAAATCGTCATAAAAATTTTCTGTTGCGCCATCTTGCTTGTCTGGCTTGATAATCGTATCTTTTGTAAGAAAATATTTCTTACGGTTAAATTGATAACTGCTCACGAATTGAATGGATATGAGCATCATATAGGACATCGGTACGGTAAGAAGTAAAGCCGCTCCGAACGATACCAACGCAAACAAAACATTGATACATAAAATGATCATCGCCGTAACGAGATACGTTGAAAATAATGTGATGAACTCATCTTTCCGAAAAGAAAAACCCTTTTTTAATGCTGCGCGCAATTTCAGCTTTTCCCCGACCAGTGCCGGAACAACCCCGTTGAATACCGTGAGTTTGAAAGCCTGCGATGCCAAAAACAACGCGACGGAAAGCATCAGCGCCACCACCGCTGCGATCAATCCCATCGAAATCACATTCAATAAAATGAGAAAAAACGAAAAACAAATCGCCAGTACGGCAAGATCATAAATGAACGTGATCGGTACATAGATCAATTGCCACAAAGAAGCTTTCCCAAGATTGCTGACAATCGCCCCCGTCAGCGATACCTTTGCATAACTCGACATTTTACAATCAATCAGATAGCCAAATGCAAAATTTCCGATCCCGCTGAGAAAACGCGAAGCTAAATTTACAAAGGCAAGCGCCAAAATAAACAGGATTACATTGGCCGCATTGTCTTGAAGATACCCCATGAGTGCGGAAATCGCGTCTTTAAGCCGAGGCGCAAAGGATTCCAGAAATTCCGTATCGCCCGAAACCATCGATTTAAAAAACCCGGAAGTCAATTCGGCAACGTCTTTGAACTGCTGGCTCGTAAACAAAGAATATAACACCGGATAAAGCAACGCCATGCTCAATCCCAGTGTAATCGCTCCCACTATCAGTTTATATAAGAGCATTTTATAATTCAAAGAAAAGTTATCGACCAGCAGATGAAAAGAATTTTTGAAAATCAAAGCGTTTTTCTCCTGTTCAGAATTTTTTCTTTAAGTCCATGCGCTCTTCTCCGGCGGTATCAAAATAAACTACAAACATCAGAACGCAAATATACAACATCAAAAACAAATAAATAAGCTCGGTGATGATAAAAACCGGAATATTCGCCGGCAATACTTCATGCAGGCTCACAACCGCCAAACGCGCCGCAAGACAAATCAGCCCCGGTATAAACAATGCTGTAAATACTTTTGATTTCTTCTGCGCAAACAGGCTGTTCGAATACACCAGCGCATCCATATAGCTATATCCCGTAATTTGCAGACAGGGCAACCAAAGAAGAAACATCGACAACACAAAGCAAAGCACGCCCACAAATACCACGACCGTGATCAACACGGCAATACTGCATGCAATTCCGTTCAAAAAAAGCGTTTCGGCATATACCAGTCCCGCCGTGATCAATGCCCACAATTCATAGATCACTACATTGACAGACAATACGGCCAACGTCGTCAAAAAATTATAATTGAAACGCCCGAATACACCTTTCCAGTTGCGGATCCCCAATCGCATATGCTTTTCGATAAACCCGAACAGCATCGGAAAACACAGTACAATAAATACAAAACTTACACTCGCAAATATCCATTCCTTCGCATCCGACGGCGAAAAAAAGGAAAAAATACTTCCGAATTGCGCCTCGCCTCGTCCATAAATAAAAACTTCTACAATTTCATGTACGTTTCTCGGATCAAATGCCGCAGTCAGAAAATACGAAGGCAAGATCACAAATGCAAACAAAAATATGAAGTTTTTGAAAATATATAAAAACGTACCCTTTATGTAACGCACTGCTTCCTCCGTTTTTCGTTTGGTATTTCAAGATTTATTATATAATAAAAAAGAAAAATTGTAAAGTCTTTTCCCGTTTTTGGCCAAAAAGACTTTCCTTGTCCATCCTTTCTCTTTCTTCGTAACTATCCTTGCCGCTTTTGCCTGTACAGGCTTCCCCCTTTTTATTTTATGCGGGTTTTTTCAGTTCCATACAAAAAACGGAAGCCTTTTATTTCAAAAGGCCTCCGCATTGTTACTCTTGTACCATCAAAAGCAACTGCAACAAATAATCATAATAGGTTCCGAGATAATCTTTTGCGATCTTATCATCTTCATAATCCGCCAAAGCCTGCGCCATATCGTCATAGCCCAGATAGTAATTTTTTACGATCACATACCGATCGCGCATAGGCAGAGTATAATCCACCTCGTACGGCGCATCATCCGGATTGATGTCAGGCGGCGTTTCACCGCCCGTATCCCCCTCCGCATACAGTGCTTCCAGGCTCTCGTCCAGTTCTTTTTGTATCCGCAATACCAACGCATCGTATTCTTCTTTCAGCTTCTGCAAGATGTTTTCATAAATACTCGACCGCAAAATGCGGCGTTCCAATGCCGAATATTTTGCTTTGCGGCAATCCTCGTCATATTCTTCTTTGGCTTTTGCACTGTCCAAATTGGCTTCTTCGATCAGTTTTTGTATTGCTTTTTCCAATTCTTCCTGGGTCATACATTCCCTCCCTGTGCACAAAACCGCACCGATATCGCCGAAAGCTCGCAAACAGCACCTTCCGAACACACCTCACAGATGAACCGCTCTCCGCAAAGATTGACCGCTACCCTTCCGCTTTCGCACGCAGAATTGATAAAAACCGTCCGTTTTCCGCGTACGCTTGTAAAAGTTATTAAAAACATTCCTTTTCCGCGAAGGGAAATATCTTTGAGGCGTGCATCCCCCAGCGGATTTTCAAGCTCGCGTACAAACCGCCGCGCCACGGCAGCCCCGCGCACCAACTGAGAAGGAATTTCCTCGTCCACAAAAAATATGTCACCTTCACAAGCAGTTAGCGATGAAACACCGATGCGCAGGATCTGCCCTCCGCTTCCGTCCGTCCTGATGATAACAAGGCAGCTTTCCTCTCCGTTCTCCGTTCGAAGACTTGCCTTCAAAACATAATTTCCCTGTATTGCAACACCGCACGGCGCAGCCTGCTCCACACCTGTCATATACGCGGAAAATTTTTCGGAAAATGCCTGCAAACTTGTGCCAAAACAATGTAATCCGTCTTCTGCCAGAAAGAACATTTTTCCGTCCGATTCCGCAATCGTGTCCCCATAAATTTTCGCACAGGTAAATTCGTCGCGGAATTCAAATTCGTTTTCATCACCCCGCGCAAATAAGCGCTGAACGCCACGTTTCCGGAACACATACAGATAATTTTCCAAACAGCACAAGCCGATCGCTTCTCCCTTTTCATCCGGAAGCCGGATCACGCCCCCCTTTTCTCTTTCCGCCGAAAAATCTCTGATATCCATAGGTGCACTGAACCGCAATTCGCTGTTATTTTCCTGCGGAATGATCCATAACCTTTCATAATAGTAAGCCGCTTTCACAAAAGCGGGGATGTTTTGTTCCTTCGTCACGCCCTGTGTTTTAAAAAGCGCAACGTTTACGCCGTCCGAAAATAAAATTCCTTCTTCACTATCATAGACACGGGCATACGTCGGAAATTTTGCAAACAAAACGGTATCCACCGCCGAAAACACAGCTGCATCGGCCGCCTGAAAATATACTTTGCCGCTTGCACAAATGAGCATATAGGC
>CASEFE010000128.1 GCA_949287105.1 uncultured Bacillota bacterium
ATGCGCCCGTTTATACCTGGCATAGTACTCGTCGTAATTGTATTTTTTACGATATTCGGGTGACTGCGCAATCTCCGAAAGCACTTCATTGGCGTACCGGCTGTATTGGCCGCTGCCCTCTAAAGAATGGACATATTCGTGCGAAACGACAAACGAGCGCGCATCGCTTGCATCCGCGTCGTTCGCTATGTACATGATACCCGTTTCGTTATCGTAAAAAGCATTGGCTTTCTGCCCGCTTTCGGGAACGGTAAGCGTGTCCACTACCACATAGCGGCTGTCGCCGTTCGACAACTTCGCAATGTCTTTCGCCGCCTGCGCTATATCCTCGCGCACGGCGTTTTTTGTAGGCGCGTATTTCAAAACACTGTTTCCGTCCGCGTCCGTTCTTCCCACAAGATTGCGCGCCGAATAACTGATCGCGTCGCGGTTATATTCTTGCGGTTTCGCAGCCGTGTTTTCTATGAGAACGCCGTTCACGTCGTACAAATCGCCGAGATTGTTCTGCTCGATAAATTGTGCGCGCGTATCCGCATTCATGCGCTGTAAGCGCGTAGAAAGCCTTTGGGCGGCCTCTTGTTCACTCTTGGATAAAGTATCCGCCCACTTGTCTGTCAGCCGCCCTTCGGCCTGTAACGTGTTCCCGCGCGCCCTCGCTTCGCGGATTGCGTTTGCATCCTCTGCGGCATTCAGATTATTGAACCCGCCCGCTCGCCGTGCGTTCACCAAACGAGAACCGCCGCCAAGCACCGCACCCGCCGTGCCGCCGACAAGAAATGTGTTCGGCAACTGCGATACGTCTACCGTTGCATCGGGATCGACGCCCGTCACGCGGCGCAATGCGGGATCGATGAGATCAGAGGCGACCTCTTCCAGGCCCTCGCCGACAAATGAAGTCGCCAATTTCCCCGCCGTGTTTTTCGCCACTTGTTTGCCGAATAAGGTTCCAAGCCTCGTTCCGCCGATGCCGCTCGAAATACCCTCGATAGCCCCCTCGACCGCACCGCTCGCCGTGCCGTACAGCCATTCTTTGCCGCCGAGTTCGCCCGATTCTCTGACAGCATCCGATACACTTTGCCCCGCCGCGCTTGTCATAAACATACCGGCAGAAATGGCAGGACCGGCGACAGGGATCGCCGATGCCGCTATAGAAGGAAGCATCTGTCCGACACCGCCCGCCACATCGCCTACAAACTGCATAACTCCGTTCGGATTGTACCAGGCATCCAATTCTTCATTCCATTTATCAAACGGACTGTTTTCCATCTGTTCCTGCGCCCATTCATCGGCACCGAACAAGTCTGCAATACCTCCGGCAACAAAATCCCATATCCCCTCTAACCCGCGCAGCAAACCCGTCCCCGCTTTTCCGAGCGTATAACCAACGCCACCAAAAAAACCGCCGTTATTTTCCGGGTTCTCTACCTGTGCAGACGCTTGCGGTTCAAATTTTGCTAAATTTCCGTTAGCAGGTGAGGCGCTTTGCTTTAGGGCGTTAAGTCGCTTGTTGATTGCGTTTTGACGAGCTTGCGATAAAGTAATAGGCATATTTACTCCTTCCTCTTTACAAAAGAAATGTTTTATGATAAACTTGAATTAAAATTATATATGGAGGCAAATGATGGGAACAAAAACGAAGATAGCAATAACCCTTATGGTATTACAAATAATCGCCATTGCAGGAATAATATTATCCAATAATGGCGGAAATTTTCTTGGAGCGCTCGGTGAATCCATCGGTCTCTGTGCATTTACCGTTATAAGTATTGGGCTTATATATCTTGATAATAAACAGAAAAAGGATAGCAAATCTGAATATAAAATCGATTTTGCTGAAAGTATTGATGAAGAGGCAGATAAATTAAATGAAGCTACAAAAAATATCCCCACTGATTACTATGACCCAATAGAATTAACTGATAATGAACTAAAAATTCAAGAAAGAAATATATTTTTGATAAAAGTTGCGGGTATAATCGTTGCGCTCGCTATTATGATAACATCGATTCTTATTTCTGTTCTTTAAGGCCAAGAGTTTTTGAATTAAACATATACCATTGACCTTTATAATAAACAACTATCAAATTCCCTTCGCGGATTGCCGTACCATCTTTAACATTCAATCCCAATTTTTTAGCGGCATTATCAGCAAGTCGCTGAAGATCCTTTTTATATGTAGTATCCAATGCGTCAGTTAGATAAATATTTGAGTTGTTTTTACGTCCTGCCGCATCATAAATCGTAATTGATAAAGATTTCATACCATTATAAATAGGATCATTTTTTTTTGTTGCTTGGTTATAATCATTGTCTCCAAGCAAATTCTCTGCCGCAGCAATCTGTTCGGGAGTATAACCCGACTGAATCAAACCTTGCTTGAAACGCTCATATCCTTCGGTTGTGAAATTATCTCCGGCTTCCGTGATATATCTGCTCAATTCGCCGTAAGCCGAGTTCGTCATCGTAATCTGCTGTTCCTGCGCCGACTTTTCCATCTCATCATATCGCGCGTTGATGTCGGCAATATTCTGCTGATAATCATTTGCGGCATTTATGTAAGCCTGCTCGGATACACCGAGACCGCGCATTCCCATTAGCTCCATATATTCAGGCATATAATTTAGTAACTTGTTATAATTTGCCGTAGCCTGATTGATAGCATTCTGTCTCTGAGCAGAATATGCTCCGCTGCTACTTTCCGAAGAACCATATGCGGCTTGCAATGCCGTCGGCTGATACGCGGAATTATTTTGCACAGAATAAATACTTTTCTGTAAAGGTGCTGCTTGCGATGACATCGCTTTGCGAAGTGTTCCTCCAGATTGCGTATTTGTTGTACTTATAGAAGGTGCCATAGGCTGATTATACGCACGATTTACAGCCGATTGTGTGCCCGAAGCTTTTTCACTTGTATTGTTCACCATATACAACTTTGTCTTCGCCGTACGAGGCTCTGACACTGTTGAACGGTTATTATATACAGAAGAAGATACTTCCATATAAGGAGCAAAAGAACTTTCTTTATTAAGCTGATAAGCGGCTTTTAATTTATTATTTGACGGCATAAGATTTCACCTCCAAATTTTTCTCTGTACCTTCCGCAATAAGTTCAGCGGAAGGTTCTTTTTCTGTAAATCTTTGAGCGATTTTTTCCGATACGCCTTTGGCTACAAGAGTCTTTTCCGCATGAGATATTTCTAATAGACTTTGCCTATACTTTTGCATTTCCGTTTGATGTCTTTTTTCCATTTCAGATATTTTCTTTTCTGTCAAATCCCGTTCTTCTTGTACAAGTTTCTTTGCTGTTTCAAAGAGGAAATTTGCCTGTTCAATCATTTTCTTGCTCAAGTTATTTACCTCTTCTATTTGTTCATTTATGTGTTTTTCAAGAGAGGTATGCGCAAAATTAATCTTTTCGTTTCGCTCTTTGAATTGCACATTCAAAATTGTTCGAGTTTTTTTAACTTTTAACATATCCAAAATACAGAAAAAATAAGATAACGCCGCTAATATCCATGCAAGAATCTGTGCCCAATTCTCAATGAGCCATTGTTTGATATTCATATTAAAACCACTCCTTCTTTGAAGTTATTTCATCTATTTTCTGTGCGCTTTTTAATGTCGCTACATCTACCATTTCATCATTATTGTTTGAATATAACTTTGCAAGTTGTGGAAACACGATTTCTCCGAAAATAATCGCAAATAACAAACAGAAAATCGTTAAAATTGAATATGTAATCATTAAGCCGGAAAATAAAGCGTTTCGAATATCCACATATCGCACAACCAGCCCTGCATTTTCTCCACCAATAATTTCCCATTCCCCCCACTTTTCTACAAGATACTTATAGTTTTCCGTTATTTCTTCGCCTGTATAAATATCTTTATCCAACAGATGCATTATTTCCGTGATGTTTCCTATCGAGTTTTCGATCATCAGTAGAAAGAACACGATCGTGAGCGCAAAAAATATCCATTTCGATATCGGTGACAACAGATTGAATATCTTGGCTTTGTGTTTGTTCTGCCTGTAAATTTGCTCCGCTGTCAATAAAGTTTTCTCTTTTTTCATCGTTAATCTCCTTTGACGCCTCATTTGACTCTTCAATCTCTTTTACCACCCATTCGGGAACGGGCCAGTTTTTGAATTCTTGCCATATCGTGTTTATTTCATCAAGTTCATTTGGTACCGAAAAGGCGCCTTTCTCGTAGTTTTTAATTATTCCAGGAACAGATCCAAGCGCAATCGCCACAACGTATGTACAGAGTTTCACGAGCTTCTGCCAAAACGGTATCGCGTCTTCCGGATTAAAGAATAACCCTTTCGTCAAAAACGATACGGCAATCATCAGCAAAAACGAGGAAAATATACTCTTGATGAGCTGATCCCGTTTGTATACACTCAATGGCACAATGATCCCGTGCTTATCATACACAATCTCCGTGGTCGCCCATTTAATCGCCCCCACTGTGACGTATGTATGTATGCGTACATACTGTTTTATAAGCCTCTTTCGTTTCGAATCAAATAGCGCTTTTTCCGTAGGGATATTGTTTGCGACCAAAAATTCGCGTTTCCGCATTTTCGTCTGTCTATCGTTATATCCCTGCAAAAAGTACGGCATAAAAACAATGCGATCATTACAGCTCTTGACAAGAAGTTTATGCTCCCCGTACTTATCTGCCGTATTCTTTGTGTTCAGGCCTTTCTGTAACGCTTGTTCGGCAATGCCTTGCTTTATGACTGTTTGTATCATTGTGAGTGCAATGGACATATATCCGATTGCCATCAAATTGTTTTTGACGTTTTTCCAATACTCATCCGTCATAAAGTCTCCAAGGTCCCCAAAGGTAATGATACAAAGTAGAAAAAATCCAAAAGCTGCGATGATCACGCCAATATTTTGGCGTATGGTTTTAATGATCCCTCGCCTATCATCCATTTACTACCTCCCACGCCGCCGTGTATTCATCGGGTGAATATACCGTATCAGATAAACATTTATAAATTTTTCCATCCGTATATACTATGTATTCATCCTTCAAGTACATATCTGTAGTACCATACTGCGGTTTTTCCCAAGGTCGCGCCGTTTCTTTTGATTTTCCATGTAATGGTTTGTAAAATGTATGCCATTTCCGTGGATTATTCGGATTTATATCAGGATAAACGGCTTCATCATGCGCTTGAATACATTCATAAGTTTGCCATGCATAATTTACCAAATCTCCGACTTCACGTTTTTGTGGATTGTTTGGATCGAATGTATCATATAAACCCGATAACATCAGCTTTTCTTCTGTATCTTGCAATGGATTCGTTTTCAAATATGAACGCATGAACAAAGTAACTGATTTTTCTGGTTTAGGAATATACCGTTCGTTTAATACAATGCTTTTAACTTCTTCTAACGCTTTTAACGCAACAAATTTTCCGTTTTCTATTTTATAAGAATCCGGCATTGAAGAATACATTTCCCATGTAACATCATCAATAATATCAGTTGCGTCTTTTGATAAATCTATACCTTCACAAGGTGCAAACACATCATTACCTATAACAAAAAACGACATATTATCCTCCATCAATTTTCATTGGTTACATACGAAAATCCAAATATAATTCGTCCGCTTGATGCTGATACTCCAGTTTTTTCAAGCTTAAACATTAGCTGACCATTTGCATCCACTTTAACAATACCTTCTAAGGCATTATTGCTTACAAATGGCGCCATGACACTTTCGTCTCCGTTTGCATTAGCAGGTAAGCCTGAATAAATTATATAATTCGTAGTAGTATTTGTAGCATTTTTTACAGATATACTTCCTGAAACAAATACAATATTACTAACTCTGCTTATACGAAAATAAGAGCCACTTGTATTTGCATATGATGTGTTTATTTGAATAGTATATGTTTTTCCACCTCTATACTGAAATGTGCCACTTGCTTGGGAATTTAGGGCTAATATAGTACTCGGATATAAACAATCCAGTGTTACAATAGTAGTATCATTCCCATTTGTTGAATTAGCTTTTGGTGCGTATGCCCTTGTATAATTTTGCGATCCATTAGAATCTGTTTCTATACCCATAGCATCAACCCAATCGCCCGAAGAACTATAAACATCTAAAAATGTTCTATAAAGACCATCTGTAGAAATCATGGATTGAGCTTTACCCATTGTTTTTCCAGTACTATCATTAAAAAATATTCCTGAAAAATAATCCGAAGAAGTAGTTCTTGTATTAGGATTTTTTATGGAAAAATGTTCAGAACCGGAATATGTGTTAATATCTGTTAATTCGCCATTTGCATTTACAATTTGTGTATCTCGAAATTGCAAAGTATTTCCATTGCTGTTTGTGCCGGTACCGATTTGAACTGCTCCGCTTGCTTGAACAACAGCAGATTCGCCGATTGCAATCGCGGGCGAACCAGCCGCTTCTGCATTTGTACCGATTGCAATGCTGTTTGGCGCAGGCGCGTTAGATGATTTTCCTATGGATATAGCACTGATAAGCCCCGAAAATGCTCCTGTACCTATCGATATTCCATCACTTCCGCTAGCGGTTGCCCCGTTTCCAATAGATACAGCCTTTTGACCAGAACCGCTTCCACCACCAGCTTCAAATCCATTTGTCCCAGATATACGCTTTGCATATGTCGCTGCAATATTATTTCCGTTTAAATCTTGTGTTGCTTTTGTGGCATATTCCGGTGGGGTAGTCCCGTCGATTATGTTTTTAATCATTTGCACACTTGCCGGATTTGATAAACTCATTTTCTGCCTCCTTTTTTATGCCTGATTTAATATTTTCAATGTTCCGGATATTGTGGTCGCCGGCGTAGTAACACAGGAAAAAACAATACTACCTGAGGCTTGGCCACTCAATTGCACCCCCTTAGAAACAATCTCTTCCGCCGCAGAATCGTCTACGATAAATTCGACATAACTGCTTTCTGTTACATTGGCAATACCTGCGGCATCACTTGCTGTAAGAGTTACTGCATTATTAGCCCATCGGCTCATTACAATTGACAGTGAAACGATTGTAATTTCCTTTTCTAACGCCGCTACATTGTTCTCCACTGCGGAGACACGATTCACCAACGCAGTTGTTCCTGACTCATCTGATGCAATCCAATCCGCAATCTCTTTGAAAGTGTCAAATGCGGCCGGTGCTCCATCCGTCACCGCGTCGATTGCTGAAGATATCGCTGTATTCATTTGTGTTGTTGTCGGATAATCGCCTGCGGGTTGTTTAGTGGCCAGTTGATTGTTTACATATGTCTGATCTGCTTTTGCACTCAAAGCTGCATTGGTAGCATAATCGCCTGCTTCTTGCGCTCCGATATTGCTACGGGCTTGCGCTTTTTGTGGATCCGATAACGATTGTTCTATGTATTTTACTGCATTGGGGTCATCCCCTCCGCCTGATGTAATAGTTACTCGTTTCGGTTCTGAACCATCAAAAGTTGTATCTACACCATTTATGTTAATAGTCAATGCGTTTTCTACTTTATCTGCCGACGCTACATTATCGATTTGAACATTTCCTACTTGCCCATTTACGCTCGTAACAGGCGCACTTTGTAATGCAGTATCAGCTTTATTTAACGAGGTTTGTACCGCTGATGCAAGGTCGGTTTTCGGAATGCCGGTTGAAGGCTTTTGATAAGCGGTTCCCGCTTTATCAAGTAATCCCTGGACTGATTGCTCCATATCTGATTCCGGTATTCCTGATACAGGTTTTTGATAAGCAGTATCAGCCTTTGCTCCTTGCGATGCCGTTGCAAATTCCGATGCGTGCATATTGTCAACCGTATCCGCATTTTTTGCGATTGACGGTGCCGTTGTTCCGTTTAAGATATTTTGAATCATTTGCACCGTCGCTAAATTTCCTGTTGCCATTCGTTATCCTCCCGTTTAATTCAATGTATCGACAATAATATCAATATTTACAGTCGGAGTATTTGAACAAGTAAATACGATCCCACCGTTTATTTGGGTAAAATATATATCCGCAACCACATAATCGGCAGCCGATAAGTTCTCAGGATATACCCATACTCCGTTAATTGCTGTAACATTTGAAAGATTTAATGTTTGTTGGTTGTTTGACCAATTCTCAACACGCAAAGTTTCTTTAACTGACAAATACACGTTTTCGATTTTATCATTCAGTGCACTGTCAGCAGCTTCTCTGTTTGCCACCTCTTCCGAAAAAGCCGCTGCGCTCGCTCTTGTAACATCAGTCGGATGCACATGCGCACCGTCTGCATATGTATTGGTATTGCCAATCGCGGCAACACCGTCCATCAATGGCGTTGTCGTCGACTTTGCTATTGCCTGATTTGGAATCGGCTTTCCACTATCCGCCCACCCATCTGAGCCATAAATCCAAACAGTGCCACTTTCCAAACTCCACGCATAATCGTTCATATTTCCGTATGAAGTTTTCACTTCTTCATTTGTTTGAAAAGCTCCTCTGAAATGCGCTTCGTTTATAATATCGGTCCGCAATCCATCGATCGCAACCTTATTTTCATTGATTGCCCCAACGACAGATTTATCTGATGTCTGTAAGCTACTATCCGAAATATTTTGTTTCAACGCTAATGCTGAATCAATTTGCGGCTTCGTGTAATATCCGGCAAGATTCTTTATCTCATTTTTTGTCGTCACTTGTACGACGACTCCTATATCTACTTCCGGAACGCTTCCACATGAAAATATTACCGAGCCGTTTGCCAACGCAGGTACAATACCATATTTTATATATGGCTCAGCACTTGTATCCAAGGCCATAACTACTACTTTTTTATTTGTGTTGACTTCGGCGATCTCCACTACCTGCGTATTGTTTATCCATCCGTCACTCAACAAGTTGTGAACTGAAATAGTATCTACATCCGTAACTATATTTGCGCTCCCGAAATACGTTTTAACACCATTTATCCATGCCCACAAATCAAATAAGTTTGTATCCGCATCCGAGACGACCGCATAAATATAGGCAGGATCTCCGATTTCCGGAAGCTTGTCAACAAATACCACGAGACGACTTGATACATCTCTTAATTTTTCTGCCGAATCTACGGCTATATCGGCCGCTGCCTCCGCCCTGTCGGCTTGATCTTGTATCTGCTGAAAATAATCGTCCGCTATGGTATCAAAATTGACAACCTGCTCCCAATACGATGAATTGATTACACCGTTTATATACGGTACTTGTGAATTATTTTCTTGAATTGACTTTATAAAGGCACCGAATTCCCCTATATTCGGATAAAATGTTATTTCCCCCGCGCCATATCGATATTTATCTGACCATGAAACTAATGCCCTCGCCTTAAAATTTCCTGCTTCTATATCTGTTTTTATAGCTTCAAAATCAGTGTAAACAGTTCCAAATATTCCATTTATTAAATCAACCAGCTTTTCTGTCGGTTTATAAAGCCGTTTACGAATTGTCTCTGCGCTATATCCCTCCCGAGATGGATTATCAGGCAAGGTTTGTGCAGATATCTGCATAAGTAATTTCTTCTGTTCTTCCGAGATAATATAACTCATACCTCACCCCTGTTCGCGCGGTTGACCTTATACACAAAACTTACGCTGTTTACTGCGAAATCTTCGTCGGAGTCAGATACGAGCATAAATGATATGTAGTTAAAGTTCCGCACAAGAAAATTCTTCGTGAAAGAAGTTTCAAAGCGTTGGTTAAAAGTGAAAAGCACTAAACTCATGTTTGCAAGATCAAAGTCCTTCTGCGTTTTAAGCCTTTCTATCAGGTTATCCACATTAGCGCTCTTCAGTACATTTACAAGACTCGAATCGGTCAAAGCGCGCACATCAATATTCCCGGACTGTTTAAGCGCATCAATTAGGTTCTGCTTTCCACGATTCGCCGTATTGTAATACAGACTTATACTTTTTGGACTTTCTCTGTCGAATGCAATAGAGAATTTTTCGATTGTCTTTGCGTATAAAGACGAGCCAAAATCGTAAGATCCTGTCTGCCAATATGCCTCAACCGACTTCTTTTTGTAAAGCGTAGCAGAGTACGACTCAATGCCGTTGTATTTAACAAACTTTACCTCTTCATCATCATCCTTGACGATTGCGTTATCCTCATCCAATACGGTATTTATCATCAAAGAATATTCCTTGTCAGCCGCTTTAGAAATGCGCAAAGGGTTACTATGCAATAGTGAATTCATGCTCGCCGTAAAAGGTACCGAAATTCCGTCCGCATCTACAAATGTTACTTCTCCTTTTGCAATGTCAATACTTCTGACTGTATATGGAGCACTTGCTGATATAGGCGAATACTCGGATATGCCGTTTATTCCTGTAGCATCGAAATATACGACATCACCCTCGTTCAGCTTCGTGTAAAGATATTCTGTATCAACTACGATTGCTCCATCTGTGATGGATGCCACCGCTGGCACACATTCTTTATACGCGACATCAAACTTAATTCTGTTATAGTTTGCGTACTCAGCACTTATCGTTACACCTCTTCCGTCTATAATGGATACAAGCAATTCATCGCTGATATAATCAGAAAAACCGTCATAAAACGAACAGAGGCGGTTATCTTCCGTGACAAAGCAAAGTTTATCCTGTATAATTACCCAATATTTCAACGGAATATTATCCCAAAGCCACCATTCGTAATTGAAAGTATCACTCATATCCCCGTTAAAAGTAGCACGAAAACGAGCGTCTGCCACAAACACAAATCCGTTAACCGCAAGAAACATTTTATTGTCCCACACAACGCATTTTGCCTTCGTCATGTCTTGTACTTGCAGAAGGTTTTTTATCTGTTCCGCGCGAGAGCGGGCAAATCTTTCAGTACTTGCCACATTGGCAGAAAGAGTGATACCATATACACCATCATCCGATACAATAAGCACATCATTTGCAAGGCTGCATACAGCATCTTGATTGACCGCCGATTCGGGCAAAGCGTAGCCTTTATTGCGAAAAACCACTTCTCCTTCGTTTACGTTGAACTGATTGTCTTCGCTCATTACAAGTTCCCCATTAATCACATAAAGACTATCTTCCTCCCGAGAATACTGTTTGAAAACGTACAAAGAGGTTTCCGTGCCTTTTATACAGCCTGTAATCGGAGTAGAGCCGAGAACAATTGTGTTTTGAGAACCAATATAAAATGGTTGATATGCTTCAGAATACAAAAAAAAGTTTTTACCGCTACAATAAAATACCCTATTCGGACTGCCATCCGCCCCAAAAAGGGTTACCATCTTCGATTGTAAGAACCTGTCTATCAATTCTTGCCTATTACCCAACATTCTGCGCTTATAATTGATACGAATTGAAACGTTCCGTAAAGGATCATTATATTGGGTAGCGTAAGCATTCATTATACTGTTCAGATTAATAAAAAAATATTTTCCAAACATAAAAAAGTTATACGAATCAAATTTGCAAGTAAAAGCAGTTTTATCTATTACCAATTCATTTGGTCCCAAATTTATTTCCGTTTCATCAAACCACGGTTTTGAATACCATGATTGCCCATCTTCTAATATCGGTTTTTGATAATTAAAAACAAATTCTATTTCAATATCATTGTAATACGCTGCTCTCTGTTGATAATACTCAAACTCCGAATTTATAGAAGCTTTCATCATCACAACGCCCCCGCCTGGATCGCTTCGTTGCGAAGTGTTATACGCTTCCATATTGTTCAAATAATAAACATTCGTATATTCTTTTGATGAAATGTTTTGCCGCATTTCGTCCGTTATATCCACGGAAATAACGCTTGTAAGTCTATCGCATAAAATATTTTCTTTCAAATCATCCCTGTTCCCAGAACCAGGTATGTCATAATCTGTACTGTTTAGATATATATTTCCGTATTCATTATCCGTATTAGGTGCAGGATAAAACTGCGTTTGATATATAGACGTAATATATGTCTTCAAAAACGATTCATTTGTAAACGCAGTGTAATTATCGTTTACAATTTGATTTGTCACAATCAACTTTTCCTCTTGATTGTTGGATAAATTGAGCACATTATCCGCATTTGCTTGCCTATATGTATAAAAAGAAAGTGTACCGCTTTCAACAACCATGCAAAGCACAGGCCCGGCCCCAACAACGATGAGTTTGTTTTCCATAAATGCAAAATGCAAATCGCTTTGCGTAAAAACTTCACCCTCTGCCGATTTTATCGTTGCTGTTATAGGAGTGCGGCCATTATCGAGGTCAAATGCTTTCGCCACTAAACCATCAGTTTCGGAAAAATAAAAATGTATCAGAACATTACGCAGATCGCTCCCGTCTTGATCCTCCGAAAAATCAAGTTTTCCGCTCCATGTTCCGGCGGGCGTGGCTGTTTTATCAAACGCGTGTTCTTGCCGCCAGCCTTTCCGCTTGCGGTTTACGCCGTTTCTGTTGATAAGGTTGCGCATATCAATGGCGTGCTGATACGATATATTCATCGGCGAATGAACGGTGTCGAGGCCCTTAAAATCGCGCATAGAAACGACGCTTCTCTCTTTTTTGTCGATGTTGGTGTTCAACCTGAACATATTACCACCCCTGTGAATAAACTTCGTCGATACCCGCTTCTACATTCTGCTCTTGCGGCCAATACTCTGCGAGCATGCCCTCAAAGATGTTGCGCGCCTGCGTCGCAATCTCCGGCTCGTCCTGCTCATAAACGTCGGCTTTGACCGAATACGGGATGATGCACGCCAATTCGTCGGGCAAAGGTATTTCCGTATCATCCGGCGTAACGACCGTTATAACGGGCATTTTTGGTTCGTACACAAACGTGACCGTATTCCCTTTGTGGAGGTTAAACAGCACGACGTTCGCTCCCTCAAAAGAATACGGATAATTCCCGCAGTAGCCGCAATCGCTCTCCACCACCACGCGGCGCAGTTTGGAAAAATCGGGAATGAGCGTACCGAGTTCATATTTCGATATGCGCCTGCTATCTTCGAGCGGTTCGAGAGTATAACTTCTCTGCGGCACGGCTCCCGCCATTTTGATACGGTTCATTGCGCGCGTGATCGCGGGCGGCATCTGCGACAGAAAATCTTTATAGTTCTCATCCGAGTACAGTTCTTGCAAAATACTCGGTGATATGTCGGCGTTGTTTATCTCCATCAGTTTCAGCGTCTGAATTTTAATGTCCGCAACAGTCATAAATTTCTCCTTATTGTGCCGTTTGCAGGGTTTGAACCTGCTTATCTCCAAAGAACGGCATAAAGCGGCGCGCAAAAATATTCACGCACCGCTGCTGCGTCAGATGATGCCCGCCTGTTCGAGTTCGTAGGCCACGATCTCCGGCACTTCCACGCGTTCGCCGCGATTGATGCGCCACTGATA
>CASEFE010000129.1 GCA_949287105.1 uncultured Bacillota bacterium
ATAAAATTTGGCGCGCCTGAAGAGATTCGAACTCCTGACCCACGGCTTAGAAGGCCGTTGCTCTATCCAACTGAGCTACAGGCGCAATTAAATTGCTCGAGTCTCAACGAATGCTTTTTGGAGCGGGTGATGGGAATCGGACCCACGCAGCCAGCTTGGAAGGCTGGAATTCTACCATTGAACTACACCCGCATTTTCACAACGCTAAAAGATTATATCAAAAACGGATTATGATGTCAAATACTTTTAGATTATTTTCGATATTTTACGCAAAAAATTTTACATGAAAAGGAGAAGCTGGCAAAGGACAGGCATATATCAAAATATTCAGGGATACTGGTGCATTTATAGTTTAGAAAAAAGAGAAAGAATACGATCGAATCAAAGCAAAAAAGATGCTCTTTTCAGTTTTTTATTTAAAATTGTTGCTATATTTTTTAAGGTATGGTAAAATAGCACTATCAATCTGTAAAAGAATAGGAGGGAAATAAATGAATAAAGCAGAATTGATTGCGAAGCTTGCGAGTGATACTGACCTTAAAAAAAGCGACGCGGAAAAATTTTTGGATGCATTTGTAGCGAATGTAACGGAAACTTTGGCGAAGGGGGACAAGCTGCAGATCGTAGGATTTGGAACATTTGAAGCAAAGGAGCGGAGTGAAAAAGAGGGCGTAAATCCTGCCACGGGCGCTAAGATCAAAATAGCGGCATGCAAAGTTCCTTCGTTCAAGCCGGGAAAAGCTTTGAAGGAAGAATTGAACAAATAAAAAATTGAAATAAAAACCGCCATTTGGCGGTTTTTATTTCAAAAATAATGTAAGGTACGGTAAAGAGCATGGTTGTGGAATTTTATGGGGACGTTTCGGAATATACGAAGCGTCGGGCAGATAAACTGAAAAAACGATACATAGCGAAGTGGCTCGGAGTCATAGCATTGTTGCTTGCGATCAGTGCATTGGTTGCCGTTTTCGCAAACGGAGGCTTTCTTGTTTTTTTGGTGTTCGCTGTTTTGCTTGGATTGATTGCTGCATGGCTTTATCTTTCGCCTTTGAAAAAATCGATGGAGAAAAATCGCTGGATGTTTCGCGTTTTAATTGAGGGGGACTTTATGTACTGGACGCAGTATTTACCCAATAAAAAGACGGTGGAAAAGAAGCGTCGGATCGATCAGGTAAAGAGAATAATAAAAACTAATTATTGTTATTATATCGTATTTTCAGATATTTCCAATGCGATGATTTGTGAGCGTTGCTTGTTGAAAAGGGGCACTTTTGATTATTTCGAGCAATTATTTACGGGGAAAATACGTGTATGCAACGATGAATTTCGATAAATATTTTTATAAAGCGCCGTCCGCGATGTTTATCGCGGACGGCGCTTTATAAAGTCAGAAATACTTGTAAAAATTCATAATTTATTGCAGTACAGAAACTTTTGCAGGGTCGTAAAATCCTTTAGCGGCAGGAGTTTCATCTGGTTTACCGATAGCGACAATGGCGATCGGTACGGCAGTTGTTTGTAATATTTTTTGTACATTATCGGTACGAGGTTGGGTTGGATAACAACCGCACCAACAAGTACCGTAGCCAAGATCAAGTGCTTGCAAAAGAATATTTTGAATGGCAGCACCGCAGTCTTGCGGCCAATAACCGTGACCAGGTTGGAGATCGGGTCTTGCGCAGACTACAATGGCAAAGGAGGCCGTTTCCAAGCGGCAAAAGGGGTGTGCTTCAAGCAGTTGTTTTTTTATCGTTTCACTTTTTACGACAATGAATTCCCACGGGCGGGTATTTAAGGCTGAAGGAGCCATCATGGCCGCTTCAAGAATTGTGTGGATATGTTCATCGGGAACAGCAAAATTTTTTTTGAATTTCCGAATGCTGCGTCTTTGACGGATGGCTGCAGTGACTTCCATAAACAATACCTCCAAATATGATTCTATTATAAACCTTACCGATAATTTTGTCAATGGTGCGTGGAAAGCGGTTGAAATTTTCGATTATATATGGTACGATAGTAAACATGGAAATAAAGGAACATGAAGTAATAGAAGATTTACAGGAAGGGAATCTGAAAATAATACAAAATGCGGAATTATATCGATTTACGAGTGATTCTGTATTATTATCCCGGTTTGCGAGGGGAAAAAAGGGCGATACGGTAGCGGATTTTTGTGCGGGGTGCGGAATTGTAGGAATGCATTTTTATGCTTTAAATCCACATATTGCTTCGGTTGTATTATTTGAAATGCAAGAAGAACTGTCGCAAATGAGTCAGCGCAGTATCGAGTTAAACGGATTAACAAATTTTTTTGCAATACAGACGCGTTTACAAGAGATCGGAAGAGAGTACGATGAAAAGTTTTCTTTGATATTGTGCAATCCGCCGTATGAAACAGGAGGATTTGAAAAAGAAGACTATAAAAAAGCGATTTGCCGTAAAGAAATAACGATCACGCTTGCGGAAATTGTAGAGATAGCGGCTAAAAAACTTCGATTTGGGGGACGCCTTGCAATGACCAATCGGGCAGATCGTTTGGCAGAAGTTCTGTATACGATGAAACGTGTCAATTTGGAACCGAAGCGAATACAATTTGTGCGAGGAAGAGAGGGCGCAAGGCCATATTTGTTGATGGCGGAAGGAGTAAAGGGCGCAAAGTCCGGAGTGGAAATAATGCCGGACATAATCAATGTCAAAAATTGAAGGAGATGTTTGTATGGTCAGTTTCGTTGCGACTCCGATCGGCAATTTAGGAGATATTTCTCTTCGGGCTTTGGAAACATTGCGTGCAGCAGATATAATATTTTGTGAAGACACCCGTCATACATTAAAACTTTTGAACCATTATGAGATAAAAAAGCAGTTGGTAGCTTGTCATAAATTCAACGAGAGGTCTTCGGCGGAGAAGCTTGTTGATTTAGTGATGGAAGGAAAAAATATTGCTGTTGTAACGGATGCCGGCACACCGGTTATTTCAGATCCCGGAAATCTTTTAGTGCAAGTTCTTCGAGAAAAAGGTATCTCGTATACACTCATTCCGGGAGCATGTGCTTTTTTGGCTGCTTTGGTATTATCGGGTTTTCCGGCGGATAAATTTGCTTTTTTAGGATTTTTGCGCGGTAAAGATTCAGAAAAAAGGGAATTATTGCAACGATATACACGTTTTGATGGGACACTTATATTTTATAGCGCTCCGCAGGACGTAGATAAAGACATAGAAATTTTGTCAGAGATATATGGCGAAAGGGAAGCTTGTGCGGTACGGGAAATAACAAAGATACATGAAAGCGTGGAATATTTTACATTAGGCAAGGTAACAGCGCAGGAAAGGCGGGGAGAATATGTTTTGCTTGTTCACGGGGCGGAAACGGAAAACAATCCTCTTAATACATTGTCTGAAAAGGAACATATAGAATATTATATTGCGCAAGGTATGAATAAAAAAGAGGCTCTTAAACAGGCGGCAAAAGATCGTGGGGTGTCTAAGAGCGAATTATATAAATTTACTATCGGTATAGAATCAGAGACATAAAAAAACAATCAGAATAAAAAGCACGCCATAATGCAGAAACAATGGTGTGCTTTTTGATTTATAAGCTTATGAAAATTCTTTTTCCTCGAAAGGGGATGCACAATTGCTGAAATCCGATTTTTTTTAGGGCATTGCAAACAAGGTCGTATTTTTCGGCAATTCGAGCGGTAAGGTGTGCATCGGAAGCAAAAGAAACATTTCTGCCGCCCATTTCATAGTAGCGAGTCAGAATATCAATATCCGGAATAAACGGGCTGCCGGCTGTTTTACTGCTGGTATTGACTTCAAGAATTTTGTTTTTGGCAATAATTTTTTTCAATATTTGATCGATCACGTCTGAAAATTCTTCATAGTGTATTTTTGGATCAGGGTAAGTAGCATTTCGGGAGCAATAACCGATATGCGCAACAATATCGTAAGGGTAAGGCGCATCCAGGCTTTCCAGAACACGATAAAGGTAAGCGTTGTAAGCAAATTCTTTGCTTTTTCCTTCGCAGTAATGAGGAAAGTAACAGTCCATTCCTAAACATGTATGCACGCTGTTGATGATAAAATCAGGTTTGTATTTTTCAGTCGCCTGCAAATATCTTTCCTGTGATCGAGTGTCATGATCATAACCGTATTCAACACCGGCAATCAAAAAAATTTTTTCTTTATAGATTTTTTGCAACTTACGTATACATGTAAAATAAGATTTTTCGTCAATAGGAGGAACTTCTTCTCCGTCAATAATCAGATGCATACGGTCATAGTCGTAATTGAAATGTTCGGAAACTCCATAATAATCCAAATTTAAGGAAATTGCGTGTTCGATCATATCTGTTAGTTTATCTTTCCCGTCGGGCGAGAAGGTTGAATGCGTGTGAATGTCAGCAATCATCTAAGTTTCTCCAAAATCTTTCGTCCGCTATCATACTACATTTTTATAGGAAAGTCAAGTAAAGAAAACAGGGAAAACATTTGCTTTCCCTGTTTTACTTGGATTAACCGATTTTAAAAATATTTAAGCTTATATTGGAGTAGAGG
>CASEFE010000130.1 GCA_949287105.1 uncultured Bacillota bacterium
GTATATTTGTATACACCGCTCTTTCCGCCGATCTCACTTTCTTCGGACGCAAGCGTCACATTTCCTGTTCCAAGTACAGAGAAGTAATCCGTCGGAACATTCAGCTGAATTTCTCCTTCTTCAAAACGACAATTGTCAAACCAGAATTGTCCTCCGGCTCCGCCGCCATCCACAAACGCCGCGATCTGCAAGCCTACGTCTTCGCCGGAATGTTCCATCATTCCGAGGTTATCCATTTGAATTTGAACGGTATACCATTCCCCCGCAACAAATTCAGAAACTTGTTCGCCTTCTGCATTTTTGACAGTCACATACTGTGAACTTGTAAGATAAAACTCTCTGGGCAAGTTTTCTCCTATCGGACGGAAATACAGAGCATCTGTACCTTCCGCAAAGTACACGTCGAACACAAATTTGCTGCCGCCCTTTGCCATCTCTTCGTTCCATGCACTCAATGCGTTTTCGCTGAACTGTACGCGCGCATTCCATGCACCATCTGTGGATACATATTTGTAAGTGCCCGTCCTTCCGCCGACATCGTTTGCGTCATAGCTGATCGTCGCCTTTGAAATATTGCGCATATGTATGAAATAATCGTTCGCACCTTCCAGCTTTGTAAAATGTACGTTCCGAAGATAAAGTTCTGCCGATTCATTGTCGTTCGCAAATACAATATGAACCGGCTCCGTATCATCCATATTGACAGGGACTTCCACACGGACATTATACCATTTGCCCGCTTCGACTTGTTCGCGGCTTACAACCGTACCCGTCGATTTTTCCAGGATCTGCCAACTCGTCTGATAAAATGTACCGTTTGCCGCGTTTACGGGACCTTCGCCGAAAACCACAAAACTGAACGAAGGATTTCCGCCAAGCAGCCAAATATCAAATTCCAACGCCGTATATTCGCCCGCTTTCACATCACCGCGATTTGTACTCGTAAAAACAATCCATTTATGATCGGGCGTAATATTAGGATCGGGAGCATTGTAATGATACGCACCCGAAACTCCGTATACCTCTTCATCGAGAGCTTCATACCCGAATGTCAGACCTGACGCCACGTCCACGGAAAAACGATCAACAAACTGATCGTTGTCGCCAAGACCATATTCCGCATAGTATTTTTCTTCCTCGACAACCTCGATCTGCATCGAAGCTTCGGACAAAATATCCGCCCCGTCCATGACCGCGATTTTCCACGTATGAACACCGATTTGCGCCGTCTGCTCGGTACCTGTTATTTCGCTTTCATCAAGGTATTGTTTGATCTCGGCACCATCAAACTGCGCCGTCACATCCGGCAATGCAAATGTTTCTAAAAATCTGTATCCGCTGTAATTTTTTAATTCGTAATATACTGCCGTATATTCCGTATCTTTTTCAGCCGGTACAATGTTTCCGAAATCGCGGAACAGATAGAACGTCGATGCGGTCGTTTCTTTCGTAGGCGTCTCACCGCTGTAAACAGGCATTTCTCCGTATTTCACGCTCAGCACTTCTCCAAGCACCGTATCACCGTTTTTGAATGTGATGTTGTATGATTTCCGCGTATAGTACAGGCGCAATACAAGACTTCCGTTCGCCGCTACCGTACCTTGTTTTATATTCCCCGCGTTATCTTCATCAAAGTTATAATGCTCGATCTGTTTGGGTTCCGCAGTAACCTCGGCATCCGTCGTTCCTGTCTTTGCATCTGTCTTTTCGGCATCCTTTGCAAACGTACCGTCTGCACCTTCCAGATAATATTCGATCGTGTACGGCGTATCGGTCGCAGGTACATATTTCGCCGTATAAGTTGCATTTGCTACCAAAACGTCTTCTTCGTCAAGACGCTCCGCATCAACATACCATCCCTCAAAGTTATACCCGAGCTTGATAGGCTTATTCGCTTCTTCATATAAAACCGCCGCTCCCGTACCGTAGCGGATATCCGAAAACACTTTGTTTTCCGTTCCGTTTGCGTTGTCCAACGTGATCGTATATGTATCCCGCAGATACCTTATCTCCACCACCGTCGAACCGTTTCCCGCAATTGTTGCCTGCGTCACCGTCTGTGCCGTAAAGCCCGTATAATCTTTTGCCGCAGCTGCCGTCTGCGTATCTGTCGTTCCTGTCTTGGTTTCTCTCTCTTTTTCGGTAAATCCGTCACCCGTCACGTCTTGCTGCATATGCACAACGGCGTACGGTGTATTCGTGTTAGCCGTGAATTTCGCCCATACTTCGATGTCCTTATCGCTCCCCTTCTTTGCATCGAACGGCTCTGTCAACTGCTCATCGATAAACCAACCCACAAATGTATATCCCTCTTTGACGGGAGCCGACGGCAATTCGATCTCTTTTCCCGCTTCCGCCTGGATAACTTTGTCCTCTACTCCATGAAACGTTACTTTTATACTTTTCCCCTCTCCGCCGCCGCAACCGGCAATTCCCAAACAAATAGCCAGCATCGCGACAACCGCCAACAATATAAGCTTTTTCCTCATATTTCCTCCTTATTATTTTCTTATGCTCAACACACATTTTTTTTGGCTCGCTGCGGTATTTTCTCAAAATACCGCAGCGACCTTTCTTTTTCACACGATTTTTTATGCGGCAGGTATGAATTGTACATTGTCTACGTAAAATACGCCGCCTGCTTTCATATTGGCCGCAACCTGCAAGCCTCTGTCTCCGTTATCATTCACTTCCAGCGCTCCCAATGCACTCACGCTTATCTCCAACGTATACCAGGTTTCCGCCACAAGATCATCTTCGGTCAATACATTTCCTTCACTGTCTTTCCAAGTCGCTATCGTGGAATCCGCACTTGCAAAAGCAGACATCGTACCGTTTTGGATATACCAGAATTGCAGGCTTTTCAGCTCTCCCGTAAGGCATACGTCAAACGAAAATGTTCCGCCGCCTGCGTTCGAAAGCGCACAATACTCATTGTAAGACCATTTGGTAAACTGAACACGGCCGTCATACGCACTCACGGCACTGGTATATTTGTAGACGTTTTCGCGGCCTGCGATGCCCGCCGGGTCCATTCCGAATGTAGCGTTGCTGCCCGCCAAAGGCTGAAATACCGCTTCCGTACGACACATGGCTATGTTGCGGATATAAAGGTCCGTCGTTTCGTTATTGTTCGCAAGAATTATAGAACATGTAGCATAGGATCCAGCATTCGCCGGTACTGCCGCGGTAAAATGATACCAACGCCCGGCCTGAACAGCGTTCGCCTCTACGGTCTGCTGCGTTTCCAAATCCACAACCGTGTAAGCGATATATGAGCTCGGATTGACGATAAAAAACGGGAAAGTGGCATTTCCGCTGTTCACCCAAACATCAAATTCAACGGTATCGTACTGCGATACGTCGATATCAGTGGTTGTAAGCCGCATTTCAAGCCGCTGATTCCATGCCGATACGCCCGGCGCTGTAAACCGATACGCGCCCGAAACTCCGTATACATCTTTATCCAACCGCTCAAATCCGAATTTTACGCCCGAATTCACATCGACCATAAAACGATCGGTAAACTGATCTGCCGATCCCGGCCCGTAATTTGCTAAGTATTCCTCTTCGCCGCAAACTTTTATGACAAAAGATTCTTCCGCCACATTGTTTTTGCCTGTCGCCGTAACGGTTACCGTATGATCACCGATCGGAGCTGCACCTTTCACTTCAAAGGCTTCCGAAGTCAGTTCAAACGTTAAAGTGTCGCACTTATATTCCACGTCAAACTGCTGATACCCGCTTCCCAGACGCTCCGGAAGTTCTATGCTGATCGGCTGTCCTTCCAAAAACATATATCCGTCCATGCTGAAAATGTTATCAAGGTTCACCGGATTCGAATCCGTTACTTCAACCGAAAATTCGGCAACACCGTACTCGGTCTCGATCCGAAATTCGCGTTTACCCGTTTCTCCCTTCGAAAGATACGCACCGGACAGCAAGAAGCCTTCTTCCGTTTCTTCGTAATATTTCAGATTGATTTTGCTTTCTCCTTCAAAAAGAAAAACCTGTTCGCTTCCTTTCGCGTCCGCAAGAATTTCCGCGTATTCCTCTGCAAAATCATACGTCGTGTCCTGTGCGGAAGGGAATTTTTCCGCATTCAGTGTCACCGTTCCGGATATAGTAAGTACATTTCCTGCCGCGTCCTGCGTTTTCCATTTCACCGAAAACGGTCCGGCTCCGCCTGTGTATTCCGGCGCTTCCGCCTCTACTCCCAACGTGATCCCGAAACAGTCTTTTGCCGTGATCCCCGATGCGAATCCGCGCTCACCCATCAGATCGGCGTACGTCATTTCAAACGTCTGATTGTCTGCAATCGCTTCTCCCGCATAGTAGAGAGAAGGCATTCCGTACACGCGAACGATACGCTCTATGGAATAATTTCCGGCTGTAAAAGTGATCGGATACGTTCCCGCTTGCTGCATATTGACTTTGCTCGCATCCGCCGTAACCTGTACTTCCTTGCCGTCCGACGTTTTTGCTTTTACGCCAGCCGTCCAATTCACTTCCGATCCGAGTTTTACGTTCAGATTCTGCGCTTCAAACGTGACTTCTTTACTCGTATTGCCCGTATCGTTGCACGCAACAATTCCAAGCGTGAGCATCAGCACGGCACAGATGAGCAGAACCCATTTCCAATGTTTTTGTATTGTTTTCATTTTCCCTCCTTCCTTTGGGGCGACACGAGGACGCCTTCCCCCGCTTCCAGCGCAGGAATTCTCAATTCCCTGGCGGTAAACGATTCCGTTTCACCGTTGCGAAGCACCGACACATTCTCCTCTTGCGAAAAACGGATCGTAACATGCGCCGATGTTACCGAAGAGTTATTCACGACATAATAATGATTCTTCTCCTGCTTTTCAAAGCATCCGATCAATACTTCCGACGACGCCGTTACCTGTTCAATATCCCCGTGCGACACAAGCAAGTACTTTTCTCCGCCCGGCAGTTTGCCCCGATAAATACATTCGTTCCACAAAATCTTTGATAGGGTCTTCTCTCCCGGCAACAATCCGCTGAAATTTCCCGATTGGATGATCCCTTTCCATTGCGCATCCAGAAGGATCGAGCCTGCCGCACGGACTTGCTTCGCTTCCCGACGGAAATATCCGTAAAAATCCGTAGGTGCTCCCATTCTGTCCACAAGCCCCGCCCGACACACCGAATCCGACAGCCAGTCGTTCGGATAACAGCAGGGAAAAAGCTGCAAGCCTTTGGCGCCGTACGCAAGCCCTACATTGTATTGCAGACGATGCTCCGCTGAATTCGGGATCCGCACGTTCAGACTGCCTTCCCATTTGCCGCCTTCCTGCATAAACATCCAGAATGGTATGCCTTCGCTCCGCTCCACTTGCGCAAGATACCCGGGAATATCATACAAAACTTCATGAATACCCGTTTCGGCACCCTTGCCGAGCGTAACATAAGGATACGCGTCGTAAGAATAGACCTCCGGCCCCACCGCCGCAATAAATTCTTCTACAAACGAACGATACCGCTCTATATTGCTTCGATCCGTCAAATATTCAGGCCTTGTACAGCGCTTTTTGCCCGATCCGAAGCTGTATTGATACTGTTCCGGCGTGATATAATAGGGAAACATATTCACATAAAAGAATTTGCCCGCACAGACCTTGTCGAATACCTTTTTTGCCGCGGCGATCCCTTCAAACATATCGGAGCCCGGTTCATCGATGAATGAAACGCCGTAAAAAGCCGGATGGCTTGCGTATTTTTCCAATGAACGGGCAAAACGCGCGTCCAAATCGGCTTTCTGCGCAGCCGTAAGTTCGCTATACGCAGGATATCCGCGCATTCCCAGCGAAACATACTCCTGCGCCTCTTCAAAACGGGCAAGATATCCCGCCTTTGCGCGGCTCGCACAGTCCAGAGCCGCCAACGCATCGCCGCTGTTTTCTCCGCCGATCACTTCACTGTGTGCATAAAACAGGTTGACTCCTGCATCCGCCAAAAGATCGTACTGCGCCTGCGTAATTCGGTTCGGATACCGAACGCCGCCGCGTTCGCATGCGCTTTGCGGCGAACAATACGAAGTAAGCGGATATACCCCTTTGCCCAGCAATTTATAAATGGTTTGCTTCATGGATCTTCCTCCCCTCAGCGCAATGTTACGAGAATGGCTTCACCCGCTTCGAGTTTGAGTTCCAGCGTCTTTCCTGCCTTGAACGTCTTGTTTCCGCGCGTGATGATATCATAACCGTAGTTTCCGTTAAAATGCAGCTTGACGCTTCCTTTTTCCTGCGTGGAATTGCGCGTAATGTACAGCGCCGTTCCGCCCTGATAATCAAAGCAGCCGATCAGGCATTCATCCCCTGAAACACTTTCCAACTGACGGAAATTTTTCAGGATATAGTCGCCGCGAAGCGGAGCAGGCGATTCGCCGTGTACAACTACGCCCATATTCTTCGACTGCATCAGTACATCATCTACCGCTTTGAGCTGTTTTGCCGCTTTCACTGCGTAATAGTAAACGGGGTTTGCCGTTCCGAATTGGTTGATAAGACCCGCATTCCGCGCCGATCCGATCCCGCCGTTTATGGTCAGATATTCCGGCGGCATCACCAACGGGAAATAACTGATTCCCTTAGCGCCCATGCAAAGCGCCGTGTTGATGCTCCAAAGCATTTCCGCTTCCGTCACGACACGCTTGGTCGGCGCATCCGGCCACTCTCCGCCCGCCTGCAAATACAGCCAGTACGGCACATTCAACTCCTCTGCCTTTGCCCTGTACTGCGACATCGTGCTGAACCATGACGCCGATATGCTTCCTTCCAGACCCTCAAACGGGTACAGGTCATACATCAGAAAAGTCGGATCCGTCTTTTCACAATATGCATTGAGATATTCTTCATACGTGATCCCTTTGTCCGGATCGCCCGATAACTGCGTTCCGCTTGTCGGGGGGAACAGGTTGGCATAATAGATATAATCTTTGTTGATCGACTTCGCTGCTGCCGTGATCGCCTTCTGTGCCTGCCCGACTTTGTCAAATAATTTCGCCGCCGGTTCGTCACGCACATACACGCCGGACACTGCCGGATATTGGCTGTAAAGATCGGTCATGCGCTGCGCGATCGTCTCTGAACTCGCAATAAACGCACTGTCAGGATCGGCCGATTCCACATTTGAGCTTTCCGTATCTCGAATCACGTATTGAATGCCGTATTTTTCACCCATGCGCAATGCCTGATCGGCAGCAGAACCTTCTTTGATACCCGAAAGGTCGTGCTTCGTCTCAATAATGAGGTTGACTCCCGCATTCGCCAATTTCTGATACACGGGATCCGTTATCGTGCTCGGTAAATTGTATCCGTCCATCTGATACAACGCCTGCGGGCCGATAAACCCGGAAATCGGCAATTCGTTGTCTTCCAACCCCAAAATGGAAAGGGATCCGAAAGTTTCGGGGGTACCCTTCTCCGTCACCGTATATTTTACGCCGCCTTCCGAGGCGTTTCCCCCGGAATCGCACCCGACAAATCCCGCAAATGTCATCAGTGCCGCTGCCGCCGCCGCTGCCAAGGATAAAACTTTTTTCTTTTTCATTTCTTTTCCCTCCTCTTACTGACGACGCTGACTGTTACGGCTGCTCCCGCAAGCAACACGGCCGGAACGATCGCCGCGTATCCTGCCATAGAATTGCAGCCTTTGCTCGTTTTTCCGCCTTCCGTATTGATTTCTGTGACCCAAGGATCAATGTAATCGTAATCGCCTACAAATTCCGGAACATTCGAAGTATAGCCCACCTCGATAACGTTGCCGTTTTCATCCCAGTTATACAATCCGAGATTGTCGATCGTATACGTCGATCCGATCGGGATCTTTTTGTCTGTTATATATTGATTTCCTTCGCTGTAAATGGAAATATGTCCGTTCGGTGTATAAGAATTTTCATACTGATAGGTCAGAACCTGTGTAAACGCAACTTCGTCCTCGGTCTTCATTCCCACACGCAAAACGCCGTCCAGAACGGTTACTTGAACGGTTACAACCGTTTCAGGATCAAAATCTTCATTGAAAAATGCGTATTTTTCAGGAAGTGCAACAGACGGCTGATATATGCCCTTATAAACCAATCTGACAACCGTGTCACCTGTGCGTTCGCCCGTCGTAAAATCTGTCGGCGCATCAAAGTACACGAAAGATCCGTTCATGATCGCGTTGCCCGCACTGTACCCTGCGTCTTCCGCGCTTGCCGTCTCCGCACCGAACGTGATCGCTATCCAGTACGAAGCACCGGATACCACATTCCCTGTCGCATCGATCGTCGGCGTATTCTTTGCACCGCTGATATCAAACCGAAGTTCGAAATTCGAATAACTGTAACGCGATGTGATGTTGCTGTTTTGTCCCGCCCCGTCAAACACCAGCGCACCGTCTACAACACCCAATCCGCTTCCGCCTGCAGACGTCGAACACAGCAACCATTCCTCGGCATTGAGCGTATTATCATTAAAATCTGTGAATACATCCGGAGCTTCCGGCTTTGCATAAAATTCGTTCCGAAGCTGCAAATCATAAATTTCCGCGTCGATGTAATCGGTCGGTTGAAGCGTGAAATTGCCGCTCTGCGCAAAACCGAAATACCCTTCCGGCTGGATCCCGTCTTCTTCGCCCGCGTAAACTTCCTGCCCGTCTATACCGAACACCAGCCTTCCGTCCGCATAAAGCCGCAAATCTATTTTGATCTCTTTTTCACTCACATCGCCGGGCAACGGTGTAAACGGGATCAGTTCGGTCTCCGTATCCGCATAAGCGGTCAAGCCGTAACCGTAAACGTCATTCTGCTTTGCAAACCAAAGATAACTCGTTCCCGCATCGCCGACATCGCCGCTCAGCGAAGGCACCCCGAACACGGCACCGAATTTTTTATTGCCGACAAGATCATTGATCTTGACCGTAAATCCGCCTTCCAGCGTCAGCTCCACTTCCTCCGAAGCGGTCACGCGCGAACGGTTGAGCAACGGGTTGCCGATATCCGAAGTTTCATCGAACGCGATCGAGTAAACCGAGCCTCCGACAAAATCCAGAAAACTGCCTTCGTGCGCCAATGTAAATTGATCGAGCGTGTCTTTTTCGCCCTCTTTCACAAACCCGAAAATTTTTGCATCAACGGAATTTTCCGTATTCGTGTCGCTGCATTCATACGCGGCAAAGTCATCGATCGCCGCTCCAGACGAACGCATCGACATAAACGTCATTCCCAGGTATCCGCCCGGATTGGCGTCCAGTCCGCTCGCCTTCAACAACACCTTGCGCTCCGCAACCGAAGCCCCGTAATCGCGGATCGAAAGCTCATAATCGCCGTTTGCCCCGTAATATTCGCGCAATATCTGATTTTCAAGATTTTGCGGCGCATCCACGACAAATGAACCCTGATTTTCAGGATAGGCGCTGTCTTCTCCGTCATAAAACGTCGCTTCCTTTACCTTTTCGTCTTCGCCGTAATTATATTTATTTTCCGATGTTTTTACCACATCAAGAAATACAACATTCAGTTTTCCGCCGATCCCGGCTTCGAAATAATGCAGTTTGCCGTTGCCCGCATTCAGACAGTCCCAGAATGCCCCGTTCGATTTTTCCGCTGTCAAAGACCCGTAATTGATTCCGAGCCATCCGCCTTTGCTGACATCCAAAGAAGCAAGCTCGATATCTACCGCCGTTCCGGATCCCTCCGGAACCGCCACTGTCGCTTTCATGCCCGCATCGTCGCCGTTGACGGCACTGAACGAAAAACGACGGCGCAATTCCCGAAACCCTATTCCTGAATTTCTGTCATACCGCCAAGCACCGTAATCCAGTTCCGTGCCGATAAACGTATTGTCATCGGCAAGAACTGCTCCGGTCTTTCCTGCACTGACTGTGTTTGACGCAAATTGCATTCCGGCGATCCCGCATGCAAACGATACGCCAAGCAATGCCGCCAGACACGCATTCTTCCACTTCATACATTTCCCTCCTATTTTTTTATGAACCAGACTTCAACCCCGCAAGGTCAAGCAGATTATCCCAATTCTGTAACCAATACGTACATTCCAGCTTCCAGTATTCGTTCAGGTTCTTCCGGTCGGCCGATCCCGAGGCACTGAATATACGCGCCGGCTGATTGTAATACAAATTCTTTTCTCCGCCGCGATAGAAAATCGGATTTGTAAGATATTTGAATACCATTACCGTGTCTTCGTGCAATGTAAGGCATGTTTTGGAAAAATCAGACCAGCCCGTCGTATCCGGAAGCCCCGTCGTCATCTTCGCAGGCTGCGGCATATGCGTCGCGTTATAACTGATCTGCAACGCCTTATCCGAATAAAAATACTTCAAAAATTCTTTCGCCGCATCTTTTGCCACCGCATAATTGGGTATGAATGCGTGGAACTGCGTCTGCTCCGTAAAAGCTACGTTCCGTATCGATTCGATGTAAGAAACCGCATCGGGTTTGTTTGCTTTTATGCTGTCGTATAAGCTCTGCTCACTTGCAGAAAGTTCCAGTCCGTCGATCTTTTTTACGATAATGGAAAGCTGATTTTCCGTGATCCCGAGTTTGGGTGCCAGCGAACTGATCACAGGCGTCTTCATGAGACTGATCTTTGTATCGTCCGTCACATATTGACGCATCTCGTTTTCTACCCAGCTTCCGTTCGGCATCATCAGCGCCCTTTCGTCCAGGAAAATTGTCTGCGATGTCGTATGATCGAAGGAATTGGTTCCGTTATACACCGCACCTGCCGGCGAAATCAGCTCATACAATACTTCCAGCGATTTGTAACGTCCGCCCCTCTCATCGGCGGGGATCTGCTCGATTTGATCAATACTCGACGCGCCGCCCGTCATCGATTCGACACGGTTGGTCTCTCCGTTATATGTAAACTGCCAGGCATCATAAAAATTCTCTACTCCGTCGTACTGCGCCTGCCATGCAAATAATAGATAGTTCCAGTATTCCGCATAATGCAAGAACGGAGAAGGCTGCGAAGAATCTGCGTCTTTTTTGGAGATCGCATCCTCCACAAGGCTTTTGAGTTCGTTGGTCGTTCGCGGCAATTCATACCCGCGCTGTTCAAAAACAGTCGCATTGTATACCAGACCGTTGACACTCGTCGACCAAGGCAATACGTACAGTTTCCCGTCCGCAGGATCGACAAGGCGATCCAGAATATCACCGTTGAGCTTGCTTTCCAGCGTGACACCGTCTACCGTATCATCCAACAGATCATTCAAAGGTTCCAGATATTGCTTGCTTCCCAAATAATTTTCCATGGTGGTAAAATACAGGTCGATACTGTTGATTTTTCCGCCCGAAGAAAGATCCCCCGTCTGTGTATCTGCATTCGAACTAAGGTACACGTTGATCTCCGGATGATCTTTTTTGAATGCCTCAATGACCCGATCCATAAATTCACGGCCGTTTCCTGCTTCCCATAGCGCGATTTCAAGGTCCGATTCCGTATTCGGCGTAGGTTTTTTACAGCCTACCGCTACACCCGCAACCATGCCCAAAACCAATGCCACCGCCAGAATTTTTGCGATCCATTTTCCTCTTTTTCTTTCTTTCATCCTGTTTTCTCCTTTATCGATTTCTTTATTTTTCCGCCTTCGGCGGTCCTTGCTTCTTTACGCTTTCAATCCGCCGAACGACACGTTCGTCAGGATCGTCTTGTTGAAAAATATGTACAGCACCAACACAGGTATGCTTGACAGAATCGTCGCCGCAAACAAAATATCCAGCCGTGCCCTATAAATGGTCGTCGCCTGAAACAGATAAATTCCCGTCGCCAACGTCGGCATGTCTTTCAAAAACAGCAACGCGGTCATGTAATCGTTCCAGATCGCGACTGCCTGCATGACATACAGCGCCACGATCGGCCCCTTCGCCAACGGGATCATGATGCGGAACAATACCGTGTAATGATTGGCTCCGTCCATAAACGCGGCTTCCGCATATTCCCAGGAAAGATTTTTGAAAAACGCCGTCATATACAGATTGATCGAGCCGAATCCTCCGAAATACGCCGCCAAAATCAGGGGCGAATTGAGCATTCCCAATGCATGATAGGTACGATATTGCGACGGCAACGCCCCCATGATCGGGATGATCATCGTGATCAGGTTGATCGTGATCAACGCCAATCTGCCATGAAATTGGTATTTGGTCGTGGCATATGCCATCAGACACCCACCCATCACATTGAACAACGCCCCGAAAAATACAAGCCAAAGACTGTTTCCGATCATTCCGATCATATTTGTATCGTTGACTTCCAACATGACAAAGGCGTCAATGTAATTGCAGAACATCCACTTTTCGGGAAATTCGAACGGATGCAGCACAAGCTCCGGATGCGTCTTGCATCCTGCCATCGCTCCCCATAAATACGCCAGAATATATGTAAGCGCGAACAACACCAAAATCACAAACGCTACCGAAAATACAACCGTTTCACTCTTACTGCGCTTGATTTTATTTCTCATATCGATCCTCCCCCTCTCAATACTCCACATCTTCGATGCGGTTGATAAAATAGCGCGAAATAAATACGACGGGTATCGTCAATAACGTAAAAAACATTCCGACTGCCGATCCATAATTGTATGTATTCGAATCTTCGGCTACGTTGTACACCTGCTGGAATATCAAATAGGAAATGGAATTTGTGTCATAAGCACCGCCCGTCAATAACAACAGATTTCCCGAAGAGGTAAATATTCCCGAGGTCATGAGCAGAAGCATCGTCCCCATCGTCGGCCACATCAGGGGCAGGATCACCTGCCAAAGTTCCCTCAGCCAGCCAACACCGTCCAGTTTGCCCGCTTCGATCACGCTCTCCGGTATGCGCGTCAGCGTCCCCGAAAATATGATAAAATTCCCCGCGATCCCCAGCCAGATACTGTATCCGAGCACCGCTCCCAACGCATAGCGGCTGTCCGCCAGAAAGACCGGCGGCTCCGGAAGATGGTTGATCTGCTGAAACAGCGCCGCGATCGGTCCGTCTACCCCTATGATATTTTTATACAGAGTCGACCATACCACCGCCGACAATACCGACGGAAGAAAAAACAAAATGCGAAATGCTCTGTATCCGAAAATTTTCTTATACATAAAATAGGATGTCGTAAAAGAAATCGGAAGCATCACAAGCCCCAGCCCAAAATAAATAAACGTGTTGCGGAGCGCGATGAGCATTTCACTGCCACCGTTGGAGAACTGAGAAAACATCAATTCGAACGCGTGCAACGTCCAATACTCTTCGCCTGAACCTTTACGCCACTGAAAGGCCATGAGAATCGAATTGGCATTGACATAAACATAAAATATTATAAAATTGATGAGCTGAAACCCTATGATCGATAAAATAAATAAATATTTCTTTACCGCCACTTTCTTTTGCTCGATCGTCATTTTGCCCGTTTTCGCCTGAAATTGCATGCTTTCCCTCCTTATTTGCCTTGAACTTTTGCTCTGTTTTTAGTTTTTCGTTACTTTATAAATATGCAAGTTACTAAAATATCACTTTCCTATCACAAACAATACCATATTAAGAATACTACATTTTAATAGATAAATCCATGGATATTTCCCTTAAAAAACTGGACATTTCTATTGTTCTCAACTTTTTGGAAAAGCCTTGAAATCCAAAAAAAGCGCAAATATTTCTCGATTTTCTTCCAGTTTTATATTTTATTTTTCTATTGTTTTTATTTGCAGAACAAAATTAACATTAAATTTTTGTTTTTTTCCGTTTGTTTTTTCTTAAAAGACTGGACAAATCACTTATCCTATGCTACTCTTTTAATAGAATCGTATAGGGGAAAAGTACATGTCCTGCCAAAAATATACAAAAAAACGCAACAAATCATCGGTTTCGCTCGAAATAAGGAATGAATCCGTCAAAGATTTTCCGGATACCGACAATTTTCCAAACAGCGGCGAGCTTATTCAGATCAATTCCCTTTCCTACACCGATAAATTGATTTCCAAAGGCATGCACGTTCTGCGTTCCAAGGGAAGAAACGATTATCACTTGCTCTACGCCGTTTCCGGAAGAACGGATATTGTGGAAAACGGTACTGCCGAAACCATGCGTTTACATACCGTGCGCCTATACCTTCCGCACGAACGCCAAGAATACATCAAATACCACGGAAGAACATACTGGGTGCATTTTACCGGGTATCTTTTGCCTGAAATCGTCAACAAACTGTTCTTATACGAACATCGGCTTTTCCGCCCTTCCGATACCGAGGAATTTGAAAGGATCTTCGACCAGGCCATTGCGCTGTTTGTGGCAAAAACGCCCCATTACGAAATCGTCTGCGCCGCACTCGTGATGCAGCTTTTAACCATGCTCGTCGTCGCCGATGAAACAGAAAAACAACCCTCTACAAACACTTCACAAAAAGAACTCATCTACAACGCTATCCGCAACATGCAGTCCAATATCCGCGAACCGTTCAGCATTGAAAAATATGCCAAGCTCTGCGCCATGAGCGAAAGCCGCTTTGCCGCCATTTTTAAAGAAGTCATCGGCGTACCTCCGCTTCGCTTTTTTACAAGCATGAAACTTGAACAGGCTCGCTATCTCTTGTCCGACACGACCGTTTCCGTCAAAGAAATTGCCACGCAGATCGGATTCGAAGACGAATTTTACTTTTCTCGCCTATTTCATAAATACAACGGCGTATCTCCTACACAATACCGAAATTCCCGTAAAAAATAACCTTTTTTGCCGCATTTCGATTCATATAAAAAACCTCTTTTTTTCAGTTTCTGTTATTATACATTATATCATCTTTTTTTCTGCCTGTATTTGGCGAACCGTCAATATTTTTTGCACAATCGTAAATGTTTTCTTTTTCTACATTCTACACATCCTATATATGTACGATAATAAAAATGCGATTGTCTGTTTTTCAGACAATCGCATTTTTCCGTTTTTGGCGCGTTTATTTTTTTATTCCATACGGGCAAATACGCCCTTCAA
>CASEFE010000131.1 GCA_949287105.1 uncultured Bacillota bacterium
AGATACTGATCAATTCTTATAAGAGAGCTTCCAATGAATCTTTGGGACGAGATCCTGCCGTCTGCGCTTTTACTTTCCCGTCTTCCAACACAACAAACGTCGGTATAGAATAAATTTTAAACTGTGCCGCCAGCTCACTTTCTTCATCTACATTGATTTTACCAAAACGAATGTCCGGATATTCTTCTGCCAATTTGTCTACAATCGGAGCCATTGCACGGCAAGGGCCACACCAACTCGCCCAAAAATCCAGCAATACTTTGCCTTTGAAATCCAATACTTCGCTTTGAAAATTACTGCTTGTAATCGTTTTAACCATTTTACGGTTCCTCCTTCCGATTTATGGCTCTATTATAGCCAATTTCCAAAGCTTTTTCCGTAACATTGTTACATAAAAATAATTTTTTTCAAATTTTTTTAACTTCTTACGGCAATAATCCGCATGCATGAATTTCAAAAATCTTTTTTAGCTTTACTTCGTCTGCTTTGCAATTTCCCGCAGGCCTTCTTCATCTTCGAGCCTGATTCCGCCGCGCGAGAGTTTTACCAAACCCTCTCCTTCAAAATATTTCAGCATCCGCGATACAGCCTCACGAACCGTTCCCAAATGCGCAGCCAACTGCTCGTGTGTAACTTTCAACACCTCGCTACCTGCAAATTCGCGCTCTTTCAGCAACAGTTCCGCCAGCCTTGCGTCAAATTTTTTTCCCAGTACTTCCCCCAATATCCAGATCGCCCCCGAAAACCGTTCCGCCATCAAAGAATTTGTATAATTCGCCACCGATAGAGAGCCGGAAGACAACTCTTTGTATTCTTTTGCCGGCATAAACAATAAACGGCAATCCGTTTCTGCCGTGACAAATACTTCAAACGACAGATTTGTAAGCATACAGGACGCACTCAGCAGACAAACATCCCCCTGCATCAACCGATATAATGTTATTTCCCTGCCTTCTTCCGAAATCGTATAGACGCGCAGTCTTCCCGATTCGACATAAATGAGCCCCGTACAGTCCCCGCGATGTACCGCTTCCCCACGCAAAAAAGCCCGCTCCTGTACCGAACCCGCATACATTTCACGCTCTTTTTCCGTCAGGTCTTTGTAAAAAGGATATTTCTCCAAACCGACCATTTTGCTTTCTCCCTTATCCGATTCCGATATCCAATAACATCATAACAAAAAATCCGAGTATCACACTCACCGCACCGACGTGCGAATGTTCCCCTAAATTGGCTTCGGGGATCAGTTCCTCGACTACGACGTAGATCATCGCACCTGCCGCAAATGAAAGTGCCCAGGGCATCAGTCCGGTGACTACACCCGCAATAAATACAGCCAAAACCCCGAAAATCGGTTCGACAATACCGGACGCCGCCCCACACAGAAAGGACACGCCTTTACTGACTCCTTCCGAACGCAACGGCAACGAAACCGACGCTCCTTCCGGAAAATTTTGTAATCCCATTCCCACGGCAAGCACGATCGCCCCCATCAAAGCACCCGTACCTTCACCAAATGCCGCACCGGCAAACGCAAGCCCTACAGCCATCCCCTCGGGTATGTTATGCAATGTAACCGCAAAAACAAGCATTGTTGTCTTCTGTAACTTCGAAGGCAAGCCCTCCGGCTTATCACTCCCGATATGCAAATGCGGCAAGATACGATCAAATAAAAACAAACATAAAACACCGAGCGCAAAGCCGATCCCGACCGGCATCAATACGTTTTTCCCTTCCGCTTCTGCTTGCTCCATCGCTGGAAGCAACAGTGAAAATACGGACGCCGCCGTCATGACTCCCGCCGCAAACCCTAAAAAAATCTGTTGCGTCTTTCCGGAAATATCTTTCTTGAAGAAAAATACCATTGCCGCTCCAAGAACCGTCGCAAGACAAGTCGCTCCCGTCCCGATCAACGCAAATAGCAATTCACGTCCTAACATAATTGTCCCCTTAAACTTTTACCTCTTTTGCGAAAACTTCCTTTTTTCTCGTCTATTTTATAAAGTGCGGACTTTCTTGTCCGCACAATAAAACAATTTTATTTTCTGCTTCCGCCGCAGGATCCGCTATGCCCGCAATGATGATCGCTCTCCCCGCGTGTATGTTCGCCGTGATCATGATGCGTACAACGAACATCCGGATCATAATTCAATTTTCCTGAAAGGTACAACGCAACCGCTTCATCCGCAACCCCGCTGACACCTCCATATACCTTTATTCCCGCTTCCGAAAGCGCCGCAATCGCACCGCCGCCGATTCCGCCACATATTACCGTGTCAACTCCTTTTTCTTTCAAAAACCCCGCAAGCGCGCCATGGCCCGAACCGTTTGTTGACACAACCTCACCCGAACAGATTTTTCCGTTCTCTTCGGTATAAATCTTAAATTGCTCACTATGTCCAAAATGTTGAAAAACCATCCCGTTTTCATAGGTTACTGCTATTTTCATATCTTCATTCTCCTTTTTTTCTATTTTACTCCTTTACACAAAAATTGTCAAAGATTATTTTCTTACCCGCCGCATCAATCCGATAAAAACATTTTTGGCTCTTATCTTTATACGATTCCCCACAAAAAAATACAGCTATCCAACGATAGCTGTATCATGTAATTCCCTATTTATGTTCCACAAAAGAAACGATCGGCTCCACGTTTTCCAACGAATGTGGATGATGTCCGCACGTCGGCTTTATTATGTTTTCCACCTCAATTTTATGCGACCTGGCAAATTTCAGAAGAGCCCCGCTGTTCTTTTCAAACGGTACAACTTCGTCACTCCCGCCTGCCACCACAAAAATCGGTATGTTTCTGTCGAAAAATTCCTTTAAGTTGTCGATCGGACTGTTTTGAAAAGTCCGATGAGTTTCTTCGTCTAAATGATACTCTTTCAAAAACTGATTATATTCCTCGCTGCCGTAATGCGGCCATGTTTTTAAATCAAGCACAGGCGCGTCAAAATATATTTTGGAAACATACTCAGGATAATAAAGGGCATAATTGAAAGCGTACAGACCGCCGCGCGAAAACCCGAACAAGATCGCTTTCATTTCAAGTTCGTATTTTTGTACGACATACTTATGAAATTCATGCATCAGCCTGACCGCCCGATCGCTCCCGTACATATCACTGACCTGATAATATACCCGCGTATATCCCATTTCACAAAGCTTTTGCTCCGCCTGATCAAACGCATACAAAAATTCTGTTTTCCATATCCATTTGCCGTTCGGTTTATCGGGCAAAATCACCGTCGCTTTATACCCGTTCCATTCAAAATTTTCCGTTTTCACTTTCCCTTTCTCCCTTCTTTTTTCAAAAGACCTTTCAATATTCAAATATCTCCCTCCCGCACGGAAGAGAGATATTCATGATCATTGCTCCGATTTTACAGCTTCGCTGCCTTCTTTAATATTTCCACTGCCGGTGCAGGGAACCTTCCCAACCAGTCCGGCCCTACGTTCAGAAGATAGTTTACGCCGCGCTCTTTCAAATGATTCCGAAGCTGCGCAACTTTTTCCGGGCTCTTCCAATTCTGGTCGTAAGCTTTATATCCCCACGTGTCGTTCAGCGTTGCAGGTGATTCAAACAACATGGAACCGTCCTGATACTCTTCGGGTATTTCGTTATCGCCCCAGCTTCTGTAATCAAATTTTACTCCCGGAAGCGCACCGATCCTCGAATTTACCAGACATTCCGGCTGGTATTTCTTTACCATGTTATACAATTCCAACGATTGCTCCACCGAGATCCCCATCGGCGTATCAAACCAGATCAGACAGATTTCTCCATACTGCGTCAATATCTCTTTGACCTGCGGTTTGATCTTCCTTTCAAACACTTCGCTGAAATCTTTCCCTTTATCATCCGCAAAATCCCATGTATTTCCCCAAGGCAGCCCCAGATTGTCGCCGAATTCTTTTTGCCAGCCGCCCGCATTGCGTTCATGCCAGTCCAAAGCCTGCGAATAATACAGGCCAAACTTCAATCCGTGCTTGGCACAACTGTTTGCCAATTCTTCAATAATATCTCTCTTGAACGGCGTCGCATCCACCACGTTAAACGAGTCCGCTTTCGAATGATACAGTGCAAAGCCTTCATGATGCTTGGACGTTACTACCATATATTTCATCCCCGCATCGATCGCCGTGTTTACCCATTCATCTGCATTGAACCCGATCGGATTGAATGCCTGCGCAAGCTTTTCATATTCCGCATTGGGAATTTTGAAATAAGGCTGAATCCATTCGCCGATCATATTCCCCATGCGTTGCCCGCGATACTCTCCGCCCAACAGCGAATACAATCCGAAATGTATCATCATTCCATACTGTGCCTGCCTGAACCATTCCTTGTTCGTCATTGTGTCCTCCTGCCGGAACTTATTGTTCCTCTGCTCAGCATATTTAAGCGTTTTACGCCGTTTAGTGTAGTATAACATATCTCTTTTTCAAACGCAACTGTTTTTATTTATTTCTTAATACTCCTTCCCCTTCCTATACCGAAATTTTACGCCGCAAATATTACTAAATTGTATTAAAATCTTAATATTTTTGTTAAATCAGTCATTTTTTTTGATTCAGATATTGACTTTTCAAAAAAAATGGTTTATTCTTATCTAAATATAATAAAAAGGAGGAATTTGGTATGTTCTGCCAGGATTGTGGATCCAAACTAACTTTGAAATTCTGCGAAAACGAAGGATTGATTCCCTATTGCAACGATTGTGAGCAATTCAAATTTCCGCCTTTCAAAACTGCCGTCAGCATGGTAACTGTCAATAAATCGCAGGACAGAATACTTATTGCAAAACATACGAACGGCGAATATCTGCTGTTCGCAGGGTACGTGAAGAAAGGCGAATCCGCCGAAAAAACGATTGTCCGCGAAATCAAAGAAGAAACCGGCCTGAATGCTTTGAAATACAAATATATGAGCTCTCGCTACCATGAGCCGCGCAACGTGCTTATGCTCAATTTTATCGTGGTCGTGTCGGACGGTGAAATGAAAACAAACCCGGATGAAATCACCGATGTGCAATGGTGCGACTTCGATCAAGCACTCGAACTCATCAAAAGCGATTCTGTTGCCGAGTATTTTTTGAAAAATGCTATCGCTGAACTCAAAAAAAATAAGATTTGAAAATCCAATTTTTCATAAGCCAAAAGCGCGGGGCGGACTTTTATAAAATTCCGCCCCGCGCTTTTTACTAT
>CASEFE010000132.1 GCA_949287105.1 uncultured Bacillota bacterium
ATTGAAAATGAACCTGGCGCTTATAAACGCCAGGCCCAAAAAAGTTTTACGTTATCAAACTCCACAAGATTTGTTTCAAGAAAATCTCATAAAGTGTTGCACTTAGTTTGACAATTCATTATAAATAAAGATACCGCCGTCTGGAAAAAATTTTCGAAGACAACGGTATCTTTATAACTTCTTTTAAAATTATGGCCGCTTTATACGCTAATGAATTTTATAAACTTTTCGGCTATTTCTGCTTTGCCCTTCCGACTTTTAGATCTTTTATTTTCCATTTTATTTTCGGACGGTGATTGACTTATTCTCTTTCTGTCGTTATAATATATTTATGCGGTGAAAAGCCGACACAAACCAGCGAGGGCACTATGAAAAAAATCGGAAATTTATTGTATGACTTTGAAAATTGCACATTCGGAGGCGGCGAATTATGCGTAGCCTCGAATGTATCTCTCTTTTCTTTGCGTCTGCGTGATAAAAGCGGAAACGCCATTCTTCTGAAAGGGCAAGATTCTTGTCTTAAAGAATTGACAGAAGAAAAAGAAAACATCATGGCTCAGTATGAATTTGCGTTGGGTATTACCGTATATCTCTTGATACAATGCCGGGATAAACTTAGTTTTCGAATCAATGTAGAAAACCACACTCCGCACAAGATCGAATGGGTCGAATATGCTCCGATCTGTGTCCCTCGCCTTTTGGAAAAAGAGGGCGGAACAGGAAAGATCTTATGGCCCTACAATGAAGGGGCGATCATCACGCGCATGGAAGATAGAGAAACCTCCTTCCGATACCAGGAACCCGAATATCCGAGCATCGGAAGTTACGGCATGTATCCGAATATGGTACAAAGTCAGTTTATTGCCTATTTATCCGAAGGAAAAGGTATTTATCTTGGCGCACACGATGAAACATGCGGCCCGAAAAGCATTGATTTTCAATGGCTTGATGACTGTATTTACATTCGTATCCGTGCCTTTACCGATACAGATTTCAAAGAGAGTTACCGCGCAAACTATGATACCGTTCTAAGTACTTTCGAAGGGGATTGGATGAACGCGGCGGATATCTATTCCGATTGGTTTACCTCCACTGTCGGAGCTTCCTATAAAAAATCGTTTGCCAACGATGCTTTGCCGCAGTGGTATTTCGATGCACCGCTTATCGTCACCTATCCTGTGCGCGGAAAACATGACACCGACGTAATGACGCCCAACAAATTGTATCCGTATACCGAAGGATTGGACGTTATCCGCGAAATTTCCGAAAAAACAGACAGTACCGTTATGGCGCTGTTAATGCACTGGGAAGGTACCGCGCCTTGGGCACCGCCATATGTATGGCCTCCCTACGGAGACGAAGAGAATTTTCTGAAATTTGCCCAAGCTCTGCATGCCGACGGAAATCTGTTGGGTGTCTATTGCAGCGGCCTTGGCTGGACACAAAAGAGCAATCTGACCGATTACAACCGTGAGCAGGAATTTGAAGAAAAAGGTTATGCTTCGATCATGTGCACCGCTCCCGACGGATCTCTTCCGCTCAGCAATATCTGCACCGCACAGCGGAGCGGCTACGACCTTTGCCCTGCCTGCGACACTACAAAAGAAATCATTCGCGGTCAAGTAAAACAAATTGCCGACGCTAACGTAGACTATATTCAGGTTCTTGATCAGAATCACGGCGGATGCAGTTATTTTTGTTATTCGGATAAACACGGCCACAATTCGGGACCCGGTAAATGGCAGATCGATCAGATGCGCAAACTTCTTTCTCCCCTTTCGAAAAAAGGAATGCCGCTTCTCGGCTGTGAATCGGCGGCGGCCGACTGTTTTTTGGATTTATTGCGTTTTTCGGACAACCGACTGGAACTGATTCCGTATATCGGCGAAAACGTTCCTCTCTATGCCTACCTGTATCACGAATACCTATACAACTTTATGGGAAATCAGGTTTGCCTGCTTTTGAGACCTTCCACGACAAATTATCTGTATCGCGTCGCTTATTCCTTTGCCGCAGGAGATGCACCCACCCTTGTCATCAATGACGAAGGACAAATCGTACAGCATTGGGGACAGACCGATTTTAGCATTCTGCCCGACCGCAATGCCGCTTTACGTCTCATTCGCAACGCCAACGCATGGAGGCGCGGATTTGCCGCAAAATACCTCTGTTGCGGCAAGATGCTTCGCCCCCTGCCCATTTCCTGCGAAACAATGCACATACCCGTCTGCCCCGAACGAAGCGACATTGTAACCCCTAAAGTCCTTTCCTCCCGCTGGCGTGCATCCGACGGGTCTGTAGCGCAAATTCTGATCAACTTTACCGAACAGGATTGCGCCGTACAATGTCCTCCCGCACGCGTCTTTACCGACCCGAAAGATCCTTCCGTATCTAGCCGTACAGAAGGAAATCTCGTTGTGCCTGCGCTTTCAGCCGTCCTTATCGAAGCGGAAATCTGATTGGCCTACGCTTTTGGCTGTACCTTTCAAAACACAAATCCGATTGGTCAGCACTTTCGACTGTCCCTTTCGTGATGAAAATTTGATTTGTTTGCGCTTTTGCAGTCCCTATCGAGGTGAACATCAGATTGGCTTGCTCTTACGGTGTCTATTTCGAGATGGAAATTTGTCTTTATTCCATGAATTTTCTATACGGACAAAATTAAAAAAGAAAATTCTAAACACCTGCGCTTGCCGCGATAAATCGCGGCAAGCGCATTGAATCATTGAGGTTTAATATGTTTATCGATACCCACGCTCACATAAATTATGAAAATAAATACGGAGACATTGAAAAACTTCTTGCTGAAATTTCCGACGAAAAAATTGAAAAAATAATCAACGTCGGTTGGGATCTCCCCTCTTCCGTCTATGCGATGCAACAGGCGAAAATATATCCAAGCGTTTTTTTTGCGGCAGGTTTTCATCCCTCTAACCTCACCGATTATCGCAAAGAAGCACTGCCGGCTATCGCCGATCTTTTACAAGAACCCAAAGCCGTTGCTGTCGGTGAAATCGGACTCGATTATCACTACACTCCTTTTGATGAAAAAGCACAGCAAAACGCTTTTTGCGAACAATTGGAACTTGCCAGCTCGCAGAAACTTCCCGTCATCATTCACAGCCGCGACGCCGCCGCGGATACCTTGCGTATTTTGAAAGATAATCAAAATAAATTGCAATACAGCGGCGTCCTGCACTGTTTTTCCGGAAGCCCGGAAATGGCAAAAGAATACTTAAAACTCGGCCTGTATATTTCCTTTGCAGGCCCTGTCACATTCAAAAACGCAAGAAAACTCGACGAGGTGGCAAAAATTGTTCCAAACGACAAAATTTTAGCCGAAACCGATTCTCCCTATCTTGCTCCGGAACCCTTTCGCGGTACCTGTAATACTCCGAAAAACGTAATTCATATTTACCAAAAACTCTCTTCGTTGCGTAGCGTCCCCCTTTCATCGCTTGCGCAACAGATCCGGAACAATGCGCATACACTCTTTTATAAATTATAATTTATGATAATGCCCTGAAAAAGCGCAATTGCGCTTTTTCAGGGCGTCTTTGTGTCAAGCCCGAGAAAACCTGTCAACAGATTTCCTTTTCCGATCAGTTTCATATCTTTATCATACGTCTTGTTGCTGACAGGATAATAATATCCCAGCACCTGATAATCCGAATTATATACGGATATGCGCCCCGTTTCGCTTTCCGATAAATACCCTACCAGTTTCATATTATAATCATATAATTTTTGCATACGTACCTCCTGCAAACATTATACATTTCATGTTTACAAATTAACAAGTATGCCTGCCAATTTTTATGAATTTTCCGTGCCCTTTTCAAGAAATTTGCCTGTAATTAGATTTTTTCCGAACTCTTCAAACGGCAACACAACATTTCCTTCTCGACATATATAAAACAGATCGACCAGACGTATTCCTTCTTTAACGGCGCGTTCAAATACACGTTCTGCGCTTTCACAAGATAAAAATTTTAAGTCGTATGGATTATGCCATTCCGCCCTCGCTTCATTCAGACACTCTCGATCAAAATTTTCCCGATGACAACGAGATGATAACGTATGGTTTACATGCAAGATACGCTCCGCTCCATAGATAATTTTTCGGGTTTTCTCTCTCGATTCTGAAAATAAACGCGTAAATAAACAAAATTTATTCAGCGCGGCACAAAACTCCCGCTCGGAAATGGCAGGCTCATTTAATTCCCTAAAAATTTCAGAAAAATATGGATACAACCGGCGCATTTCTTCTTTAGCCTGGCAGAAAAACAAATTATATTTTTTATGCTTCGGCGCATACGTTTGTATAAAATAAGAATCGAGATCGCTTTCGATATATCCGTGAAGACAAAGCTTTTCTTCATACCCTTCACGAACCAGACGCTCTGCATTTCCGAGCACATACGGGTGAAAGGTTACATCCGTCACATAGTGCGTTACATAACCCGCAGCATACGAAAATTCAAGCGGCGTCTTTGCAAATTTTAAGAGCGCAGAAACAAATTTATACGCCCCTGCTCTATGAAATCTGCGGCCGATTTTACCTCGATCGGAAAAAGGGCGTAAAAAGTAAAACAAATCTGCCCCCTGAGCCCCCAGAAAATAGGCTGCCGGAACAGCAATTTCTTTTTGCACGTTATCCGGCAATTTTTGATATATTTTTTCTGCGATCAGCTGATGCGTAAATTGAGATGGCATATACCTTTCATCTCCCATATTTATTTATAGATAATTTATAAACAGTTTGTTCCATTTCAAAATTTTGTTTCTTTTTTTTATTAATTTGCATAAAATATAAAATAACAAACTATAAAAAGATTTAAAACTTACTCTTTAATTTTTATTCCCGCAAAAAATTTTTATGGAATCCACACAAAAACACTTGCCTTTTATAAGATTATTTGGTATAGTATATAGGCGTTCGAACGGAAGTTTAGCTCAGTTGGGAGAGCACCTGCCTTACAAGCAGGGGGTCATAGGTTCGAGCCCTATAACTTCCACCAATTTTACAAATTCATAAATACAGTGCGGAATTCAAATGCGGGAATGGCTCAGGGGTAGAGCGTCACCTTGCCAAGGTGAATGTCGCGAGTTCGAATCTCGTTTCCCGCTCCACTTATATTCCGCACTTATTTTTTGGCGCTATAGCCAAGTGGTAAGGCAAGGGTCTGCAAAACCCTCATTCCCCGGTTCAAATCCGGGTGGCGCCTCCAAAAAACCTCCGCTTCGCTTATGCGATACGGAGGTTTTCTTCTATGAATATTGTTCTCGAAACAGAACGGCTTTTTTTACGGGAACTTACCCCTGAAGACGAAATCCCGATGCGGAAGCTCTTACAGGACCAAGAAGTCATGTATGCCTATGAACATGCTTTTTCAGACGAAGAGGTACATGCTTGGCTAAACAACCAACTCCGCCGTTATCGTGAAGACCTGTGCGGATTATGGGCAATAGTTCTCAAAGAAAGCGGAAAAATGATCGGCCAATGCGGCTTAACAGTTCAACAACTTGACGGGCAAAATGTACTGGAAGTCGGTTACCTTTTAGAAAAAGAGTACTGGCACCAAGGTTACGCGATCGAAGCTGCTCATTCCTGTAAATGTTATGCTTTTGACATGATGAACGCCGATAAAGTATATTCCATCATTCGAGAAAACAATATCCCCTCTCAAAAAGTTGCTATACGGAACGGAATGCGTCTGGTCGGCAAAACCATCAAACATTATTACGGTATGGAAATGCCGCATTTGGTCTATTGCATTACAGAAGAAGAAAAATTTGACCAAGATGCAATTCGCTTTAATTTTTAATTAATTTTCAGAAAACCAAACACAATCATTTTTATAACTTTTTACTCATCATTTGAAAATTTAATAATTTCATCTATGCCGCTGTGGCGAAACTGGCAGACGCAAGGGACTTAAAATCCCTCGAAAGTAAAATTTCGTACCGGTTCGAGTCCGGTCAGCGG
>CASEFE010000133.1 GCA_949287105.1 uncultured Bacillota bacterium
AGAAGGCGGGATTTGAACCCGCGCTACGGTTTCCCGTACTACTCCCTTAGCAGGGGAGCCCCTTGAGCCACTTGGGTACTTCTGCAATGTGCACGTATAAAGCATTGAATACCGAATGTGCTTGATTATAATACCATATTTGAACAGGAAAGTCAAAATATATCACATGGAATTTACAAAAACTTTTAATTTTTATGAATCTTGGGTGGAAAAAGCGCGATTGGGGAAGGATGTTCGGGCATTGAAAGGGATTTGCTTTACAATCCCGCGATACTTTTGTATAATGTGATCGATAAATAGTTTTATTTTTGTAATTGTATGAGAGGGGATGGTAAATTTTGTGAAATTTCACATGTTTTTCATAAAATTATGCGATTACAATAATAGAACGGGGTTAAAATAGAAACATGAGGGCAGAGAAAAATGAAAGTATTGATTGTTGATGATGAGGAAATGATCCGCAATGTACTGAGGGAGTACATAGAGTTTGAAGGCAACGAGGCATATGAAGCGGAAAATGGCATGAAGGCTGTAAATCTTTGCAAAGAGAACGATTATGATATTATTTTGATGGATATCATGATGCCTGTTCTCGATGGGTTTTCGGCAGTCAAAGAAATTCGGAAGAGCAAAGATATTCCGGTGATCATGTTATCGGCGCGCGGTGAGGAATACGATAAGCTTTTTGGGTTTGAGGTAGGGGCAGATGATTATGTGACTAAGCCGTTTTCGCCGAAAGAATTGATGGCCAGGATCGTGGCTGTTACAAAGCGGCATAAGGCAGGTTCGCCGGCATCGCGGGAAGTATTGAAATTTGAAGGACTTGAAATTGATATGAAAGGCCGCAATGTTTATGTCGACGGAGAAAAACTGGAACTGACCCCCAAGGAATATGAACTGTTGTTTTATCTGGTCAAAAACAACGGAATCGCTTTATCGCGGGAAAAACTGTTATCGGACGTATGGGGATTTGATTTTTACGGGGATGACCGTACGGTTGATACGCACATAAAAATGTTGCGGAGCAGCCTGAAAGAATACAGGAAATTTATAGTGACCTTGCGCGGGTTAGGGTATAAGTTTGAGACATGAGAACCAATCGATTTCACAGTATAAACTTTATATTATGGCTTAGCTTTTTATTGTTTGCGGCATTCATTATATTGATCACGTGGGTGTTTCAGACGAGTCTTCTGAAAGTTTTTCTAAGCAAAGAAGCGGAGGAAGATCTTGATTCGATGGGGGCGATCGCGTACAGAGAATTAAAAGACAAAATGCCCGTCGAATACAACGAAGAACAGATAACCTATTGTATCAATAAATTGGAAGACAAGTATATCGCGGCAACGTTTTATATTGTATCGGGTGACGGGGTTCCCTTTTATACCGGAATATATAGCGGAGACCATGTATTACCGAATGTGGAAGGATTTCGCCGAGCGGTGAGTGAATTTCAGATTGCTTGGCAGCGCGGGGAAAATGTTTCCAACGGTAAGAGGGTTCGTTTGGACAACAGCCATTATGTTTATGTCGCGCTACTTAGCGAAGGGGCGCCGACGGGAAATACAAACGAAGCAGAAAAAACTTATTTATATATCGATTATTCAACAGAGCTGGTGAATGCGGCGATGGGAACGATGCGAGTCCAGCTGATACTCATTTCCATCATAGTGATATTTTTAGCGTTGGTAATTTCGGCATTGCTATCGATAAAGCTTACACGTCCGATCATGCAGATCACGCGGGCGGCAAAGCGTATGGCTGCCGGCGATTATACCGTCAACTTCAAGGGTGAATATTCTTATAAAGAGATGGACGATCTGGCAGAGACACTGGATTATGCAAAAGAGGAGATCGGAAAATCGGATCAGCTTCAAAAAGAAGTTTTGGCAAATGTCACGCATGATTTGAAGACACCGCTTACGATGATCAAGGCGTATGCTTCGATGATACAGGAAATATCCGGGGATAATCCGGAAAAGCGTGCCAAGCATACGCAGGTTATCATTGACGAATCGGATCGATTGACTTCGCTGGTAAACGATATATTAAATTTATCGAAGATCCGATCGGATATGGATAGTCTGAAAATAGAAGCGGTAAATTTATCGGAATTTGTTCATACGGTAATCGAGCGTTTTGATTATCTGGTAGAGACGAACGGATACAGGATCGAGCGAAATATAGAAGATGAGCTGTATACGGAAGCGGATGTGAATAAATTGGAGCAAGTGGTGTATAATCTGATCGGCAATGCGGTGAATTATACGGGAGAGGATAAACGCATCATGGTTGGGCTGAAACGCGTTGCTGGCAAGAAGATCCGTCTCACGGTCAGCGATACAGGCAAAGGAATTCCTCCGGAAGAAGTTTCCACAATATGGGATCGGTACTATCGTTCGGCAGAAACGCACAAGCGTCCCATCAAGGGAACGGGTTTAGGGCTTTCGATCGTCAAAACTATATTACTGAAACATGGTTTTGAGTACGGAGTTGAAAGTGAAGTAGGAAAAGGCAGTACGTTTTATGTACTATTCCCTGAAAAATAAGTCAACAGGCGGCGGATTCAAAAAGAATCCGCCGCCTGTTAATGCTTTAAAAGATAAAATTTTGAAGGATGTGAATTTTCAGGGTAAATAAAAAACGATAAAAAAGAGCGACATAACAATGTCGCTCTTTTTTGGTCGAGGTGACGGGACTTGAACCCACGACCTCTTGGTCCCTAACCAAGCGCGCTACCAAACTGCGCTACACCTCGACATGGCAATCTATTCAGAGTTATTGGTTAAAGAAATGATCTTTGCCAAAACAGCATAATCTATTATACATTTTTTTTGATAAAAGTAAAACGATTTAGGGCAATTTCCCGAAAAATTTTCTTTTTTAGGATCAGAAATCACAGAATGCAGTCAATTTATCGCTTTATTCTGAATTACAAAACAAGTGACAAAATAAAAGCGATAAGCAAGAATCAGGTTTGTGATATGGAAAAACATACGTCATCATAATATAAAAAGAAAGAAACAAATGTCAATGAAAACAAAAACTACGATTGATCGGAAAACGTTGAAGGAGAGTCTGAGACCTGGGAATCGGAATTTTCAGTTGTAGCTTGATTCAAATTTTTGTGACGGAAAGAGGATACCGCAAGAGCGACAATTGTCGGAAGAAGTACGGCGGAGCAAATCAGGATGCTGTAATTTTTCAAAGCAGGAGCAGAGAGAGCACCCGCGGCAGCACCGATGGCGAAGGAAAGAATGATGAGAGCATAAATTGCACTTTTTTTAAGTTTCGTATGTTCTTTGTCGGCAATACCGTCGTATAAATTCAGAACGGTCTGCCGAAGGTTGTTTGTGCAAAATGTAGTAGCGAGGGAGGCTCCGCGGCAATGCGTGAACGTATTGTATTGCAGGGCGCAAAGGAAGGATACCGAAACATAAGTGATCTGGTCGGGCGTATTATTCGGTTGAAAAGCAAGTGCGGCTAAGGCGCAAGCTTCGATGACGGAAACGCAAAGCGGAATATTTATTTTTTTGAAAATACGGGGCAATAGTGCGGAAACAAAAATTCCCGCAACATAAGCAAGGAGCGACCAAATGTAATGGAGAGCGATGGAAAAGTGGGCTTGGCACAGATTGATGGTCAGCAAGACAAGGTTACCCGTTTGTGCGTTGCAGAAAACGCCGCCATGGAGTAAAAAGGTAAAAGCTTCGAGAAAACCTCCCACGACAGCAAAAGAAGCAAAAAGGAATAAAGAATGTTCAAAAGGATATTTTTGACGCGGTTTCATAGTGGCTCCTGTAAGGATCTTTGCAATATTGTATTAAATTTATGAAACAATGTCAACGCGGGTGCAAAGAGAAAGTTTTTTTATTCCATTAAAAAAAATTATAGATGACCGAAAGAATAAATTTTTTCATAGAATTTTCACCTTTTTCCTGTATTTTTTTTGGTTCAGATCGTTGACAAAAATTTTTATATCGGTATAATGTTAGATATCCTAACAATAAGTAAAAATAAACAAGGGGGATATATGCAAAATCGGCACGTAGGATATGCAGTGAAGTCGCTGAATCGACGGATTGGTCGTGTTATAGATAATATACCGGCGGTGCGAGAGAACAAAAATCTGACAAGTTTCCAGTTTTGGGTCTTGTCATTTTTATTTCGGGAATCGGATCGGGAATTATTTCAGCGAGACGTTGAAGCAGAATTCAATATTCGGCGGTCTACGGCTACGGAGTTATTGAAAGCGATGGAAGCAAACGGGCTGATACGCCGGGTTCCGGTAGATTATGATGCGCGGCTGAAAAAGATTGTGACGTTGCCGTACGCGGAAGAGATCCGACGTCAACTTGACGTGCAGGTTGAGCGCACGGAAAAGCAGTTGACGGAAGGATTCACGGAAGAAGAAATGGCGCAATTTTATGATTTTATACGGCGATTCAAAGAAAATCTGTCAAAATTGGAAGAAGAGGCAGAAATCTGAGCGTATGCAAGGATAAATAAAAATTCGGTAAAATTTTAAATAGGAGATAAATATGATTAGAACGTTGGCAAAAAGCGTGCGCGAGTACAAAAGATCGTCGATCTTATCCCCGATTTTTGTATCGCTTGAAGTTGTGCTTGAATGTCTGATGCCATTGGTGATTGTATGGTTTATCGATGCCATCAACAGCGGGGCCGAGACAGGAGAGCTTCCGATGCGAGTCATATTGAGCTATGGCGGTGCATTGCTTGGGATGGCGGTATTTTCGTTGATATTCGGAATGCTGTCCGGGCGTTTTGCGGCGCACGCAAGCGCAGGATTTGCAAAGAATCTTCGTAAAGACATGTATTATGCGATCCAGAATTATTCTTTTGCAAACATCGATAAATTTTCGACATCGAGCCTTGTTACGCGGCAGACGACGGATATTACGAACGTACAGATGGCCTATATGATGATCATACGTGTAGCCATTCGTTGTCCTTTGATGTTGATATTTTCCTTAGTGATGTCGTTTACGGTCAATGTGACGATTTCGTGGGTATTTCTGGCGTTAGTTCCGGTATTGGCGGCGGTGTTGATGGTAGTCATTTTCAAGGTTCATCCGATTTTTGAGCGAGTATTCCACAAATATGATAATATGAACCGTTCGGTGCGTGAGGATATAAAAGGAATACGAGTAGTGAAGTCATTTGTTCGTGAAGACTTTGAAGAGAAAAAGTTCAAAGCGACATCCGAAGACGTATGTAAGAACTTCACTCTTGCGGAGCGGATCATGGCAGTGAATGCACCGGTAATGCAATTTTGTATCTGGCTTTCATTTCTTTTGATTTTCCTGCTCGCGGCAATTATTACCGGAAACGCGATGGCAGCGGGCAATAAAGCAGGGACGGTGAGTGAAGGCGATTTGACTGCTTTGATCATGTATGCGTCGCAGATATTGTCGGCCGTAATGCAGCTTTCGATGGTGCTTGTCATGATCATCATAGCGAGGACATCTGCGGAGCGAATCGTGGAAGTGTTGAAGGAGAAAAGCAATATTGTATCGCCGGAAAACGCGGTGCAAGAGGTAAAAGACGGGGATATTTTGTTTGAAAACGTCAGTTTCAAATATTCCAAAGACGCGGAAAAATTTGCTTTGGCGGATATCAATCTACATATCAAAAGCGGGCAGACGATCGGCATTTTGGGCGGAACGGGTGCATCGAAATCGACACTGGTCAATCTGATACCGCGGCTGTACGATGTAACGGAAGGGGCTGTATATGTCGGCGGCGTCAACGTAAAAGATTATGATCTGGAAGCTTTGAGAAACAAAGTCGCGATGGTATTGCAAAAGAATGTATTGTTTTCGGGAACGATCAAAGACAATTTGCGTTGGGGCAAAGAGGATGCGACGGACGAAGAGATGATACGTGTTTGCAAATTGGCCTGTGCGGATGATTTTATTCAGGCATTTCCGCAAAAATACGACACGTATATCGAACAGGGCGGGACGAACGTTTCGGGTGGTCAGAAACAGCGCCTTTGCATTGCGCGTGCATTGTTAAAGGATCCGAAAGTTCTGATATTAGACGATTCGACGAGTGCGGTGGATACGAAGACAGATGCGATCATTCGCAAATCTTTCCGGGATCAGATACCGAATGTAACAAAGATCATTATTGCGCAGCGTGTGTCTTCTGTACAGGATGCCGATCAGATCATCGTGATGGAAGGCGGTAAAATCAATGCCATCGGTACGCATGAAGAATTGCTTGCCAAAAATGAGATCTATCGTGAAGTGTATTATTCCCAAAACAAGATAAACGGAGAAAATACGGCAAAAATCGAAGAAGGAGGTGCGGAGAATGCGTGACGTGGATAAAGCAGTACCGACGGGAAATTTTCAAAAAATGCAGCGGCCGAAGCTACACTCTTTCAAGATATTAGGAAGACTTCTTTCCTATTTGTTTCATTATTATAAAGGTCGGATGATTGCGGTATTTATCAGTATAGCGATCACATCGGCTGCGGGAATCAGTTCTTCGATATTTCTGATGTTGATTTTATCACGTGTCATCAATCCTTTGATCGGCGATGCGGCAAACGGAATCGCTCCGGTTGCGTGGGAGGCTGTTTCAGACGATCTTTTCTTTATTATCGGCGGGATGGGGCTGATTTATCTGATTGCATTATCAGTTTCCTTTTTTTACAACCAGACGATGGCAGTGGTGACGCAAGGATTTTTGCGGTATGTGCGTGATGACATGTTTACGAAGATGCAGACGTTGCCGATCCGTTATTTTGATACGCACACCCACGGGGACATTATGAGCGTCTATACAAACGATACCGATGCTCTGCGGCAATTGATCTCGATGAGCATACCGCAAGTATTCTATTCGATCGTGGCGGCGTTGACTTTGTTTGTGATCATGTTGGTGGAAAGTTTATGGCTGATGTTTGTGGTGTTGCTGGGCGTACTTTTCATGGCTTTGGTGGCAAAGTTTGTCGGCGGTCGAAGCGCTCGCTATTTTGTTCGGCAGCAGGAAGTGATCGGAAAAACGGAAGGCTACATCGAAGAGATGATGGGCGGACAGAAGGTCATCAAAGTATTTTGTCATGAGGAAAGGGCAAAGGAAGATTTTGACAAAATCAACGAGGAACTTTGCGACGCTTCGGACAAAGCGAATGCATACGGCAATATTTTGATGCCGGCAATTATGAACATCGGGCATTTTATGTTTGTGATTGTGGCGATCGTAGCGGGCTTTTTTGTCATGTTCAATGTGCGCAATTTTTCGATTACCGGCTGGGGCAAAACTTTTGCAACGGTGGAAATGATCGGTTTGATCGCTACGTTTTTGAATATGTCGCGTCAATTCTCTTTGAATATCGGGCAGGTTTCGATGCAGATCAACTCGGTTGTAATGGGGCTTGCGGGCGCGGGGCGTATTTTTGAGTTGTTGGACGAAGAATCGGAAACGGATGAAGGCTATGTGACGCTTGTCAATGCGCATATTGCCGAAGATGGTACGATTACCGAATGCGCGGAACGTACGGGAAAATGGGCTTGGCGTCATCCTCACAAGGCAGACGGCACGGTGACGTACACGGAGCTGAAAGGAGATATCCGCCTGTTTGATGTGGATTTCGGGTATGTACCGGATAAAATTGTGTTGCACAATGTCAGCATCTATGCCACACCCGGACAAAAGATCGCTTTTGTTGGTGCGACGGGCGCGGGTAAAACGACGATTACGAACCTGTTGAATCGTTTTTATGACATAGCAGACGGAAAAATTCGTTATGACGGCATCAATATCAATAAGATCCGTAAATCGGATCTTCGCCGTTCGATGGGGATGGTTTTGCAGGATACGAACTTGTTTACCGGAACGATCATGGAGAATATCCGATACGGAAAGCTGGATGCGACAGACGAGGAGTGTATTGAAGCGGCAAAACTTGCAAACGCGCATGACTTTATAACGCGTCTTCCGGAGGGATACAATACAGTTCTGCGGCATGAGGCTTCGAACCTGTCACAGGGTCAGCGTCAGCTGATTTCAATTGCTCGTGCGGCGGTTGCGGATCCTCCTGTTATGATTCTGGACGAGGCAACGTCGTCCATTGATACGCGTACCGAAGCATTGGTGCAGAAGGGAATGGATGCGTTGATGCGCGGCAGAACGGTTTTCGTGATTGCGCACAGGCTTTCCACGATTCAAAATTCCGATGCGATCATGGTGCTGGATCACGGAAGGATCATCGAACGCGGTTCGCATGAGCAATTGTTGGCGCAAAAAGGCGTTTATTATCAGTTGTATACGGGTGCGTTCGAACTGGAATGATGATTTGATCGGATGCGTAAATATTTTTCAAAAAAGGCAGTTTTTAAGAACTGCCTTTTTTTCATCTAATTTTAACAGATTCCACATTGACAAAACGTTCGGAATGGAGTATAATATAAGTGAAAAATAATTACTAATAAAAACTATTTATAGTATTGTCATATAATTTTATTACAGATTTCTTAAAATAGTGACGTATCGTTACTTGGGAGGTAGATATGAGTTTTGTAGAATTCAAAGGAGTAAACAAAATTTATACGATGGGATCGACGCAGATCCGTGCGGCGGACGATGTAAATTTTACAATTGAAAAAGGGGAGTTTTGTGTAATTGTGGGGCCGAGCGGAGCGGGAAAGACGACGGTGCTGAATATGCTTGGCGGAATGGATACGGTTACGGAAGGAGAAATTTTTGTAGACGGAGAAAAGGTGAGTGCGTATAACGAACGCAAACTGACCGATTATAGGCGTTACGACGTCGGGTTTGTTTTCCAGTTTTACAATCTTATCCAGAATCTGACGGCGAAAGAGAATGTAGAGATTGCATCGGAAATCTGTAAAAACCCGTTGAGTGCAGAGGAGACGCTGAAAAATGTAGGGCTGGCACAGCGAATGGATAATTTTCCGGCACAGCTTTCGGGCGGGGAACAGCAGAGGGTCTCGATCGCGCGTGCCATAGCAAAAAATCCGAAATTGCTTTTGTGTGATGAGCCGACGGGTGCACTGGACTATGAAACAGGGAAGAGCATTCTGAAATTATTGCAGGATATCTGTCATGAACAGAAAAAGACGGTGATCGTCATTACGCACAACCAGGCGATCACACAGATGGCGGATCGGGTGATCAGCATAAAGAACGGCAAGGTTTATTCAGAAGAATTGAACGAGAATCCGGCGGATGTGTCCGTCATCGAATGGTAAGGAAGGGTAAACGAAGAGCGAGGAGGCGGTTCGGATGCGGAAATTCAGTAAAAACATAGTAAAAGGTTTTAAGACCGGCTTCGGGCGATTTTTGGCGATCATGGCGATTGTGGCATTGGGTGTCGGGTTTTTGATCGGCATCATGCAATCGACGCCGGATATGAAAAAAACGATGAGCAATTATTATCTGGATAACAAGGCGTATGATGTCGATATAAAAGGAACGCTGGGCATTACGGCCACGGATGTTGAGATCATGCGGCGGCTTGCGCTTACGGAAGAAGATAAGGCTTATCTGAAAGAAATCGGGGTTACCGATGATGAAATATCCCGATTGGAAGAAATCGGTGATATTATAGAAGACGTGACGCCGATCATATCGACGGACGTGATCGTGGAAGTGAACGGAAGCGGCAACGGTATTGTGGGAAGGATGATCGGCATCGAAGGCTTGTCATCTAAAGAAAATCTCAATCAGCTGACTTTGGAAGCGGGCGAGTGGCCGGATGCGCCGGATGAAGTGGTGGCGTTGCGCGGCGGAAATTATTTTGAAGACGTAGCGATCGGGGATGAGATCACGTTGCCGGAAAAGATCGATTATACAAATGCGACATACGGAGATGTATATATTTCTAAAAAATGTAAGGTCGTAGGTATCGTATCTTCTCCCGATTATTATTACAGAGATGTGCGGGAAGTCACTTCGTTGGGAACGGGTACAGTAGGTTGTATACTGTATGGCGAATCGCAGGATATATACGATCTGCAAAAAGAGGGATTGCTTTTTCAATATCTGAGCGATGAAAATATAATGGAAGCGCTGGGGAGCGATACGACGCTCGACATTCAGTATACGGATTGTTATGTTACGCTGAAAGATACGGAGGAATACCAGCGTTTTACGGATGATTATAAAAACTTTGTCCTCAGCGGCAAAACGAAGCTGGAAGAGTTGGGGAAATTATGTTCTTCTAAATTTGATTCGGTTTTAGAAAACGAACTTGTCGGAAATGTGATAGCAAGCATGGGGCTGACATTCAGCGAGGCAGAATGGATGATTCTGGACAGGGCGAGCAACAATGTAAGTTATATCAGTTATGATATGAATGTGGAGAAGGTGGAAGATATCGCGGGAGTGTTTCCCATATTTTTTATTGTTGTTGCGGCGTTGGTTGCGCTGACTTCGATGACGCGTATGGTGGAAGAAGACAGAATGCAGATCGGTACATTCAAGGCGCTTGGTTACGGGAATGCGCGGATCATGTCGAAGTATCTGATCTATTGCTGTTTGGCGACGCTGATCGGGTGTATCGTGGGTATTCTGGTAGGATTCAGTCTGTTGCCTTCGATTATCTGGCAAGCATACGGTACAATGTATCAGTTGCCGGCTTTATCATTGGGATTCAGCCTTTGGTTTGCATTGGCGGTATTCGGTGTGGCGTTATTTGGAACGGTGCTTGTGACGTGGGCGACGTGCCGTGCATCTCTAAAAGAGAAGCCTTCTGCTCTGATGCAGCCGA
>CASEFE010000134.1 GCA_949287105.1 uncultured Bacillota bacterium
GAGCAATTTGCGTTAAACGATATTTCGGAATTAGAAGCGGGACAGAATGGAATATAAGTTATTTGTTTAACGTATAATTCGAGCATCGGACTACGAAGAAGCGGCTGCGAAAGGGCATGTTATGAAAGCCGGGCTGTTAAAGGCATTGGCAAGAAAGAACGGCGGCGAAAGGATTTTAAGAATAAAATCAGGATCACAATATTTGTAAATGAGATTTTGTATAAAACAAGGATGGTCAAATATTTATAAAATGAAATATCGGCGGCCTTGATTTGCACATAGATATTTTTTAAGGTGGCATACTTTAAGAAGATGTGTTTTTTGCATTTCATTCTTTGATTGGATCGATTCTGTTTTGATCAGCAAGAAAGAAGAGTGAATAAATTTTTTTTGTATAAGTACAGGAAAACAAAGTAAGCAACTTAGAAAACATAGGAAGAGACGAAGAAAACTTTTCTTTCAATTATAGGAATATAGAAAAGAAGCGGCAAAATAAATGCAGAAAAAGAAAGTTTCCCTTTCATTATTATAATATATAATTATAATATATAAGAAATGGTTAATCAGAATTTATTGGTATTTGTAAAGAAATAAGTAATCGGCGGGGGAAACAGCAAACAAATTTCATTTATCCAAAGTTAGAAAAGAAATCAGGAAAATAAATGACAGAAAAAATCTTTTCCTTTCATTATTATAATATATAGGAAATAGCTGATTATAATAGAAAGCCAATGATGAGAGAAGGGGTGGACACCGAATTGAATTTATTTTCTTTGTCGGAAGGAAGAAATGAATCCGGGGAAAATTTGGAAGAAGCGAAAACGACAAACATTGTAAGAGATTGAAGAATCGGAAAGTAAAACAGAAAGAAGAGCTTAGAGTTGACAAAAGGAAGAATAGAGTTCAGAAATAAAAGACAAGGGAAAAGCGGTTTCTTCAATGGAGAAAGAGCCGGGTGAGAGGGAAAGATCAAGAAAACGCGATTTATTCAGAAACGGTGTAGGCTGCTTGGTTTTAGGCGGGAAGGAATAGAGAGTTTATCGGAAACAGAAGAAAGCAGAGGATGGCGGCACGCCGAGAGTTTGCAGAAAGAATAAAGCAGTGAAAGACAGTAATGACCAGAAACGGTCAGAACTGTGAATAAACGATTTTTAATCGAAAAATAAATTTTACATGTACAAGGAGTTTTGAATGAGTAAATCATCCAAGATACTGCTCTGGGTGACGCTGGGAGTAGTATTGGTACTGATCCTGTCGATTGTACTGACAAGTATATTTGGCGGACCGAAGGAAGTAAGTCTGACGGAATTGACGCGGATCATTGAGGAGACGGACGATGTAGATTCCGTATTGGTCGACGATTATATTTATATCGCGAAGAAAGGCGGGGTGTCGGTCTATAAGGCGATCGGGCCTCGGGGCGATGCGGGGAATGTAGTTTACGAAAATTTCTGGAACGCGGTGAATTCGGCGGGGTTATCGGTATCTTATACGGATCCCAATGCGGGAAGTTTTTGGAGTTATCTGATTCCACTTTTCGGCGTGATATTGGTTTGTGTGGTATTCTGGCTGCTGATCAGGCAAACGCAGGGCGGGGGGAGCAAAGCAATGAGCTTTGCGAAGACGAAGGCTCGTGTGAATGCCAACATCAAGGTACGTTTTTCGGACGTAGCGGGAGCGGAAGAAGAGAAAGCGGAGCTTGCGGAAGTTGTGGAATTTTTGAAAAGCCCGCGGAAGTTTTCCGATCTTGGTGCGCGGATACCGAAAGGAATTTTGCTTGTAGGGCCTCCGGGAACAGGTAAGACACTGTTTGCGAAAGCGGTAGCCGGGGAAGCGAATGTTCCGTTCTTTTCCATATCCGGTTCGGATTTTGTGGAAATGTTTGTCGGTGTCGGTGCATCGCGCGTGCGAGACCTTTTTGATGCGGCAAAGAAGAGCCAGCCGTGTATTGTATTTATCGATGAAATCGATGCGGTAGGTCGGCAGCGTGGAACGGGGTTAGGCGGTGGCCATGACGAACGTGAGCAGACGTTGAACCAATTGCTGGTACAGATGGACGGGTTTGAAACGAACGAAGGGATCATCGTAATGGCGGCGACGAACCGTGCGGATATCCTGGATCCGGCGTTGTTGCGGCCGGGACGTTTTGACCGACAGATCCATGTTAATTTGCCGGATGTACGGGGCAGGGAGTCTATTTTGAAAGTGCACGCGCGAAACAAGCCGTTGGCACCGGATGTAAACTTTAAGATTCTTGCGCGGATGACGAGCGGATTTTCGGGTGCGGATCTTGAAAATCTTCTGAACGAAGCGGCGATACTTGCGGCGCGGGCGAACAAGAAGATGATCGGGAATCACGAGTTGTTTGAAGGGATCAACAAAGTTTTGTTGGGGCCGCAGAAGAAGAGCCGGCTTGTGACCGAATCGGATAAGCGTATCACTGCATACCATGAGAGCGGACACGCGATCATAGCGAAACTTTGCAAAAATTGTGATCCGGTACAGGAAGTATCGATCATTGCGCGCGGAATGGCGGCAGGGTATACGATGACCAGACCGGACAATGATGACAACCACATGACGAAAAACAAGCTGACCGATTTGATTTGCGAGATGCTTGGCGGACGAGTGGCGGAAGAACTGGTCATCAAGGACGTATCGACGGGTGCGTCGAACGATTTGCAGCGGGTGACCGAGATTGCGCGGAAGATGGTTACCGAGTGGGGTATGAGCGAACGGGTAGGTCTTGTTACCTATCGTGCCGACAATCCTATTTTCTTAGGCCGGGACATGGAAGCGCACAACAGTTACAGTGAAGAGACGGCCGGGATCATCGACGAAGAAGTGCATAAGATCATAGAAGAGGCTTACAATCGTGCCGTGAAGTTATTGTCCGACAGTCGTAAGATTCTCGACAACATGGCGCGCGTGTTGGTAGAGCGTGATACCATTTATACGGACGAAGTGGATATGTTGCTGGAAGGCAAGTCTGTGGAAGAGGTTTACGCGTATATGGACAACAAAGAAAAGTCTGCGCAGGAGAATCCGTTTAACAGGTTTATCAAGGCGGAGGAGAAAGCGGCTTCCCAGGACAAAGGGGATGAAGGAGCTTCGCCTGCAAAGGAAGAGGATAAAAAAGAATAAAAAAGCCTCGGGTTTGCGGCATTGCCGCAAACCCGAGGGAAAGATGTTTCTTCAAGCAGGGGCGAAGAAAGCGCCTGTGAAACCAAGCACTGCCGGGAAAAGTTCGAGACTGGACGGCAGAAAAACTACAGAAAAAAGTGAGACGTTGAAAAATGGGAAAGATCGTATCGTTTTCAAACCAAAAGGGAGGCGTCGGGAAGACGACGACCTGCGTGAACATGGCTGCTTATTTGGCGGATGCCGGAAAACGCGTGCTGCTTGTGGACATTGATCCGCAGGGAAATGCGACGACGGGCTTCGGGCTTTCGAAGAGTTCGCTCAAAGAATCGGTGTACAATGTGCTCATCGACGATGAAGAAAAAGCGTCGGACAATATTCGCAAGACAGAGATGGAAAATCTCGATTTATTGCCTTCGAACATTGATCTTGCCGGTGCGGAAGTGGAGCTTGTGTACAAGCATACGCGCGAGCGTGTTCTGAAAAACAAGCTGGAAGAAGTCAAAGACAAATACGATTACATATTTATTGATTGTCCTCCGTCTTTGGGGCTTTTGACGATCAATGCTTTGACGGCGGCCGACTCGGTGATCATACCGATCCAGAGCGAGTATTATGCGTTGGAAGGACTTTCACAGCTGATGAACTCCATTTCGCTCGTGAAACAGCATCTGAACGCCAAGCTGGAAGTGGACGGCGTCGTTTTGACGATGTATGACAACCGGTCGTTGATCTCGCGGCAGATATCCGAAGAGATCCGCAAATTTTTTACAAAGCGCTTGTTCGAGATCGTAGTACCGCGCAACATTCGGTTGGTAGAGGCGGCGTCTTACGGCAAGCCGATTTTGCTGCATGATCCCAAGTGCATGGGTGCACGCGCGTATAAAGCGCTGACCGAAGAATATCTGCGGAGGGAGGCGAAGAAATGAAACAGATCAACCGAGGGCTGGGCAGAGGTCTTTCCGCGTTGTTTTCGGATACGGAAGAGGCGTACGAAAACGCATCCAAACAAAACTATTCGGAAGATATCCCTTCCGCACCGTTGCCCGAAGACATCAAGGGCTTGAAGGAAGTCGATATCCAGTTGGTTCGCCCCAATCCCAATCAGCCGAGAAAGCATTTTGATGAAGACGCGCTCAACGAACTTGCCGATTCCATCCGTAAGCACGGATTGATCATGCCGATCGTCGTCAACAACATGGAAGACGGCAAGTATATGATCATTGCGGGTGAGCGGCGTTACCGTGCGGCGAAGATTGCGGGAAAAACGCAGATCCCCGTCGTAGTGCGTTCCTATACCGATCGGGAGATCAAAGAAATATCGTTGATCGAGAACCTGCAAAGGGAAGACCTGAACCCGATCGAAGCGGCCAATGCCATGAAACAATTGATGGATGAATACCATTTGACGCAGGAAGAACTTGCCGAGCGGATCGGAAAATCGAGGCCGGCGGTCACCAATACGTTGCGGCTTTTGTCGCTGTCGCCCGAAGTGATCACCATGGTGTCATCGGGGCGGCTGAGCGCGGGGCATGCGCGGGCTTTGGTCACACTGCCTGAGGATGCGCAGTACAAGCTGGCAACGGATGCCATCAAGGACGGATTGTCCGTACGCGATATCGAAAGGAGCGTTCGCGATTATTTTGCTTCGCCGGAAGAGCTGGCCGATAAAAAGGACAAGAAAAAGCAACAGGTATCCATCGAATTGAAAGAGCTGGTCGAACGGATGCGGCACGCATTCAAAACGAAGGTTTCCTTGATCGGCAACGATCGGAAGGGAAGAATTTATATTGATTACTATAACACCGATGATTTGGATCGGATCAGTGAAATCGTGGAACTGACCGAAAAGGCAAATAAATTTTAGAACGATTCCAGGCGATCATCCCGAAAGGATGGTCGCCTGGATTTTTGTTTTGCGGCAATTTAATATAATGTAAACCGTCGGATAATCGGTTTACGCTCAGCCGCTTTTATAGATTTCGTTTTTACATTAAAAATTAAAAAGAGCATGCGGATAAAAATAAAATATAAAAACGCACCACATAACGTTTGTCTATGACCAAAAAAATGCTACATGTTTTATGTGCTATACACATTAAAGTTGCTCTCCGTATTCATATTAAGTATTGATAGTATTTATTATAGCATAATTTATGTTTATAAGTATTCATTTTATAAACTTTTGAAAAAATTTATGTGTTTCGCTTTCTTATAAAAATTCTGTTGCATTTTATACTAATGTATATCAGGATATTCAGAGGAAGGCATATGGAAATAAAAGAGATTTTGACGCGGATCGGATTCGTTCGCAATCAAGCAAATTTGTCTGCAAGAGAAGTAAGTATGCGGATGGGGATGAGTCCGCAATATGTGGCTCAAGTGGAGAGCGGAAGGATCGTGCTTACAATGGAAAAATTGCTGCAAATACTTGAAATCTGCAATTTCTCAATCGAAAGGTTTTTCAGTCCAAATATAAATGATTATGAAGTGGATTTGGAATTACAATCGCTTATTCAGTCTTTGCCTGCCGATAAGAAGAGGCATATCATTGAATTTATGAAAAATTGATAAGTATAAAAAGTCCGAATTTCAGTAGAGAGAAATTCGGGCTTTATTTTTTGAATAAAAAAGATTCGATAAAGATAGCAACCGATAACTGAATATGCAAAAGGAAAAAATGCAATCGAAAGCGGAAGTGTTTTTTTTATTTTTATGAATAAACTGCAACATATAGAGTTTGCGGGTGGTACTGTTTTCGAAAAGGGAGGAATAAAGGTTTTTAGTTGCCGTAAGATGTAAATTTGCAAAGATATATAATAATAAGGATATATAATAATAAAGAAAGGGGGAGAAACGTACGGCAAAAAGCTGTAAAAGAGGCAAAAATGGGGAGGAAAAAGGGAAAGAATAGACAGGAAAAGAAAAAAGCCAAAAAAACCAAAAAGAATTAAAAAAAGTTAAAAAAAACAGTTGACATTCTAATTAGGGTATGATATTATATACAGGCTGTCGCGCGAGAAGGTGCTTGTCCGATACGATAGAAAAGAAATCAAAAAAAATCGTAAAAAAAATTAAAAAAAAGTTTTGAAAAACGGTTGACAAATGATTTCAGATATGGTATTATAGATAAGCTTTCGCACGAAGGCACCGAACGAAGTTCGGTTGAACGCAGATTAAAAATTGAATAGAAGGAAATGAATTAAATATTTTCGAAAGAAAATGTTTGAAAGTTTCTGTCAATTATACTTTAAGTACAAAGTACTCAAAGAACAGTCAGCAAATAA
>CASEFE010000135.1 GCA_949287105.1 uncultured Bacillota bacterium
CCCAAAAAAGTTTTACGTTATCAAACTCCACAAGATTTGTTTCAAGAAAATCTTATCAAGTGTTGCACTTAGTTTGACAATTCATTATATTTTTATTTTCGCCAACTTCCTGCGACTACGCAATTTTCCTTCGTTTGGCCAGCGAATAATTTTAAAGAGTATTTTGTTAACCGATATTGACAATTTTATAAAGATATGGTATAATTTATATAAAATAACATACAGGTGTAAGGATATGGATTCAAGGGGATTGATAAATTTTGTGTCACATATATTAAATGTGATCGGCGCGTCGGGGAAAAAGAGAGTATTATACGCGATAGCGCATATTTTTATCATGGCGCTGGCGGTATTTTTCGCATTGGGAGTCAAGTGGCTGCTTGATAAAATGAGCGCAGGGGATCTTAATTTTATAATTGCGTTGGCGGGGGTCGTAATTTGCATCATATTTGCCATATACACATTTTTGCAAGGGTTTGTAGCGCAAATAGTACTGGTGATAGTTGCGGGAATCGGAATATTTATTCCGGAAGAGAGAGTCGGTAATATTATATCATTTATTATTGCTCTTTTGACGACGGTGGGTTTGGTTGTAGCATTCATAATATTTTTGAATATGGTTTAAAACAACATAATATGAAGAAGCGGCTTGCAGAATTTATTTTGCGGGCTGCTTTTTTATTTTGATGCATAAATCGAGGCGGGTATTAAAATATTTAATAAGAATGAGGGCTGAACATTATAAATGTTAGTACATTAGCATAGATTATTTTGTTGAATGAAAATGCCCAGTATTTGTTTTTGAATATCGGTATAAAAATATGTATTTTTTTTATAAAATTATGTAAAAGTATTGCTATTATTTTCCAGTGGTGTTATAATATAGACGAAATTATTATTGAATAAAATAATTTATGTATATTTTTTATTGGAAAAAGTTAAAAACGAAGGAGAGAGAAGAATTATGGTAAAAAAATTAGGGTACATATTAGTTTTTGCATTGATTTTAATGACCGTTGCGGGAATTGTAATCGGAATCGTCGTGTTACAAGATCAAAAAAGCTTTGAAAGAGAAATTGAACTTTCGCAAAGCGGAGTAACGCAGGAAAAATTAAATATCAGTTTAGAGGGGTTGTATCCGTCGAAGAGCGTGGAATACAGTATAAAATTCGGAAGCGAAGCGACGAATAAGTACGATGTTACAATATCTTTTAATGCGGATAAAAACATTGAACTGGCGCAATATCTGGAAGTAAATGTTGAATTGAACGGCGAAAAAGTATCGATCGGGAATTTGACGGAATATTTGAAAGGAAAAACCGTTTTATTGAATTTGGAAATGAATGGTAAACAAGCGGCGGAATTAGTTTTGCGGTATACAATGCCTTCCGAAGTTGAAAATGAGGCGCAAAATTTGTCTGCTGATTTTTCTGTGGAAATTGAAGCAAAGCCGGAGAAGTAATTCATGAAAGGCAAAGCGGAAGAAAGTGTAAAACAATCGAAAGGAAAAAAAATATTTCAAATCATCGTCGATATTTTATTTTGCTGTTTTTTCATTATCTGCATATTGGCATTGTTTTTATCGATCAGCGCTAAAAAAAGTGCAGACGGAGCGATGCGGCTTTTCGGATATGAGATGCGAATAGTCATATCGCCGTCAATGGAAAAATGCGAATTGACAGATGTAAGTCAATTTGAAATCAAAGATCTACCGGTCAAGACGATGGTATTTATTGAAACGGTTCCCGAAGACGAAGCGAAAGCAGAAAAATGGTATGCCGCCTTAAAGGTAGGAGATGTATTGACGTTTCGGTATTTTGAGATCGGTCAAAAAACGATAACGCACCGAATCGTGGATATTACGGAGAAAGAATCGGGCGGATACATTTTCGTATTGGAAGGTGACAACAAAAACTCGAAAGAAGGAAATTTGCAGCAGACGATAGATACAACTCAAAAGGACAGCCCCAATTATGTGATCGGAAAAGTGACGGGAAAAAGTTATGTTTTGGGACTATTGATCACGGCGTTAAAGAGTACTTGGGGGATAGTATTCATCGTCATAATACCTAGCCTGATCATTATAATATTGGAAATAATACGAATTATAGACGTCTTTTCGGAGAAGAAAAAGCGGGAAAAAGAGACAGAAGAAAAGAGGAAAGATGATGAAATTGCCGAATTAAAAAGGCAATTGGCGGAAGTGAACGGGCAGAACTTGGAAAAAGAATCCAAAGCGGACGAAAGGTCCGATTAAAATAATAAAAGGAGAACTTTGAAAAAATGGGTGTTGTACTGATAATTTTTATGGTATTGTCGGGATTGGTCAGTATTTTTGCTCTCGTGGTAGTGATCCGGGATCTTGTTCAGGAACGGAAGAGTAAAACACAGACAGAACAGGTGGCGGAGGACGTCGTGCCGGAAGAAATGACGGATGAGGTTTCCGTTGCGGAAGCAGATGACAATGAATCAAAGGAAAATGTCATTGTTGCAGATGAAAACTCGATTGTTTTTTCGGCGAGCGAACAAAAAACTCTGGAAGAAAAATTTCAAGAGTTGGACGAGCAAAGTCAGCGTTATTATGTGGATATAGTGCAATATGCTATGGGGCAGGAAGGAGCCAAGCAATATAAAAACGCGCGGTATGAAGAATATAAGATCAGAAAAACGCGGTTGGTGCGTTTGCAGATCAAGCGTGGTGTCGTAGTCTGTGAATTTATCTTGTTGAATTCGGATTTTCGCAACTACATACAAGACAATAAAGTGCGTGTGCGTCAGGCGCCGACGGTATTGCGGATAGAAGACGAAACGGCGGTAGCGATTGCCAAGAGCAGTATAGATATTGCGGTGAAAGCAGCGCAAGACGAAGAGGAATACCGGAAACAAAAGCGCAGAGAAAAACGTCGGCTTGCAAGACAGCGTGAAAGTGCACAATAAATGGTTAGTCTTTCGTTTACCGATGGATTATAAGGCTGATGCGTTGTCCTTAAACAATGCAAATATTAAAAGGAGACTAACTATTAAAAGTCAAGCAAAAAGGAGCAAGAAGTTGTAATAAAATTGAATTGGTTAAGAGGAAGTACGACAAAAAGAGC
>CASEFE010000136.1 GCA_949287105.1 uncultured Bacillota bacterium
TCGCAACTCTATTTTACCACAGATTTGTATGAACTCTTTTTTTCTTTAGGTGTTGCACTTAATAGTATAATTCACCAAATCATAAAAAAGCTCCGCAAAATTTGCGGAGCTTTACGAAATAACTTCTTTTCACTTTATTCGTTCATTCGTTGCAAAGGCCGTCAATATGCGCCTCCTCCACATCGCCTTCTTGCACGAATAACGCAATGGAATGTCCGAGCAGGCTCTTTTGATGCAAATCGGTCAACCACAACCGCTTTACCCGTGCCCCTTTGTCGATTTTCAGCATCGGCGTGGGATAGGCGCTCTCTTCCCGCACGACGCGGCTGATCCGTAAATCTTCTACGTCCAACCCCTTTTCTACCCATAAAAACGGAAAATTTCCGCCGCCGACATCCGCCGTCCCTACACTGGCACTTGCCGCAATGTCTTCCAACGTGATATTTTTCATGACTCCGCGCGCCGCCTCGTCTTCGTTATAGTATTTGGTCAGCGACACGCAATAGGTATAAAAACTGCCGTATATATTCCGGATATGAATGTTTTTCACTGGGATTCCGTGCGACAACAGCCGTACCGCACTGTGACTGTGGTGTGCAAAGATTCCGTCCACTACTATGTTCTCGATCGGACCATACAAACCGTCGTCTGACGTGATCGCGACCAGATCGTCATGACACGCCCCTTTCAGATTTTGCAATACACCGTCTTTACAATTCCCCTCCACATGGATCCCGTCCATATTCCATAGCCGCGGGCTGCCTTCCGTATAATCAAAAGTAATATCACGAAAAGTAAATCTTTCCGCGTATGCAATCTGAACGGCGTAAATGACCGGATTTAAAAAGGTGATACCCTTGACGCTGAAATTGCGTACCCTGCAAAAACGCATACAAATACCCGTATATGTATCCGCAAATACCCCCGAACTTTCCGCCTTCCATCCGATTTTTTTGATTTTATCGTAAAAGGTTTCGCCGTTTGCATTTGGAAAATGATAAGGATTCGGCGATTGTTTGGCATGATTCATGTCCCATATTCCGCCCTCGACGGATATATTTTCTTTCCATACCGAAAAATCGTCGTCCTCCAACATGCAACAATCCGCCCCGTCCGCAAGCCGTATCCGCGTAAACGGGCTTAGCCGCAAAGACTGGCCGCCGTGAATTTTCAGCGTTTTGCCGATCGTGTAATTCTTAACGGGCGGCGGCAATACCACTTCGCTTATTCCGCTGTCCAGCATCTCCTGAATCGCGGGGTAATCGTCCCGTATCCCGTCTCCGAATAATCTGTTTTGCATCTTTTTCCCCTCCTCATCCTATTGCAATCAGTATACCCGAAAAACAGTTGCTTTTCAAGATTTTTTTTCAAAATATTCTTTTAATCTTTCCTTATTAGCGAACAAGCGAACTTTCTATTTGATAGTTTCGATTTCAATTTCCAGACGGAAATTCACCGATTTTTTCGGTGCAAGAATTTTATATGCAAATCCTTCGTCCAGTTGCGTCGTGCAAGGTTCCAGCCCCAAAGCATAATCTCCGCATGCCATACTCTTCCATTGCACAAAATCGGTAAGCGTTTCGTTTGACCACCGAAGAATAAATTTTTTACCCAGACGCCTGTTTGTAAGGCTCACTTCCGGTTTTCCGCCGCGCATAAAATAACACATCTCTTCGCGATTGGCTTGCGGCTCTTCCATCACAGAGCGCATTGCCGCGTGCTTTTTCGCCCACTCGTTGCGCGGAATTACTTCCTCGGCAAAATCTTGAAGTTCACAGCCGTCGTCGAGCATCGGATACCCGACATTCACGTGATATAAAAGGCAATATTCTTCATCCCGCCAGCCGCGGTTTTCCAAAGTATCTGAAATTTCAATGCGCGAAGAACCGATTTTCGTAGTTACCTTGCGATGCAAAACCAAATTTTTCCCAAATAACGCCGAATCTTCCGTTTCCGCTTCCACTTCGATTCCGTCTTCTTCGCACTTTGCCTGCACTACGCGCGCAGGAATATTGTGCAAGGTGCCGTGCATCGCGTATCCTTCCCTGTTTCCTGCACTGTCTAACCCGCACGTATACAGCATTCCGCCTTCAAAACGGTTCAAAAACGCAATTTCCCGCGCCGTGAATCCGTTTTTCGATACAAAAGAAATATTCTGCCCTTCATGGTATACCTGCATGACGTCCAACGCCTTGCTTTCATTCAACAAAAACCGAAGTTTCCCGTTATCACAGTCGACCACGCGCAATCCGCGTTCTTTTCCTTCCGTCATTTCATAGCGGCGCACACTCGCCACCTGCCAAAAATTGGATATTCTGCCGTCCATTTCTTTCTCTGCCGCAATACTTTATGCGGCTCTCCTTTTTATTCAAAAATTTTTACAGCTTTCGGATACAAAGAATCTTTTTCTATGATTTTTCAAATCCCATTTCCGTCAAAAGCCGGAAAACACGCGAAGCGTCTTTTCCGCATTTTCTTCCATGGCACGCTGCGCTTGCAGCGCCATATCATGAAAGAAACCGGAAGGCTGCTTTTCTCCGTATGCCCTGGCCGCCGCATACCCTGCATATGCCATATATGTGTAATAATTGATTTTGTCGATACCGCGACGGATCACTTCACGATACTCTTCGGCGGATATGCCGCTTCCGCCGTGCATGACGAGCGGAATACCCGTCTTTTGGCGGACTTTTGTGATGACGTCCATATTCAAAACGGGTTTTACTTTGTAAATCCCATGCGCCGTGCCGAACGCGATCGCAAGCGCATCGACTTTTGTCTCTTCGATAAATGCGGGAACAAGTTCGGGATCGGTATAGAGGTCCTCCCCTTGTGAACCGCTTCCCCCCTCCCGATTGGGAAGACGTCCCAGTTCCGCCTCAACATCGACACCGTGCGCGTGCGCATATCTGACCACTTCGCGCGTGCCTTCCACATTCTCGTTATACGATTTCGCCGAATGATCGATCATCACCGACGTAAACCCCAGCCCGATCGCCTTTTTGCAATATTCACTGTCTTCACCGTGGTCAAGATGCACGCATACTTTCACTTTGCTCCGTTTTGCAAGCTCCACCATCACCGGCCCGATCTTTTCAATGGGCGCTACTTCCTCATGCAACTGCGCATGCGCCACGATCACAGGCACTTGCAGGCGTTCCGCCGCTTCCAAAACCGCCAAAAGGCATTCGAGATTGGGCGTATTGAAGGATCCGACCGCAATCTTTTTTTCCCGTGCCTGCGCGATCACTTCGCTTAATGTCGCAATCATTTATCATCCCTCCCGTCAATATCCACCATTTCATAACCTAAATATGTGGAAAACGCTTCCGTCAGAACCTTTTTCATGTGCCCCACGCCGACTGTAGTATGATGCTTGAATCCGCCCTTCGCAAGCCGAAGAAGTTTATCCTGCAAATTCGGAATCTGCGCCACGCCGCCACATCCGAAATATCCGTCTTCGATCGGATCTTCGGTGAATTTTGCTTCGCTTACATAAACTTTCAGCGCACCGTTTTCCGTAAAACAATTGGAAAACGTCATGTCAAATGCCGCAATTCGCCCTTCATTGCTCCCCCAGCCCGAACCGGGATCCCCCTTTGCAAACATTTTATGTTCCGTGACCGTACCTTTCCCCGCCATCAGAGATTGCGCCACCGGCCCGCAATGGAATAGAATAACTTTATTTTCATCATCCCCGTAATTGTTGTTCCAATCCAGGCATGTCGTCGGCTTTTCGCTCGCAAGAGCCATCGCCCGCATCGTAATCGCCGAACACAGATCAATTTCACACGACGCCACGATACCGCGGTCGTTCAGTTCCGACAGCAGAACACACGGACAGACCCGCAGGATCGTTTCCATTTCGTTCCAGCAACGAAGCGCGATCGCATCCAGTTTGTATTCCGCAATGTACTCGTCCAAAACGACGGAAATCTTTGCAAGCGTAAACTTGTTCTTTTGCGGAACTTTGCTAAAATCGGTATACTTTTCCAAATGTTGCAGCCTTTCCTTCACCTTACGATCGTCGTCCTGCTTTTGTCCAACCTTGAAAATGAGTTCGGAAAGATCAAAACTTTCCACGTTGATGCCGTATCTTTGCAGCGCAACTTCATCAAACCGTACCGTTTTGAACGCCGTCGTCCGCGCGCCGATGCAGCCGAGATTAAACCGCTTCATGCCTTTTACGACGCGGCATATCGCCGCAAAATCATCAAGATTTTCACGAAATTTTTCACTCAACGGGTGCACTACGTGCGGTTTCATGACCGTAAACGGGATCTTATACTGATAAAAAACGTCTGTCACCGAAAATTTTCCGCAAAACGCGTCCCGCCGATGCGCAAAATCCATTTTTCCGATCTCATCGGGATAAGCCTGCATCAGAATCGGAACCCCCGCATCCTGTAACGCCGCCACCGCTCCGTTTTCATCGATAAAAATCGGCATACAGAGAATTACACCGTCGTATTCCCCTTCGTGGCTTTTCAGCCAATCATGATACAATCTTCCCTCATCCCGCGTTTCCACTGCTCCGTAACGCGTTGCCGCCTCGTCCATCACCAAAACTTCATGTCCGGCATCCCGAACAGCCTTCATCATGTCTTCGCGCGCCCCCGCGATCAGCTCGGCAGGCATAAACCCGCGATTTCCGAAAAATAACGCAAATTTCATCTCAATAAAACTCCTTTACCGCCCTGTATATTTTTTTATATTTCCGATACTGCCCTTCGTACGCGGCATGCCGCGCTGCGTCCGGCAGATACTCGTCTTTGTATTGCACAAAAATTCTGACTGCCTCATCCAGATTTTTTGCCGCACCCGTCGCCACCGCCTGCAAAACCGCACAGCCGCATAGCCCGCCTTCGCTTGAACGAAGCGTACGTATCGGTATATTTTGTATATCCGCTTTGATCGTAAGCCATTTTGACGAATTGGATCCGCCCCCCGTTGCTACCGCACTTTTGACGGCAATCCCGTATTTTTTTGCCTTTTCGGCATTCAAGCGCATCTCCATGGCCGTTCCTTCCAAAACCGATTTATAAAGATCCGAATCCGTTGATTTTTCCGTCAGATTCAAAATCGCGCCCTTAGCTTGAATATTCTGATAAGGCGTTGCCGCTCCCGAAAAATACGGCAACGTCAATATACCGGTCGGGCCTTCTTTCATGCCCTTTTCTATGTATGCAAAAAAGCTGTCCTCTTTTCCCGCGTAACCGTGCACGATTTCATTTTTGAACCACTTCACCAATTGACCGCACGTATAATTCAACATGTAAGTACAATACATTCCGTCGCGCACATACGGTACGCATGGAAATCCCTGCAATCCCATCTGCACATCGGACGTTTTTTCGTCAAACAACGCTGTGATACACTCTACCGTGCCCATTCCGTCCACAGCGTCTCCGGCATTGATTGCTCCCGCGCCCAGCGTCGCACAGATCTGATCATGCGATCCAAGCACGACAACACAATCGCCGCAAATTTTAAGCTCCGACCTTATCTCCTCTTTCAGCCGACCGACAATGCTTCCCGCGCTTTTCGGTTCCGAAAAAAATTCGACGGGAATGTCATATGCAGACAAAATATCTCGGTCAAAGCATTTGTTCCAAACCTGAAAGACTCCCGTCCGAGAAGCGAGTCCATAGTCGATCACCCTTTGCCCCGTAAGGATATATCCTAAATAGTCGCAAAGCAGCATGACTTTATCCGCTTTCGCAAAAATTTGAGGATGATGCTTTTTGATCCAAAGCAATTTGCTGATGGAATACATGCTCTGCGGCAAAACCCCGACACGCGAAAAAAGATACTCCGCTCCGAATCGTTGCAAGATGTCTTCTGCCTCTTCTTTTCCCCGCGGATCGGTATAAAGCATTGGCTCAAATAATATCGTATCTGCTTTGTCAAGCAGCACAAACGATTCCCCGATCGTGGAAATACACAGAGACGCAAGTTCCCCTTTTGTTGCCGCAAATGCGATCATCTCTTTTACGCGCGCACAGATCCCCGCAATATCGACATACTTTTCTCCCCTTCGCTCCACCAGCGTATATTCCTCGCTTCGGTAGGCAAGTATTTCCCCTTTTTGTGAAAAAACCTGGCATTTACAGCAAGTCGTTCCCACGTCAATGCTGAGAAAGTTCATGCCGATTCCCCCTTTCCGTGTTTTTTTATCATTGTACTTGCTTTTTGTTCTGTTTTATAGTATCATATGTTTTAGAATATGGTAAATTCGTATCGGAAAATCAGTATGTACACTTATGATTTACAGAAATTACAAGAACTTTTATATGACTTTTACAACCTTACCGGCATCAAAACCAGCCTGCACGACTCCGCCGAACATGAATTATGTTTTTATCCCGAAAAATATTCGCCTTTTTGCAAAACCTTGCGCGAAAACGACGAACTGAACGAACGGTGCCGCGCCTGCGACCGCCATGCCTTTATAACCTGCCGCCAGACCAAACGACGCTTTGCCTATACTTGCCATGCAGGCCTTACCGAATGCTTTTCGCCGATCATCTACAATGATGAGATCATCGGATATCTTGTTATCGGGCAGTTCCGCACTACATCCAGCCAGCCCTTTTCTGCCCTCAAAGATCGCTTTCCTCCTTCCATGCGCGACGCCCTCTCAAAAAAATACGACGCTTTGCCCGTTCTTGCCGCCGATAAAATCAATTCTGCCATTCATATCCTCGACGCCTGCACCGGTTATGAATATCTTAAAAAGCTTGTCCGCTCCGCCGAAAAAAAAATAGACAGTGCGCTTAAATCTTTTATTGATGAAAATCTGCAAAACGATCTTTCCGTTTCGGCATTATGTTCAAACTTTCACCTTTCACGATCGGAAATTTATTCGCTGTTCCATGAATATTTTCAAAGCACCGTTGCCGACTTTGTAAAGACCCGCCGCCTTTGCAAAGCCTGCGATCTCCTTTCCGACACAGACCTGCCGATCGCAAAAATTGCTTGCCGCTGCGGCCTGCCCGATTATAACTATTTTTCTAAACAATTCCGCCGCACGTTCGGCATCTCTCCCACCGCTTTCCGCAAGAAAGAACAATCGACCTTGCATTGATCTCTTCCTTCCGATCTCAATGAAAAACGCCTGTCTTTATAAAAGAAGGAGCGTCTGCCTTGAAAATCCAAGGCAGACGCTCCTTCTTATTCTTTTTATTATTTCATTTAAAATCTTTTAACCGAGATATCGCTTGATCGCTCGCTTTTTGCGGTCTGTAAAAGGCCTGTAACGCAAAGAAAATTCCATTTTTCCTTTTTTCTGAATGCTCTTGATATGTGAAAAAGTGAAAAATCCACGCTCGCCGTGATAAGCGCCCATACCGCTTTGCCCGACTCCGCCAAAACCCATATACGGCGTCGCAAGGTGCATGATTGTATCATTCACACATCCGCCGCCGAAAGAGATTTCCGTAAGAATTCGCCTTTCGTTCCGCTTTCCGAAATAATAAAGGGCCAGCGGGGTAGGATTCTGCGCAATGATCTCTTTTGCGCCTTCCAATGTCGTAAACGTAAGAAGCGGCAAAATCGGCCCGAATATCTCTTCCTGCATCGAAGGATCGTTCAACGCGGCTTGATCCAGAATCGTCAGCTGAATTTTGAGCGCAGAATCATCCCACGCGCCGCCGAATACAACCTTCTCCGGCGAAATCAGTTTTTTAACCCTTTCATAATGCTTTTGGTTGACTATATGCGGATATTCGGGATTTTTCAGTGCATCTTCCCCGCCTTGGCGTACCAGTTCCTCTTCCAACGCTTCCAGAAAAGATGCTTTGATGCGTTCATGCACGAGAAGATAATCGGGAGCAACACACGTTTGCCCCGCATTCAGAAGTTTTCCGAAGGCAATGCGCTTGGCCGCAAGACGCACATCCGCATCTTCATCGACAATACAAGGGCTCTTGCCTCCTAATTCCAATACGGCAGGCGTCAAAGTCTTCGCCGCCGCCTGCGCCACAACATGCCCGGTTGCGCCGCCGCCGGTAAAAAATATAAAATCATATTTTTGCTGCAATAAGGCTTCGTTCTCCTCCCTTCCGCCCGTGACCACCGCGATATATTCAGGCGGAAACAGACTGCCGAGAAGATCTTTTAGCAAGACCGACGTCTTAGGAGAATATCCGCTCGGCTTGACGATCGCACAATTTCCCGCGGCAATGCAATCGACCAACGGGCAAAGCGTAAGCTGAAACGGATAATTCCAAGGGCTCATGATCAGCGCGCATCCATACGGAGATGCTAATGTAAAACACTTCGCCGGAAATTGGGAAAATGCCGTTTTTACTTTTTTGGGCGCCGCAAAGCGGTCAAGATTTTTCAACATGAAACGGATCTCTTCCAATACGATGCTCGTTTCGGTCATCAATGCCTCGCAATCACCTTTCCCAAGATCCGCATAAAGCGCCGCCGCAATGTCCGCTTTGCGCGCGCGGATCGCGTTCTCCAGCGCATGGAGTGCCTTCTTTCTGTAATTCAGATCCAAAGTTTCACCTTTTGAAAAAAAGGCACGCTGTGCTGCTACTGTTTTTTCTATATCCATTTTTTTCGCTCCGAAAAATCATTCTTCTCACAATTATTATTTTCCGAGCCAACCGCTTCTATTCAATATTTTGCGGCAACATCTCTCTTTGTCCGTTGATCCCAAAAAACGTCAGAAACGCATAAACTTTATTTCGCCCGCCTTTAAGCGAACGGTTCCGAGATCTTTCACACAATCCCCGCAATGTACTTTGATTTTTGAAGTTTGCGCTCCCGTGTATAAATTCATTAAAAATACGCCGTAATTTGTTCCGTCTGACAGCATCGTCGCATACACACTCGGATTGGAATGCTCCACGCAGGGCTTTGCGCCCAAATCTTTTAATACCTTTTCCATTGCGTGTACCTGCACCATGTCTGTCGTCAACCACTGTCCGCTCAGATAATATACCTTGCCTTTTCCCTTTTTCATACAAAAACCGAGCGTATATTGTCCGTCGGCATCCTGCGCAAAAACTTCTGCCCCTTCCGGTATTTTTTTCAGTGCACGGGGACAGGTCACGTAAAACACCCTCTGCCCGTCCAAAAGAACGGCCGGCTTCTTGGAAGGATTCGGCATTTCCTCGATTTCTCCGAGATAATCGCGCAAAATCGTGCAGGACGCAAACGAATCGTTCAACGAAGGCAGCGTTCCGAGAATATACGCACATCCGCCCTCTTCCAAAAACGATACGATATTTTTCTGCGCCTTTTCGCTCATCACTTCGGGCGACATGACGACAAGCGGTCTATTCCGATCCAACTTTTCCGTAAGAAACGCAAAATTATAAGAATAGCACGAAGAAAACAAGGACACCGACAAACCTTTTATCAATCTGTCTTCGGTGGCAAGCGTTTCAGGAACATCGGCAAACTGCGCATATCCGTTGCCGCGCATTGTCTGCCATTCCACGCCAACTTGCACAGAATTGACTCGTTCCGCATTCACGAGCCACTTGTTCTTTGCCATAAAACGATGAAATGCCTGCAACGCATAATAGGTCTTACGTATCTTTCCATCGGCTGTAACAGGCGCCTGATAATCGTATATATCTGTCGTCGAACCCATCCATTCGGGATTTTCTCCGCCCGTAAAGATATAATAATCCACTCCCTTCATGCCCAGCCCCAGATTCATCATATACCACTGATACAGATCTTCCGCTAGTACGGGAGGGATGTCCGCATAAGCACCTGCCTGCATCTCCAACACGGTGAACGGATACCCCATCGCTCGCATGGCATCGACCGCATACACGTTCCGCATATACCATTTCGGCGTCGGGTGGAAGTTCGCCCAATTGACATCCAATGCATAGTAGTTATCGAATCCGATAAAAAACTTTTCGTCTTTCATCTCTTCGCTCAATTCTTTCATGTAGTTGAGAAGATATGCGTTGGCGGCATTCGCCGTGACAGGTGTATCCACCCCGAATTCACGCAACCATTTCAACAATTTTCCCGCATACACCGTCAAAGACCAGCAATAAAAATCATGATAGTCTTTTTCTGCTCGCGCGCGTTCCCGTCCTTCCAGCTTCCAATTTCTCGGATCGATTTTCGAAAATGCCGTGTATTCCGTCTTATAGGCTTCGTTCAGAGCACCGATTTCCTTGTAACGCTCTTTCATAAATTGCGTATACAGCCCGTCTTCCCGTAAAAAGCCCATCGATTCTTCGTTATAATCGAGTGTTCCGCTCCACGTATGTATCCCTGCAAGTTCGTTGTCCAGCTGAATCATCGCAACCGGCCCGCCCGCACTGATCAGAAAAGGCTTGATCTTTTCTGCAAACTTTTCATAATATTCACGGAATTTTTCAAGCGCTATCGGATGCAGATACGAAAGCATATTATCGATATCCTTGCCGTCTGCCGAACGCAATTGCACTTGCGGATACTTCTCATACAGCCACATCGGTACGCCGCCGCCAAACAATTCGGTATATATCAACGGACCCGGCCGAAGATAGACAAACAAACCCTCTTCTTTGGCGATCGAAAGATATTCTGTCAGACAACGATAATCGACATCGTCAAACAATATTTTGCCCTCTTCCGGTTCATGGATCGACCAGGGTACCGACGTCGTTATTGCGTTCCCTCCCGCCTTTTTGAAAAGACGCATCCGCCTTCTCCAATCCTCTCTCGGTGTCCGAAAGTACGCGATCTCGCCGCCGATCAGAAAATCCCGCTTTCCTCCGATCATAAATCCCTTTTTGTCAAAATCAAATGTCTGCACAGCGCTTTTCCTCCTTTCGGTCATTTTCCGCAAAACAAATCAAAATTATCGGCAACCACGCGCGTAAGAATCGCCGCATACTCACAATATTTGTAAGGCCCGTATCCGATCGCTCTGCCGTCCATCAGCATGCCGTACCGCTCATACCAATATCCGCCGTCTTCCAGCCCGCGCTTGCCTACCAGCCGCACGCCTTCCCGAATACGGTCCCAATCCTTCATTTTCGCACTCGCCACCATATCGAGATACCATACGCGCCCCATCGCCGCCATGTCGTAAATTTTGATACGATCGGTCTTGAAATCCACTTCCTCCGCAAGCTCCCATTCCTGCACAAGATACGGCCGCGTAACGACCTGCGTCGGCATTCCTCCCCACCAAAAATCCGGCTCCGCCTTGATTTTTTTCCATACTTCCCGACTACGCCCTTCGTCCGCCAGTCCGAATGCGATCGCCGCAAAGTTTACATCCGTTAAACCGTGCAGATCCACAAGTCCGTGCTGCGGGTGGATGTATTCACCGAAATGATCGTTGACCCAATACCTTTCAATAAATGTCTTGCGCAACGCGTCCGCACGGCCTCTCCATTTCTCTTCCTCTTTGACCCTGCCCGTCGCCGCACACAACGAACAAAGATATTCCATTGCGTGATAGGCATAGCACTGCGAGATCCCGTCAAATTCTTTGCGCGGAATCATTTCCATATAAAATCCGCAGCCGGTAACCAAACCGTCTCGCATTTTTCCGACTATATATTCCCCTGCCTTCAATACGCTCGGAAGATTATTTTCAAGCCACGCCTTGTCCTTGCATGTCTCATAAATTTCATATGCCGTCATGATATAGCTGACTGCCGCCAAAACAGCCAAAGGATCTTCTTTCACCCAGTGACGATACAAACCGATCCATTGCTTCGGTTCATACCCCTCGCCCGGGTCGTATGTAAAGATATCGTCCGGATAACGCATTCCAGACAAACCTGTCGTGCGCGAAAAAGGATCCCGGCACTCTTCTTCGGGAAATACCGCAAACGGAACATTCCCGTCTTCCCGCTGCGCGGCTTTCACAAAATCAAAAAATCCCAGCGCCTGCCGCGTTTCCCCAAGTTTCAGATATGCCCCTGCCATCTGCCATGAATCCAATCCCGGCCATGTATTCTTTAACCCGAAACTGCTTCCGTCTGCCGTTATGCAAAAATGCCCCGGATATTCCCTGTCAATCCTCGCGCTGTCAAGATTTTTACAGACTGCCGCCCGAAATCCTTCCCTGACTGTCTCATCCGAAATTTGTGCGAGCATCTGATTTCCTTTTTCAATCATTTTCGTATGATCTCCTTGTTGATTTTATTTGAAAGAAAAGGCTTAAACCAAAAAATCTCTTTAAGATGTTTGATTTAAGCCTTCTTGCTGACAGAATTTATATATTTTCAATACCGCTTCTTTTTCTAGTTTCGATTGCGGCGCATTTTAACCGCTGTATCGTTTTTTATTGTAACATACTATAACCCCATTGTCAACAATAATTTTTCTTTCTGATACTCGCTTAAAAAATTTTTACAAATTTCCGTTTTTGATTTCAGGGATAAGTCGCAGCGTCACGATCCGATAAGGCTGTAATCTGTCAGGTGCCATCGCTTGTTTCGATAAAGTTTCCGCCGTAACCCGATAACCCGGTATCTTCACGCACAAGGGCGTTTCCGACCCCGCCGCTTCATACAAACGAACCAAATATTCTTCTCCATCCTTGTAAAAAGCCGTTACGAGCGCATTTTTCTGTTTGATCTGTACCGGATAAAACTTTTCATCCTGTGAAGGGCGGCCGCGTCTATGATTTTTTACGACAACGGGCGGCAAATTTGCTGACTCATAAAAAGTCGCCGCATCCGCATCATCCAACCCGATTGCCACCGACCATGTAAACCTGTTTTCCCCGTCCTGCGTGCGGAGATTTTTCATCCATTGTTCGGTGGGCAGAGTATGTTTTTCCAAGCTTCCGGGATCATGCAACAACAAAAGACGCAAAATGCCTTTTTCCGCCTGCAACAGCTTATGTCCCTGTGTGGCGGCAAGAATAATCCGCGTCCCGCCCGCCTCAAACGCCATAAATCCGTTGGCATAAATATTCCCCGGAAGATTCTGCTCGTAATCGTCGCTGCATATATCCGTTTCGGGGATGCGGTCTTCCGCTCCGAACGGAATACCTGCCCGCATCGAACCCGTGCAAGGAAACACCGCACTGTAATCGGCGGAACATCTTTCGGATATGAACCTCGTTTCAAAATCCATTCTGCCCGTTCGTTTGTCGACTGTTACCGTCTGATAAACGGGATTTTTTCCCAAACGACCGATCAAAGTAAACTTTAATCCGATCGGCCCGTCATACTCCGTGCGCACCTTTCTGAACACGCACGGCACTGAATCCATAAAGGTAAATTCGGGAAGCCACGTTTCGGAAAGCCGTGTATGACGCATAGAAAGGCTTCCGAATGGTCCTTCGATATGAAAATCCGAGCCGTCTACGGCGCAAATTCCGCTTGCGTTCAGCGTCAGCCGCAAACAACCTGCATCCATGACTTTCGGCGTTTTTAACAAACTTTCACGAGGATGAAACGGCTTTATCGCTCCGTTTTTGAAGCGCACAACTTCAAACCCGATCCCTTCCGCATCCGCGTTGAAAAGACCGCGCACTGCGCTGAATTGAAATGACGCATATTTTTTATCCGGACGATTTGTCTCTATAACCTGAACCGTACGGCCATCCTCCGTTTCGGTCGGTGAAGCCCCGAATGCAGAAGTGATCTCCGCTTCCGCCGTTCCGTTATACCTGGGCGCAGGATAGAAAACCAAATAATCCCCTTCCCCGCATACAAGGCCTGCCAATTCATCCAAAGTCTCTTCGTACAGTTTTTTTGCCGTCAGCAAAGCTGAATCTGCCCGATCCAGCAAATATTTAAGATCGTCCCAGATTGCCATTTCACCGGCATGACCGCTGATTTCATGCAATTCCATCCAAAGCTTTTGCACTGCGGACGTGTTTACACTTACCCCCCTCATCGATGCCACCGCATACAACCGTTCCAACGCCAGCAAACGATAAGACAGCGCATGCCGCCGACAATATAAAGAATATTTCGGAGATTTAAAGGGAACATTGTACGATAATTCGCAATCATATAATTTCCCCTTATAGGTCGGAAGATCACACGTCTGCAATCGGTCAAAAAACATTTCCGGCGGAGCATACCGCATGGTTCCGTCTCCATGCTCTTGCATGGCTTTCATAAACGCAGCCATATCCGCAGGAACATCGCCGATCCCTAATCCCGGTATCACGTCATCACATCCCGCAGGCATAAAATAAATGCCCGTTTCATTTTTGTACGCCTGCTCTGAAAAATCTTTTTCAAATGCAGCCTTTGCGTTTTCATAGGAAGTCCCGTGCCGAAACGCGCTGTCGTACGAGAGAGTTCCGTAATATCCACGGTTGACAAGCACCGTCGAACCGTCCGCCCCCTGCCAATAAAATTGCTTGGGCACCCCTTTGCCGTTGAGCAATTTTTCCGGCCGGTAAAACATATAAAATTCATAACCGGCCTGCGACAGGATCTGCGGCATCTGACTGTGTCCCGCCGCCGTATCCGCATTGAAAAAGAAACGAGATTTTCTGCCCGATAATTTTCGCAGTTTTTTTTGCCCGTCCAGTAAATTGCGTACATACGCTTCCGCCTGCAACCAACCCGGCCTTCCAAGCGAATAGCCGCCTTCCGCAAACACGAGCCGCCCCGCACGCACAGCCGCATCAAACTGCTCTTTCCGCTCAGGGCAATACTTCAAAAACACTTCCAGCTGATGTGCATAATTATCGAAAAGATACACGTAATCCGTATGTTTTGCTGTATCGTCCAGAGCCGCTATGATCGATGACAAATAACGCTCTATATGCCAACTGCGTGGATTGGTCCAGGAAAAATCGCCGTGGCAATAATCGACTGTATAAATTTCCGGTTTCTTATCCTTCATAAAATCTCCTTAAAACGCAAACAGTGCCGCCGATACGACCGCCAACACAATCGAAATGATTTGCATGCGGCTGACCGATTCCCGAAATGCCAAAACTCCGAAGAGAAATCCGAAAATCATGGCAAACGCGTTCAAGACCGAACTGGACATTACCGCTCCTACACCGCCGGGCGCAAGCGACAACATCGACATGTAGTTCGCAAGCCCTACAAATATTCCGCCCAACAAAGGCAACAGTACGGATGCCCAACGAAATTTCGGTTTTTCTCCTTCATCACCATTTTGTATGCTGATTTGCTTTCCTTCCTTTATAAGGGAACCGAGCCACATTCCCCCGCCCGCTACTGTCAAAAGTACTCCGTACAAAGCCAAAAAACCATCCGCAGGAGCTGCCGGAATACTACCGTGATTCTGGTACACTAAAACACATAACGCACCTAATCCGTATACCACAAAGGCAACTACATACAAAATTGCCGTTCGTAAATTGCTTTTTTCCCGAAACATATGCGCCGCAGGCAATACAACGGCGACCAGCATGATCGCCATTCCGATCCCCTTGAATACGGTCACCGTATCGTGGTATACCAATATTCCCGCAACGGCAGGTACAAACATGCCGCCTAAAACCGCAAACATGGAAAAAAGACCAAGTTTTCCGTATACTACAGCTTTGATCCCGATAATATAAGCTGTAAACGAACAACACGTATATAAAAATGACATCAGAAAAGTATATGGCGTAAGCCCCAGTGTCAACCGCCCAGCATCCAAACTGATTTTGACAAGAAAAAACAGGAAAACGGCCACGCCCGACAACATTTGCATTCGGGCGCAGGCCGATATGGATTGTCCGGCTGACCGTTGATACCATTTTACGGTCGCCATATTGGCCGCGGAACAAAATCCGCCAGCCGCTAAAATAAACCAAAAACGTAACATATGATTTTTTACGGCGGCAAAATGCCGCCGTATCCCTATTACTGCAATTGAAGTTCTATTGTAGCAAAAACATTGAGAAGCGGCAACACGATAATACGCTCTCCGTTTTCTTCCCGTATGGGCAAAGTCTCGCCCGTTTCCAACACGCGTGCAGCACAAACTTCCGGTGCAACGGCGATTTTTATATCCGAAAGAGGCGTCAGGTCATCAAACGAACGGACACGCGCATTTTCATGATCGCCCGAGCGGTTCAAAAGCGTAAGATAAGTATGACCGTCTTTGCGCAATAATGTCATATCCGCACGACGGCGACGATACAGATGCGCCAACGGTGCTGAAAATGCTTTACTTAAAATCTCTCGCACAATGTCCGTAAGAACAAAACTGTAATTTTGCCGATATTGCGCACCTAACGCAAACGGTACGACAAATACTTCACCTTTTCCGTATCCCTTTGTTATACACCAAGGTTTCGCATTGCTTTCTTTGTAACTGTCCGTATACCGCGCCCCCATCACACCGTCACCTGTGCATTCCGCGCCGCTCGTAATGATCCCGGTTACAAAACCGTTTTCTTCCAAAAATGTTTGGCCCTCAAATACTTCGCCCTTTTTCAAGGCGAACGTGTCCGCCACGTTATCAAGTGCATTCGCCCCGATCACAATCAGCTTTCCGCCGCGCTTTACATATGCGTCCAAACGATCTTTCAGTTCCGCTTCGATCACCTGCCAGTCCGGCAAAACAAGAACAGGATATTCATCCATGCAACGTAAAGCATTGTGCGTAAACAATACATCCACACCGTATCCCGCATCCGTAAATGCAAGCGTCAAACCCGTTGTTTCCGCTACATACGGATCGTCGTACTTGGAAAATATCCATTTTTTATTGTGATAAAACCCTTTATTTGAGAATAAAATACCGATTTGCGGAATAACTTCCGCTTTATGTAAAAACGAATGCGCACGCGCAAACTGCGCAAGTTCCTTCAAAATCGGTACGATCCAACGCTGAATATTTCCGCCCTTTTCAAAATTGTATACCTGTACTCCTCCGCCAAGACTCAGCGGTACGGCAATCTCCTGCAAAAGCTGAACTGCCGATTTGTTGACATAAATTCTGTTCTGAATATTAAATGCCCAAGCCATCAGATCCCAAGGTTTTCCCTGCCGGGGAAGGCATCGCGCTTCAAAACGGGCCGTATTCAGGCTATCGGTCGCATCGTAATCTCCCGAAATAAAATCGACATCTATCGTCGGCTGCTCGGGACAGAATGACGTATACATCCAGTTGCTTGCTATTTCAAATTCCGGATATTCGGCATGAACGGCGTCCACGTATTTTTTTACATACGCAAAAAATCCTTGGCGACAGAAATTTTTATACGCCTCAAACGATTCGCCCTCTTTTTCCGGTGTCAAACCCGTAGCTTCTTTGTATGCTTTCAATGCAACCTCGGAAAAATCCGGTTTCATCGCCCAGCATTCGGCGTCTACCCACGCGCCGTTGATACCGCGCGCCGCCAGTTCTTTTAACTGCGGAATCAGTACTTTATCTGCATACTCGGAAAATACACTGTTTTCGTTGGTCCAAACACCGTTTTCGTCATATTGACGCCACTCCGGATGTTCGGTTGACGCTTTCTGATCCCAGATACCGCTGTAATGCGACAACAATGCAACATCGTATTTCGATGTGATCTTGCGCCATTCCGCCAAAAGATCCACCGCAAGCCCCGGCGCCGTATTTCCCAATTCGGAAAAATAACTCGCGTAACCGGGATGCCCCTTCGTATCGCATTGCACAAAATCCGGACGCACTTCTTCCATCAGATACGCAACGTCTTCGGCACGAAAATTTTTGCCGAGTTCCGGCGTTTTTCCGTCCGCATGAAAATCAAAATGCAAGCCAAAATTACTTTCGCTTCGCCGTTTCATACTCTTCTCCTTCTTTGCTTTCAATCAAACCTAAACCGTATTTATGATAGATATATATCGGCAGGGCACTCCATCCGTGACATAGGCTTCCTGCATAGAAAAAGTCGTCTCCGCCTTTGATGGTTTCCCAAAAAGTCGTTGCATTCCTGTAAAGCATGGAACCCCATTGCCTTTCAATATCTTTCTTCACATATTCTGCATAATCACTTGAAGACAACAACGCCTCGTATTTATAATAAAGCATACTGAGCGTGATCGGATACAGATCGTTTTCCTGCGTGATCGCCCGCAAAACTTCTTGTTTATGTTCCTCGCTCGCTCCGCCGCAACACACGATCAGGCTTTGCGTCAGCTCCGCATAATGCGACAATTCGCCGCCGATGCTGTATGTCGCATACAACCTGCGCGTTTCATCCCAGAACATTGCATCCAGTTTTTCGTTGATCGCTCGATAGATTTTTTCATACCGATCGGCATCTGCCGCTTCGCCGATCTTTCTCGCTATATACACGAGGCTCTGCATGGCAAGCGAAAAATGTGCGTTCAGAGGTGCCGGAAATTCCACATCGCTGTCCCCTATTTCATGGTCGCCCCAATTATTTACCATCCCGTCCGTCCAATCGTAAAAATTCCAGACCGATTTCGAACTTCGATCCCGCGTAAGCATTCCGTCTTGCATGAGCGAAATATACCGCTCCGCCGTAATACGGCATTTTTCATACACTTCCCGCGCAAATGCCTTGTCACCCGTCCGTTCCAGATATTCCCGCACCGCCGTCATATACACAAACGAAAAGACCGGAATCGCAAGATCCAACCCCGAAGGACTGCATAAAGGCAAATTGCCGTCTGCCCGCATTCGCAAAGACATCAGACGCAACGCCGCTTTGGGATATTCATATTCACCGAACGCATAATAACCGAACAAAATTTGCAGCCGCGAATCCATCGGATATTGGCATTGTTCGCGCCAAGGACAATCTTCGTAATGCTCGTGCATACACAACCGCAACGTGTTTACCGCTACATCGTAAATACGCTGATGCAGCGCGTCTTTTAATTGAAAAGGCTTTTCCGCAAGCGGATACTCAACCGGCCTTAGCCCTGCATACGCTATCGTAACTTTTTTCGCATGCACAAAAAATTGCAAGTAGCGACACCCTATCCGTTTGAGATAATCATCAAAGCGGTTTATGCCCTTTCTGCAATAAAACGTCATCGCAAAGTTACGCCCTGAAATCTCACTACGAACCCGAAGATCATCCAAATGCTCTCCGAATCCAATATCTACCGTCGCTTCTCCGTCCAGTTCCAGTTCAAATGTAAGATACCCTGCGCTTTCCTGTCCGAGATCGACAACAAAATACATTCCGTCCGCCGCCTCATCGGTATGAAATTCATAACGCTTTCCGCCGTATGAAAGAACGGGCTTATAGACTTCTTCGGAAATTACATTGATCAGACGATGCGCCATAAACGCCGTCTGCATACGGCCTGCCGCCGTATCTCCTTTGCCCGTCAAAAACAATCCCTGTGTAATGATCGCAGAAGTTACGGGCGCCCCGATTTTTAACCGCTCGATCGGCCGAAGAACCAGTTCCCGCGATTTTTCCTTGCGTACCGCCGGAATAAATCCGGCGGTATCGCCTTCCAACCACTGATCCGTACCTGTAAAATCATAGGAATAGCCGTATCCCAACTGTCCGGAAAAACAAGGTACTTCTCCCGATATGTATCCGCGCGCCTTTCGGCACAAAAGCCCCGCACACGACTTTGCTAACAGATTTTTTCCGTCACTTACCTCAAATATAACGCCCGGAACATCCGCAATGTGCCAGAAAAAATTTTCATTGACCGCATAACCGATCACACATAACCGGTTTTCCCCTTTCTGCACCGCTTCGGTAATATCGATTTCATCGTATACTTTGTATTCAGGAAAATCATGATATTGTCCGCTCGAAACATACTTTCCGTTTACATATGCGGCATAGTTTGCCGCTGAACTGACAGACAGTGTAACCCGTCCCTCCCCGCTCCATATAAACGGACAAACAAATTCCACATGTTGATTTTTTACGGTCTCTTCCAGCCAGATCCATTCCGCCGTAAATGTTTTATTCATGTCGCTTCTCTCCTTCAAAGATAACTGAAATTTGCCTATGCTCCCTCAAATATTTTTTCAATCAATTCCTGAATACTTTTCATCTAAACGGCTCCGTCATTGACCGTCAAAACAAATGATTTTTCAGACGTCCCGTAAACATTGGTTGCTTTATAAGTCAATGTATACGTGCCCGCAGATTGCGGCGTAAACGTATTTTCCGAAATCCAACCTGCATCCACAGGCATACCTTCCGCATTCGTTATCGTCCATGTCACTGCACTATTGTCCTGTGTGGTCGCTTCCGGTACGATAAAAGCTTCGTTTACTTGCAAAGCAGTTTCCATTTCTGTCGGCGTAACAAACGCTACCGCCTCGCTCGAATGAACTGTGAACAAATCAACATATACAGTCAATTCGCCCGTACCTGTAAAGGTCAGATTCAAATGGCGAAGATAATTGTCTGCATCCACGATTCCCCAGATTTTCAAATGAGAATCAACCGGCAAGTCTACACGATACCAAACGCCAGGCTGTAACGTATAAGGCGTACTCCAAGAATTTACGCCCGCAATCGTGAGGCTGATCACACTGTCCGAATCGTTCATGACCCAGAAGGGCATCGCACTCAATCCGCCGCTTAAATAAACATTCGGTTTGAATGTGAAGTTTATTTTGTCCGTACCGGTCGCCTTGATCGTTTTGTCCGTAAGTCCGCCTTCGTCAACGACACTCGCCGCTGTGCCTGCTTCCGCGTCCAGATTTTCTGTTATGAATACATCCGGATTTTTTTCTTCCAGACGCATCCCGCCCTCTCCCGTAACATATTGCACGATCGTAGTTGTTCCGTCCGCATTGGTCGCTGAAAACTCTATTTTATAGGAAACAGCTGCAATCACGTTGAAATTTACCGGACTGTTTCCATCCAATAATGTATAACTTCCGTCACCGTACAAAAGGCTGTTGTTGCACTGATAAACTTTCCATGTCACCAGACTTCCGTCATTTGCCGTAGGCGGAGTAACGGTATAATTTGCCGCCCCCGCCGCACCGGTATCCACATGCACATGCCCATCAATCGATGTCAACTCCGGCGTTTGCGCGATCACCGCTACATTCACCGTGTATACGGATGTTCCGTATCCGTTCGTCGCCGAATATTCGATCTTATACGTTCCGCCTTGCGTCGGGGTAAAGTCAGGTGCATTGTTTTCACCGATCTGTACGCCGTCCGGTCCCAGAATCTTCCACGTTACCTCGCTTCCGTCTTTGGCCGTAATTTCGGGAATCGTATAGATTTCGTTCAGTTTTGCATCCGTCACGATCCCGTCCGGAACTTCAAACGCTACCGCCTCATTCGTATGAACAGTCCATAATCCTACATAAACATCTAATGCGCCTGTTCCGTCTATCGTCATATTAAATTTGACTAATCTGTTGTCTTGATCGATAACGCCCCAGTCTTTCTGCCAATCTACAAGATAGTTCACCCGATGCCATACGCCCGGATAAACCGTAAACGCACCTGCTAAGCCAAAAGTCACCGAAACTTCTGTTTCACCTGCATTGAAAATCCAGAATACAAATCCAGTCGCTCCGCCGCTCAAATATGCGTTCGGCTTAAACTCAAAAGCTGCCTTTCCGTCACCCGTTGCATGGATCGTTTTCGCCGTCGGCCCTTCGTCCGTGAATGACGCCGTTCCCACAACCACTTCCAAATTTTCATCCGTAAATTTTTCCGTCTCTATATCATCCAGATAATATCCGCCTTCGGCTGCCAGATACTGAACCACCGTCGTCGTTCCGTTTGCATTGGTCGCGGAAAATTCAATGCGATAAGATACAGCTATGATCACATTGATACTTGCAGGACTTTCTTCTGAAATCAATGTTTCTTCTCCTGTATCTTTATTGAGTTGATACACTTTCCATGTAACCGGACTTCCGTCATTCGAAGTGGGCGGCGTGATCGCATACGGCACAACTTCGCTTGATCCCGTATCGATATGCACGTGCGTCTTGATTCCCGTAAGTTCCGGCGTTTGCGCGATCACCGTTACATTCAGCGTATATACGGAAGTTCCGTATCCGTTTGTCGCCGTATATTCGATCTTGTACGTTCCGCCCTGCGTCGGGGTAAATTCAGACGCTTTGTCTTCCCCGATTTGTGCGCCGTCCGGCCCGAGAACCTTCCAAGTCACTTCGCTTTCGTCTTTGGCTGTAATTTCGGGCACCGTGTATACTTCGTTCAGGTTACCTTCCGTCTGGATCCCTTGCGGTACATTAAAGCCTACCGCACTGCCTTCCGGAATATAGACTGTGAACAAATCGACATATACCTTGATTTCACCCGTTCCCGTGAAGATAAATCCTAAATCGACAAGCTGATTGTTTTCGTCAATCGCCTGCCACTCCCGATAATATTGCACGGGATACAATACGCGATACCACACATGCGGCTTTAACGTGCGTTCTATGTCTTTTCCTAACGTCGCTTTTACATCGTTTGCCGAAGCATTGTATACCCAGAACGCGATCGACGTCTGCTCAGCGCCAAGGTATGCTTTCGGCCGGAACGAAAATTTCGCTGCATTCGTACCCGTTGCGGTTATGGATTTCGCCGTCATGCCTTCATCTGAAAGCGCTACGCTCCCTTCCGTGACCGCCGCCAGATTTTCTTCGATAAATGTGTCTGCCTCTGCTTCTTCCACACGGAATCCGCCTTCCACAGCCAAATATTGTACAACCGTCGTCGTTCCGTCTTCATTCGTTGCGTTGTACTCTATTCGATAAGAGACTCCTGCCAATACATCAATGCTCGTCGGACTGTCGTCGCGAAGTAATGAATAATCTCCGTTGCCCCACACCAAATCGTTGCTGCATTGATAGATCTTCCATGTAACTTCGCTGCCATCCTCTGCCGTCGGGGGCACAATATTATAGGATATATTGGGGGCCAAGCCCGTTTCTACTAACACATGCGTTTCAATTTCCGAAAGTTCCGGTGTATGCGCGATCGCCGTGATCACGATCGTATATACCGAAGTTCCGTACACATTTGTCGCCGTATATTCGATGTTGTACCTTCCTCCCAAAGCAGGCGTGAATACGTTGCCTTCAATCAGATCCGCACTGACCGGTATGCCATCGGCATCGGTAATCTTCCATGTTACATCGCTTCCGTCCTTGGCCGTGACAACAGGTACATTGTATGGCTCATGTATATTTGTTTCCGTTACCACGTCCGAAGGAACCTTAAACGCTACCGCCTCGCTCGTGTGAACGGTAAACAAATCAACATAAATCGTCAGCTCGCCCGTGCCCGTAAACGTCAGATTCAGATGACGAAGGTAATTGTCTGCATCTACGATTCCCCAGGTTTTCAGATACAAATCGATCGGAAGTTCCACGCGATACCAAATACCCGGTTGGAGTGTAAACGGCACCCCCCAAGCATTTGCGCCCGCAATCGTCAGACTGACTGCACTGTCTGAATCATTCATGATCCAGAACGGCATTGACGTTGCACCCGCACTCAAATAGATATTCGGTTTGAAGGTATAATTTACTCTGTCCTTGCCTGTCGCTTTGATTGTCTTTTCTGTCAGACGCCCTTCGTTGACAACGCTCGCCGTTGTTCCGGCTTCCAAATCCAGATTTTCCGCAATAAAGCCTGCCGGCATCTTTTCTTCCAGACGCAATCCGCCTTCCACAGCCAGCCGCTGAACTGCCGTCACCGTAGCCACAGAATTTACCGAAGTATAGACGATTTCGTACGTGTATCCTCCGATTGCCGTGAAAGACTCCGGACTGTCGCCTCCTATCTGAACGCGGTCACTGTTCCCGAACAAAAGGTTGCTGAAAATCTGATAAACTTTCCAGGCTACGTTATCCGCATTTTCTACCGTAGGTACGGTAATTGTATAAGTGCCCTCATCAATTCGTTTATCGGTAAACTCAAGTTCGATCTCTGGTATTTTACCAAACAGAATGACAATTTCACGCTCGGAAGTACCGAACACGTTTGTCGCACTGTAAACGATCTTGTATGAACCCTCCTCATCCGGCGTAAATGTTGCGGGACTTTCATCGGCAAACAATTCCCATGTATCTCCATTCAATTTATAAATTTTATGCGATACTGCCACACCGCCCGAAGCCGTCGCAACAGGAACCGTATATTCCGTCAGTTCCGTCATATGATCTTCGTACGCGCTTATATTGATCGCCGGTCCCTCCTGCACAGGAGAAAGCGTAAAGAAGGTCAAATATGCTTCGATCACGCCATCACCTGACAGCGAGAAATTGACTTTTTCAAGAATATTCGTCTCCGTATTGATACATCTCCACGTTCTGTACCATTCGGTGGGAAAATCAAACCGCAAAAAACTATGCGGTTTCAGGCTGTAATTGGTAGCCATACCAAACGTAAATGTCAATTCCACATCAGTCGGGTTGTAAATGGCAAAACCAAACGACTGCGCAGTCCCCACATCGGTACCAAACGCATATTCAAAGCTTACCGTTCCCGAACCGCTCATACGAATAGCCTTGTCATCGCCCAACGTATAGTTTTTATTGGACGTAATGCTCACGCTTCCGACGTTTGCCTTCACTTTTTCCACCGAATACAGTTCCGGATATGCTTTTTGCAGACGATTGCTTCCGTCGGCTCCGCCCACCAAAACATTATGGTACGCTTTCCGCTCCGCCTCATCGTTGACCGCCGTATATTCAACCAGATAGAAACCGCCTTCCGCATTGAACGAAGGTTCGTTCTCTCCCCCGATTTGGGTACGTACGCCATCCGTCATGCGGTAAACCTTCCAGGAAAGCACTCCGCCGTTTGCTACCGCAGGCACCGGAACCGCATAAGGCCCCGCATCCACCGAAACATTGGGCCGATCTAATTTGATCGTCGGAGGAAGCCCCGCATATACAACCAATGTGAATTCGGTTGTACCATTACTGTTGGACGCCGAATATACGATTTTATAATCCCCTTTGACCGTCGGAGTAAAGCTTGCCGCATTGTTTTCACCGACCTGTGTGCCGTCCGGCGCATAAATTTTCCAGCCGTCCAGCGTTCCTTTTTCCACTGTCACATCGGTCGGTACGGTATACTCTTCGTTCAGATTCACTTCTGTGGAATATTCCCCGTCCAACGTTACCGTCGGTTTGGCTATATCCACGGGATTTGCAAAGAAATTATCAAAATAGAAAGTGATCGGCTTATCTTTGCTGTCGTTATTTGTCAATAAGGTAAAGTTTTTGAAATCATGAATGTCATAATAATGCGCACCTATGCTTTCATCATAGCCCGGCATATTCAGCAAACCTTCATCGACAAATGTCTTTAATTGTTCGATAGTAAATTCAAAACGAGTCCATGCCTTTGCTTTTGCAACACCGAAAGTCTTAAACGTCAATGTCGTGAACGCATAATCTTTATCATTGTCGTTGTAGATATCGAAGCTGATGGAATAGTAAGACGATATATCGCGGATCGCCGGTGACGCCAAAACAATTCCGGGACTTGTAACACCGCCTCCCGTTGCCGGCGCACTGAATTTGAAAGAACCCGTTCCCTGCGAAATATATTTCGGATCGGTATTGTGCGTCAGTTCAGAAGGTGAAAAACGATAGTTGATAATGCTCCACGAAGATATATACTCCGCACGGTCAGCCGATTCTATTTCATGTTCTGCACGGATCTTTACGTCGGTCGGAATCGGTTCAGTCGTGGTATGCGCACGGAAATTATCCATATACAATACCCGTGCCGGCTGATTCTTTTCCGTTTCATTGTCAAACATGAAAACCAGACGCATGATATTTTTGATATCGATAAGCTGATTCAAAAATCCGCGGTCTAACGGCAGTTCTACATGGTTCATACCCGACTGCAATTCTATTTTCGTTGCGCTCGAATACTGAAATGTATTCTGATCGTTCAGCACCGCAAACTGAAAATAGAGATTGACTGCGCTATCTTGTGCATTATAAACGTCCACCGTCATCTTGGTCGTGTCTGAAAAATCCTGCTTATCCAACCATTCGCTGTCAGTATACACGGTCATGGTCGGACGAGCCGCAACCCCAGCCGAATAATCACCCCGCACAGACAATTTGGCGGCATGTTCTCCTTCGGTCACATATGTTTCATCGTCGGCCAGATCGACCGCCCCGAACATGTTCTGCCAGTTCATGGACAGAAGTTCATCAATCGACTCAAAGCCCGACAATAATACAGTTCCCTGCGTCGGCTGTTTCTTCTTGCACCCGACCGCCACTGTCGTGGCGATCAGGCACAGGACCAATAGTGCGACGATCCAAATCTTCCTTTTCATATTCTCCCCCTTATTCTCCCAAGAAACTGCAAATCATGTTATCCAGATAGATTACAAGCGGCTCTTCGTTTTCGTGGCGCGGGAATCGCAACGACAGTGCATCGGCTGACGCCAGCTGCGCCCAATCGATCTCATAAACCTTACTCAATGTTATATGATTCCAGCCGGACGCCAGTTCAATATCCGTTACGCGCTTGACACGCTCTCCCGCTTCCAAAAATACTTGCAGAGAAATCTTTTCGTTCGAACCATTGTAAACGTCAAATTCGATCGTGCTGATTTCGGTAAGCGAATTTTCTCCCCAAAGTGCGGATGCCGGTGCCGTAATCGAAGGACGATAATTGGCGTTTTCATAATTGCTGCCACGATATTTTTCAATGACTGCTTTCAGGCTGTAATTGCCCTCCGTTTTCTGTTCATCACTCAGACTGACCGTTATATGGTCATTTTTGTATCCTTCCAAAGCTCCTTCGCCCTTCGACGGTGTCCATACCGATACCTCGTCGTCTGTTTCAAACGCCGACAAACTGGTTACCCGATTGGAAATAAATTTACGAACCGTTACTGTGCTTTCTCCGTTTACAAATTCCGCTTCCAGATAATTGGCTGCTTCTGTCAATTTCAATTCGTACGTGAATCTGAGCCCCGTACCCGAAGGAGTCCCCTGCACTTCTTCGCCACCGATCTTCAATGTCGTTCCCGATGCCGCATACATTGTGATATATGCCGTTTCCGTATTCGGATCGATCCTGTCAAGAAGGATCATGGCATGACTGTCACTGCTCAAAAGCTCGATCAGCGACGCTACTTCGCGGCGTGCATCCCGCAATTTCGTCGTATCCGTTTCCGCAATCGTTCCGTAATAGACGGTATCATACAATTCTCTCAAAATCTGATCAACATTAAATCCGCTTGCTTGGAACTCGTTCGCATATTGCTCTGCCAGCGTTTCCAGCATCAAAAGATATTCGTAATCTTCCATTCCGTCGCGAATAGCTTCCAGACGAATGCTCGGTACCGGCCCGTCAATGCCGTAAGGTTTCCCAGGATAGACAAGGAATCCGTCGCCCATTGCCAGCATGAAGCTTTCCGGATCGTTGTACGGATCGCGCGGGTAACGATCGGCATCATTTACATTCACATATACAGCCGTACCCCAATACAGTACGCCGTTGACACCGTAATCACGCTGCATCCAACTGAGCGCACGCGACGTGATCAGATTGGCATCAATATGATAATTCGGATGCGGCGAATACGGATAACAAGCCGTATACCACCACGTCGTTCCGCCACCGCCGTATGCCTCTTCCGCTTTCTGTTTGAAAAGTGCACGGTCTCCCTCACGGTCAAACGCACTGACATGCGGACAGAACGTACGTATACCGTCCAATTCCGGCGTGTATTGCGATGTAACTACATGTTCAACATAACGAATTTGGTCTGCGGTAACACCGTACTCTTCCAATTCTCCGGGTGAATAGGATTCTGCGATCTCCGCCAATTTATCCACCATGATCTGATTGTCATAGAGCGCCGCAGCAACAATGCTGTCCCCCTGTGCATCCGGTTCATCGATCGAATGCCAATAAATATAAAGTTTTTCAAGCAAATTCAGGTCCGGAGTAGAATTTTCCACCAATGCGCGTATATAGTCTTCAAAGCGCTCAATGTTCACGATCGGACCGCTGAAATCTGTACCGGGAATCTGACCGTTTGCCCCAAATACGTTGAGATTGTATGCTGAACAACGCGGATCCGCCGCATATTTCTTTGCCGCCTCTACGTATTCTTCAAGATCATCGTCGAATACTGGAAGCTGATCGGTGCTGATCCGATAATCAAGGAGGAAATCTGTGTATTTTTCATACATTTCCACGCTGTTATCCAGCTCACCGTTGATGAGATAATCCCTAAAATTATAAAACGAACTGCGCACATGATTTTCTTTCGGTACGGCAAAATCCCAAATGCGCGCTGTTACACTGATCGGATAGTCTTTGCCGTCCAATGTCAACGTAAATGTTCCGCTGTATAAGCCGGCTGCTTGCGTTTCCGCCGTTTTGATCGTTACCCAGACACTTTGGTTATCACCCGCCGCCGCATTGTTTTCCTTGTATTCGACTGCCGTGTCCATAGGCAACAGCGCATCCGGATACCAACCGGTCGGGAAACCCGCCGTAGACGATGTCGATTTCGTGATTTCAATATATTTTTGATGATATACGGTCATGTCCGAAACTTCAATCTTATCTCCTGCGGCTGACGTAAGCGGCGCCACAGAAAATTGATAATCTTTTACTCCCTGTGTCGTATGAAATACAATCTGCGCATTCTCATACTCGTTTTTGGCCATTTCGTATGTCATCGTACTGCTTTCAGCCAAAGGTTCCGCTTCCCGCATGATTTTTTGCGTGTTCGGAGCTTCGTATATTGTCACTTCGTTGGCGGACGCCTTCGGTTTTTCCCCGCACGCCGCCAAACTCAACGCCATCGCCGCCGCCAATACACATACGACGATTTTACGCAACTTTCTCATTCTTTCCCTCCTTTTTCGATTTTACTTTCAATTTACAGTAATTCCAGCCATTTCAAGCAGTGTTTTCCAACGTCTGTCTACCGTGTTGTACTCTTCTTCCCACAATTTTTCCGCACTCATTTTATCGGGCGATCCCGTAGCCGCGCCGATAGCAATCTGTGCGGTTATACTGTCGAATTCCAGATCCGTCTTATAGAAAATCGGATTTTTGGAATCTGCAATGGAAACATACGATACGTTTTTAATGATATCTGCTTTATCTTTCTGGAAGGTGGTCTGCGATTCTTTTTGTACGATTTTACTGTTATCGTACATGAGATACGAATCGGTCACGTCATAATAGATCTGCGCGGCCCTATTGGTGGACATGAATTTCAAAAATTCTTTGGCACCTTCTTTTGCATTTGCATACGCAGGAATGATCGCTACCTGCTCAAAACCTGTATTGTATACATAACTCCGGATTTTTGTCATTTCAGCAAATTCTTCCGGATCTACATCCGCAGGACATCCCGTACCTTCATCGATCGCCGAAACTACTTCACGAAGTTTTGCCTCCGTTGTGATCGTCGTAAAACGAGGCTTTCCGTTATACTCCAAAATAGAACTGAGTACGGGAGGACGCATCAATCCTACGTTCACCTCCCCCGGTTCATAAGAAGATTTCTGCATTTCGATTTCCAGCCATCCGCCGGTAGGCATCATGACAATTTTTTCCTTATCATTATAAAGAGCCATCTGCGCATCGGTATGAATGTACGACAAACTGCTTTCATGGCTGTTGTTTTCGTCGCCGATCATCATTTCCAGCGCATAAAATGCTTCATATCTTCCATATTGACGGAAAGCTTCCGCAGACATATCGCCGTATTCGTCAATGCAGTTCCAGAAATCTTCCATCCCCGCATCCCCTACATACTGAGCCCACCAGGGAAGCACCGCATAGTCCCAATAGCCGATGCGGCCCGGCCACACAAACGGAGTATATCCGGCGTCCCGCATTTTCGGCAAAAGTTCGGCAAGTTCCTGCGTTGTGCGCGGAACTGTCCATCCGTTTTCCTCAAAATAATCGGCACGATATGCGATTCCGTTCGGGTCTGAAGACCACGGAAACGCATAATATTTTCCGTTAAAATCAAAATGATCTACAAAACTTGCATTCATTTTATTTCTGATTTTTACGCCGTCCGTCTCTTCGTCCAATAAATCCGACAAATCTTCCAGCGCGCAGTCATAACCCTTGATATAACGATCTCCGCGATCGACAATATTCATATAATTGAGTTCGGCAGAAAAGAACAAATCGGTCGGGTTCACACTGGGTCCTGCCTGCAATTTGGCCTCAGTCTGCTGTCCTAAAAGTTGCGAATTGGCAACGATATGTACCGTATATTCTTCGTTTTCTTCCTCAAAAGCATCTGCAATCTTCCGAAATACATTGGTTCCGTAACCACCATCAAATATCTCGATAATAATGTCCGTTTCCGTATCCGGCAATTCCGGTGCGCCGCAGCCGACAAGCGGAAAAGCCGCTATCAGCAAAGTAAAAAGTGCAATTAAAATTTTTTTCATGGATTTCCTCCTTTTCTATCGATTAGATCTAAATTTTTCGGATCTTCAATCCGAAAAAAGGCATGCCTTTTTTCCCGATCAGCCCTTTAATCCGCCAGCAACGGTGTTGGACATGATTATATCCTGAAAAGCAATAAACAGCGCAAAAACAGGCAACATCGAAATCAGTACACCGGCAAAATACAACGGCTCATTGTTGGCCTGCGTTGATACCTGTTTGAATAAAAACAAACCCGTCGGAACCGTAGGATAATCGGGCAGATACAAGAGCGGCGTCATATAATCGTTCCAGACACCGACGCAGGCTATGATAAACAAAGAGAAAAATGCCGGCCATGCCTGCGGCAACATGATACGTAAAAACACCTGCCAGTTTGACGCACCGTCAATAAATCCGGCTTCCGCATAGCTCCATGCCACGTTCTTGAAAAATCCGTACATGACTATAAAATTGAACCCGATTCCGCCCGTTGCGGTTACCAGCAATAACGGTGAGTTATACAATTTCAGATTATGTATCAATCGATAATACGCGGGCATGGAACCTACAATCGGTATGATCATAACAAAGATCGCAACGCCATAAATCGCCGACCGACCAGGGAATTTGTATTTCGCCAAAGCATAGGCAACCATCGTCGATGATGCAATTCCTAAAAATGATGTACCCGCAGTATACCATACACTGTTAAAAAACATGGCTCCCAACCCTGTAGTATAAGCGGGGTTGGATTTCGGAACTTTCAGATATGAAAACACTTCCACATAGTTTTTAAATAGCCATTGACTGGGCAACGAAAAAGAATTGTCAAAATATTCCCGGTTGGTTTTCAACGAATTTAAAAACGCCCATACAAACGGATAAATGATCGTCAATGCATACACAAAGAAAAAGAAAAATACGAATCCTAAAATCACTTTTTCAAGCCTGCTTCTCGGGTTTTTCTGCTTTCGATGTTTACGCACTATCACACTTTGCTCTTTCACACTGTTATTGTCCATCGCTTTTCCCTCTTTTCAATATTCCACATCCGTTCCTACATGATCCAGAATCCAGCGCACGGTCAGCACAATCGGCAGCCCGATCGCCGTAAACACAAGCCCGACCGCCGACGCATATTCATACGATGCCTGTATAGTCTGCTCATAAATCCAATAGGAAATTGTATATGTATTGAACGCTCCTTCCGTGAAAAGCAGGATGGGACCGCTTGCCGTAAAAATTCCGACACACGCCAAAAGCAAGACCGTTGATAGCGTCGGCCAGATCAGCGGTATGACGATCTGAAAAAGCTCCCGTAAAAACCCGATTCCTTCCAAGTGACCGTATTCCACTACTTCGTGAGGTATACGCGCCATTGCACCGTTGAACAAGATCATGTTGACGCCAAACCCCGTCCACAACCCGTACACAACGATCGACCAAAGCGCATAACGGCTGTCCGCCAGTAATGCAGGCGGACGCGCCATTCCGCACATTTTCAAAAATTCCACAACCGGTCCCGTCAATAAATAACGATACAAACTAGTCAGCACAACCGCCGATATGATCGACGGTAAAAAGAATACAATACGGAAAAATTTGTACATATAAACTTTTTTATAAAGACAATACGAAAACAGAAGGGAAAGCGGAAACTGTACCAATATGCTTGATCCGAAAAAGATAAGCGTATTTTTTGTTGCCTGCGTCATGACCGAACCCGCCGTTCCCAATTCACGGAAAAACATCTCAAAATTATTTAAAGACCATTCACCGTTTACGTTTTGAAATGCCAATAGGATGGAAGAAAAATTTACTACCACCCAAAACACAATAAAATTTACCATCGCAACGACCAAAAGACTGGCTACAAACCCGTAATCGCGCCACTTGCGGCGGTTAAATCTTCTTTTCGTAACTGCTTGTAACATCAAATTCCTCCTTTTCCCTTTGCATACAATCAAGAAACTGCACGAGATAAACCAACATCCGCCGCACAATAAAGCGCACCTTTTATTTCCGCTTCATGCGCATCTAAACTCGCCATATATACTTTTGTGTTGACGTGTGAATATGTCTTATCCAATGTTTCCTGTACAATCCGACAGTATGCCTCACCGAAAGAAGCATTTGCTCCGGCAAGTATCACCGAATTCAAATCCAGAAATTCAGCGAGGTTTCGGATCACACAGGAAAGTATTTTTGCGTGCATCGATACATGCCGTACACAAAGCTCGTCTTTTGCCTTGAATGCACCCGCAATGTCTTCCAAATGTACAGAGCCGGTTTGTTTATATTTATCCTGCAAAACCGATGAGGCCCCTTCTGCCAATTCTTCTTCGATGATACTGACCAGCCGCTTCATCGAACAGGAACTTGCCAAAATATTGTGTTTGAACTTTTGAAAATATTCATTCACCTCATTATTGACATCGATCGTAATTAAACCAAGTTCACCGGCAAAACCATTGTGCCCGTCATAAAATTGTCCGTTCAGACATAACGCGCTCCCTAAACTGGAAATATACAGCGTATCTTCTATTTCGCTCGAAAGCGCACCGTACCGCTTTTCTCCGATAAATGCAAACTGCAACATGTTCCGAATGACGGTCGGCACCCCGAAAGACGCTTCAAACATCTCTTTCAGATTGATATGCTCGTAATCACGGACAAACGGTACATACACAAAGGCACCTGTCTGTTTATGTATCTTTCCCGGGGCGGCAATGCTGATCGCCATCAGCTTCCGATTCGCGCATTGTTCCAATTTCAGCATTTCATGCAATTTATCAATGATGAATGCAACATCGCTTTTACTCATTTCTGAATACGGAGTATGTTCATATCTAGCAATTACGTTTCCGCCCAGATCCGCCACATTGATAAGCGAACTGGATGTCAACATAATGGATACCACCAGCCCACTCTCCCGATTGATACTCACTTCTACCGGGCGGCGGCCTTTGAACGTCTGTTCCGCATCGCGGCGTATGACCAGGCCCTCTTGTTCAAGCTCCTCCACAATCCCTGTCACTCCGGAATTGCTAAGATCAAGACGCTTGGCAAGATCGCTGCACGAAAAATCCCTGTCGCCCAACAGCTTCAAGATAGCCAGTTTTTTTAATGTGCGCGTATTTCCGATGCCGCCATCTTGCTTCCAGCTTTGGATAATCGATTCGGCCATGACACTGCTCCTCCTTTATTTTCAGTATCAGTATAAACCACGATTTGCCGCTTGTCAATACCTTTTTTAATTTTTTTGAAAAAAATATTGAAAAAACATCAAAAAATTTACTTAAAAAATTGATTATTATGGCTACTTTTCACTTTTTACGAAAAAAATTTTTATTTTTCTCTTGACGACGTGCACTTTTCGTGGTATATTTAAATTGGCGAAATTATAGGAGAGAACTATGCAACAGGCAATTCATATTTACCCGTACCCAAAACATATCGTCAGTCAGGCAGAAGAATTTTTTGGCGAGCCGTATTGTAAAGAAACGGGCGGAATTTATGACGGGATACACGAATATTTCCCTTCCGGTGATACCCCTATACAGTTTATAACATGCGATATGAGCGATGAAGCTTATCGGCTTACCGTCGAGAAAAGCAATGTAAAAATCGAAGCCGCATCTCAAGCCGGACATTTTTACGGCGCCATGACACTATGGCAACTTGTAAAACAATTTGGCCATAGAATGCCCTGCATGATCGTCGAGGACTGCCCGACCGTATTGCACCGCGGAGTTCAGATCTGTTATGGTCAAGTTGAAATTGAATATAAAAAAGAGTGGCTGTTCCGCTTTATAAAGCAAATGGCTGAAATCAAAATAAACTATATCTACCTTTATTTTGAGTGGGATTTTAATTTCCGCTGTTTGCCGCATGTCAACAGCAATCGCTTTATCGGAGCCAAAGAAGCGCGCGAAATTTGTGAGTACGCCAGGCGTTTCAACATTACGATCGTCCCTTCCGTAAACCTTATGGGGCACAGCAGCAGCTTTTTAGCCTTGCAAAAATACAATCGGTTCAAAGAGTACGACCCTACCACACAAACACAGCGCACGGCATTATCCGACGCCGTTTGTCCGAACAATCCCGAAATGCAAAATCTGATCGAAACCATTATCGATGAACTGTGTGATGTGTTTGACAGCCCGATCATTCATGTGGGCGGCGATGAAGTCGGCTCGATCGGTTTATGCCCCGTATGCAGAAAACAGCGCAAAGAGATCGGGCGCATGGGATTGTATCTGAAACATTTTATCTATATCCATGATTTGCTCGCCGCACGAGGCCGAAAAATGGGAATTTGGAGCGATCAGATTTTAATTTTTCAGCCGGGGAGCGTATTTTGGGTCGATAAAGACACGGAACCCCAATTTGCACAGCAAAATAAAAATTTATTTGAAAAAATCCGGAACAATACCATCGTCTATGACTGGTGGTATGAAGGCGGAAGTCCCGACTCTGTGAAATTTTTACAGGAAAACGGTCTGCAATTTATTTCCTGCTCCTCTACCAACAGCTGTTATACCAACGGCATCACCCTTTCACAGCAAAAAAGCCAGCGCAGTCTGTATAAAGACGCCCTTAACCGCGGTGCGTACGGTATACTTACTTGCGATTGGATGAATTTCATGGGAAGCCACGCAGAAATGGCGGGAATGAACCTTGCAAGCGGAGCCTTGTTTGCCTGGTGCGGCGTGGAACGATTCAACAGCGACGAAGAGTTTGATCGGTTCCGCCGTATGTACGCAAAGTACCGCTATAACACGGAAACCATCGTAGATTATCTTCATATGACAGGCGATTTTAACTCCGAATTGCTTTCTCTTTTCCCGCAAAAATTCAAAGGCAATACCTTGCGAAAAGCTGTCTTTTTCAATGACGATCCTCTCGATGTTTTTCTTCGGTTCGATCCTTTCTTTATCGGCGAAGGATTTTCCAAATATCGCACCGCGCTTGAAAAGCTGGAGTCGCTTTGGTCCAAAGCAGAAGCGGAAGCAAACGAAGACGAATGGTTTTACTTTCAGAAACTTCCTCTGATCGTACATAAACACATCTGCGCAAGATACACAGCATTTGACAAATTCTACGCCGCATACGATGAAGCCGCACAATGGCAGTTTACAGACGATGTAAAATTTCAACGTTCACTATCCCGATGCCGCAATATTCTAAAAAAACACCGCGACAATGATTACGATGAAGTCATCGCTTTTGCAGAAAAATGCCATGAAAAATTGGGATTGGATCGCTCGTCCGTGTTGCGGCTTAAAAAAACACAGGCAAACATCACAAAACTGATGCAATACATTTCCACCCGAAAAACTTCTGAAAATTGCCTGCCTGCCATCAAAATACTTTCAGAATTTCTGTTTAATCGTCCGACCTCTCCTTTCTGGACTGCGCGTTCTTATGACTGGGTCAACGAACCTGCCCCCTTTACCGCTTATGAAACGGACGACCATTCCCTGACCATGTGCTACGATTTCGATTACGATAAACTCAATCCCATCGATTGATCTTTCTCTTTTCTTTTTCATTGTTACCTATTTATGAAGATATAAAAAAATGCGCTTGCGAACATTGCTCGCAAGCGCATTTTTTCTTCTCTGTTGTATGACTTTATTTTTCAAAAAATTTTCCTTTTATCGACGAGTCAGCAACATGGACAGTTCACTCCAACATGCCCCGTTAAAAATTTCCCCTATGCCTGCCTCCGACTCCCAATCCGACATGTTGACCCTTTCATTGATAAATCCGTCATCCAGGTATCCCTGATCGCCGCCCAGCCGTGCACGGATCGGCCTTTCGGCAGTCGACAGAAACTGCGGCATAGCCTTTGCCACTTGCTCCGCCAACAAACGATAACTTTCATCCCCTGTATAATCGGAAAGGCGTTCGAATGCTTCGCCGCCATATGTACAAAATCCGGGCGCCGCGTGCTTATTTTGCACATTGGCAAACACCGTTCCCGCCGTATGCATGCCCATTTTCCCGAACGTGCTTTCCGCGGGAAAAATATAATCGTAAGCCACAACCCAGGATGCCGCAATCGACGCAGCATGCCTTGCGCGATCCAACCATTGCGCATCTTTTGTGGCCTCATAGAGCGACACCATACTTTCCAGCAACCCGTAAGCACTTTCACTGTCCGCCCCCTGCAAGATCTCACAAGGTCCGCCGTTCGTATAGCCCGCCAACGCATCCCGCTCATACATCATTTTACCGGAATTCTTGGCTGTTTCAAGATAACGCACATCTTTATATCTTGAATAGGCTTTCAAAAGTGCCGCCGGCAATATCGCCCCCGAAGTAGATCCGTATACCGCTATTTCCGCCTTTTCACAGTCCAAAACATATCCAAATTCGCCGTATCGCTCATATATATCGCACAAACAGTCTGCCAGACGCTTTAATCCCAAATCGTAAAAAGTACAATCGATCCCTGCGGCAGACAATAAATCTACGGAACGCACCGTATAATATAAAATATCTCCTGCCATCCGCGCCGACAACCATGTTTCCGTACCAGAACAAAACCCGCTTCCGTAAACATTTTTGTCTATATCGCATCCATGATAAAAAAGCCCTGCTTTTGTTTGACCCGAAAATAAAAAATCTAATGTCTGCTTTGCCCGATCCCGCTCTTTTGTACCGCCATACCGAAGCAAAGCATATATCGCCACCGAGCCGCTCACCCATCCCGCTTGCCAACAGGAAAACTTGCTTTCACGATAAATAGATGCAGCTGTGTAAATACCTAATTCCTTGCACCACTTTTTTTCGTTGTATGCCCGCAGTATGCGGCTTATAATCTCTTCATCCCCTATGGAATGCGGCGCTTTTTTCGGCAACTTCATGCAGGACCTGTTCCGATAAAAATAAGCAAAAAAACTTTCCAAGCTGTCACAGACAATGGTTTCAAAACGATACGGTATCGTCACAGACTCTCCTGCTTTAAAAGTCATTGTTTTGCATTCGGCAGGATTCATCGCGCACATTGAATATATCGTTTGCCGCTTTGCCGGACAGCTGATCGACAAAACCCCTTCCTCGTACGCCAATCCGAGATTGATGCCTGCTGCCTGCTGCACCGTCCATAAAAAATAAGCTTTTCCTTCTGAACGGCGATATACACCGACACACGGCACCGATACGTCACCCGTCGTCAACTCGATTCTGCCCGAACCATCCCTTTCTAATCGCGGGACATCCGTGATCGTGATGGGCATATCGGGAGTCAAAACATCCGTAGCGGGATCAAATGTCGGCGGATAAGCCATTTTTTTTACGCGGAAACGATTTCCATCATAAACCGCCGCAGGAAAAAAGATATAATCGTCTGATGCGCGCCCCACAGTAAACATACATTCGATGCGATCTGCCGTCTGTTCATCATACCGAACCGTCAACCCTTCCCGATCCACTACCTTTCCCAATGTTTTAATGAACATAATTTCCCCTTCTTCGATTCTCTTGCATTCAAATATATCACATCTTAAAAAGCTTTTCAACCGTTTAATAAATTTTACTCTTTCTCTTTGATATTTTTTAATATATTTTATTTCAAATTTATCAATAAAAAAGCCGCCAATAATGCGGCTTTTTATTGATAGAGTTCTCAAAATGTAAATTGAGTTTATAACTTTTCTCGCCCCACTAATATATCCAGCGTAATTTCAAGATAATCAGCAAGTTCAATTAAAGACAAAATATGAGGATCTGACCCGTTTTTCCTCTCTGCACGGGGCTGTAAGACCTGTTTGCGACACATAAGGCGGCGGGTAAGGGAATCTATCGAGGCAAGGGTTTTTACTCCGCAAATACAGTCAACAAGTCAAGGGTAGCAACCCTAAAACGCATGGGGATATAAGCCTTTTCAAAAAGGGGTAGGATAGGTCGCTCTTTTTCCTTGCTGACAGTCCAAATTTGGGCAAATTACAGACATAAGGCGGCGGTAAATGTTTTATTGAGCGACCTCGTTTTGTCCGTCAGATTGCCGCAGACTTGGCTTCTACGGAGAAATTACGCCATTCTGCGAGAA
>CASEFE010000137.1 GCA_949287105.1 uncultured Bacillota bacterium
ATGCCACTATCCGGTGGGGACGGTAACGTTTCTGACGAACAGCGGAGCGGGCGTCGTGAACAACGTAAAGGCTGCGGTGACCGGAACGGGCTGGCCTTTGAGCGTTGCGGAAGGCGGAGATACGTGGGGCAAGATCCAATTTGCGATCGGCGGAACATATACGAACGTGCTGGTATTGACCGATCTATCGAACGTGCAAGTGCCCGCGGGGACGAACGTGGTGAAGACGACGGAAGCGGGATATGCGGAGAGCGGCTTTGACGCATCAAAACTGGATTCAAATTACTGGAACGTAACGGAAGGTGTTATTCCGACGTTGAAAAAAGCAACTGCTTAAAAGAAGGCAAGGTTTACTCGCGGCATCAAAAAGGTTGCCGCGAGTAAACGAATATGGAAAGAACAAAAGGTACGGTATGTCTGAAAGTTTTAATAAAAAATATATTTTAAAGGAGAAAATGAGATGAAAAAAACAAGTAAAGTCATGGTGGCTTTGGTTTCTGTTCTCTGTGTGGCTTTGGCTTCTTTGTGCGTCGTGTATGCAATCTGGTCCACAAAAATCACTTCACAGAAGAACACGATCAAGGTCGGGCAGACCGTAGAGACATTGATTCTCGGATCGGCGACCGATAATACCACAGAACTGTATCCCGGAATCGGCTCCGTTGTATATGAATATACGGTCGATATGGAAAGCATCACAAAGACAGTGACGGCGAGTGCACAGATCGAAGAAGACGCGGAAAATTTGGTGTTCAATGTAGAAATTAAGATTGTGCGCGGAAGCGAAGAACTTGCAGGTGATACTGCGGTAGCGGATGGAGATGTCGTGAAGGTGACGGTTTCGATCAAACCTGACGCAGAAAAGCCGTCTTATACCGAGGCGACGTTGCAAGTTCGTCTGAACGAAGCGGCATAGACGAAAGAAAAGAATAGATATACCGTAATTGTATTTTGTGGAACATGCAAAAAGAATTGAAAAGAAAGCAACCTGATAGAAGGAGGGGGCGATGAAAAAATTAGCAATACTGCTGCTGTCGTTGCTTGTTGTTTTTGCGGCGGTCGGCTGTAATGATGACGGTAAGAAGCAGGAGATAATTTTGACGTTCGGAGGCGATTCAGCTTACTTTACAGGAATGACTTCGCTATATCCGATCGCGGGAGAAACGCCGGTTGCGGGAGAAAGTTTTGAAAGCGCAACGGTGATTTTAAAATCGGATACAGCTACGAAGATGTCTTTGAGCATCGATTATGCTGAGGGAATGGAAGACATTGAAGGATTGATGATTCGTGTAGACGGCACAGCGCAGGCGATGAAAGATGATTTGGTCTTATATGAATCAACTGCGGAGGAAACAGAGAAACAGTTATCTGTCGAGATCTACCTGAAACATGACGCGCCGACGACCGTGCGCGGCAAGACATTGGAGTTTTATTTCGTATTGAGCGGAGGAGAGGAGAAATGATGAAGAAGAGTAAATTGTGGCTGGGCACACTCATTGTGCTTTGTGCAATATTGTGTATATCGTTTGCTGTGGGACTGGCCGCATGGATCAATAAACAGACCAACCAGAACAACAGCATTCAGGTAGGCGATGTAACAGTAAATCTGAATGATCCGGAGGGAGGAGAATATTTCTTTTATGTACCTTCCGGTTTTCAGATAAATACGAGCTTTGCTCCGGCGGATTATGAAGAGGCTAAGAGCCTTGCCGAAGCGGATAACGGTGTCTCGATTGCGGATGCGGTGATCACGCTCAGCCGCAATGAGGGGAGTAAGATATCTTATAAATTTGAATTAAATGACGAAGCTTATTCGAATAATGCTTTGCTTCGGCAAGCGGTTCACGTGACGGCATACAAGCTGGATGAAAACGGAGACGGAACATTGACGGCTTGGAACAATTCAAGTTTTTCTGATCTTGCTTTGATCTGGGACTATATTGGCGGTGATACCACGACGGCGGCTTACCATGTATTTATTACGGTAGACAATAGTTTTGCCGCAGGTCATACCTTCAAATTTGATGTGTCGGTTTCCGGAACATCGTTTATTGTCGTTGATGACGAACAGGATCTTGAAACCAATCAAGAATATATTGCCAACGGCGCAGATATATATTTGAATGCCGATCTGGAATATACGTTGAACGGCGGTACAGAGCAGGATACCTTAAATCAGACAATCATTTCTGTTTTGAATGGTACGTTCTATGGCAACGGCCATAAAGTTACGATCAATGCAACAGCCGGCAGCACGTTTGAAGATACTACGCCTTACGATCCGAATATGAATTTTATCGGCGAAATCGGTGCTTTCGGATGTGTGAAGAATCTGCAAGTGGAATACAATCTTACTTCGGCGAGAAATGCAAACAGCGGTTCGATGTTGTTCGGAAAAGTGGACGGCAAAGTGGAAAATATTGAGGCAAGATTAAGCTACAATGTTCCTTGGCTGGAAAATTACGTGTATTATCTGGCGAGGGAAGGAAGCGGTTCTTTCAATAACATCATCGTCGATATCAGCGGTTCGGTAATAACAAGCAGACCGCAGAACCTTCTTTTGATATCGGGTGACGCTGCGGCTACCTTTGAAAATACATTGATGCTGACTACCAATACAAGCAATGCAGTACCCCAAGGCACGAATGTTGTAAAAGCTGTTAACTTTGTAGGAAGCGGATTTGACACGAGTTCGTTTGACATTGACGGAGCGGACAGCGTATGGACAAAGATGCCGATAGGCTTGCCTACATTCAAGGCGAATAAACCTGTAATCACGGAGACGATCGAGATCAACTCTCTGGAAGATCTGACGGCAAATGCGTCGCGGACGGATGTAAACTTCAACCTGAACACCGATCTGACGTATGCGTTTGACGGAAGCGATCCGAATTCGGTATTGATATCGGAATTGAACGGCACG
>CASEFE010000138.1 GCA_949287105.1 uncultured Bacillota bacterium
CTTGGCGAATTCGGCGACAGTCTCACATTGGCGTCGGGAAGCTATGTTCTGACCTATACGGCGACCGATGCGGCGGGAAATGCCGCGGCGGTGGAAGTCCGTCTTGACTGTGAGAATGACAATACGGCTCCCGTGATCGGAGTGGCGGCAGTGGAAAAGACGATCGCGGCAGGTGCGGAGTTTGTGCTGAATGCAGAAAGTCTCGGGCTCACGGTTACAGATAATGCAACGGCGGCGGAAAAAATCCTTCTTTCCTATACCGTAAAACAGAACGGTGTGGCATTGTCCGTGGCGGATAACAAGTTTACGGCGGCAGAGAGCGGCTACTACGAAGTTTATGTCACCGCGAAGGATGAAACGGGCAATGTGAGCGCCGAAAAATATATTCTTTTGAAGGTAGAAGGAACAAATCTTTACACTTTCAACGGCGACAATACAGCTCCGGGGATCTGGGGCTTCGGGAAAGAGCCGTATGAAACGGGCATTGCTACCGAAGCAAACGGAAATACGGTTTTGACGCTGACAAGACAAGTAACCCGTGAATATACCTCTAACGCCAATGCGCCCTTGTTGGTATATCCGGAAGATATTGCGGTCGGTGATGAAATTACGGTAACGTTTGATCTTCGGATCGACGATGTGTTCAACGACGGAAGCGAGTCATGGAGGATTTCCATGGAGCCGACCGTAACCGATGGTGTGCCGTCAGGCGAAGTGGTTTCGGGTTCGATCCAGGCAGGGGAAACAAGCTCGAAATTTGTTTTCAAGACCAAGTTTGCCGAAGAAACGAGCGGAAGAGCATACTTTTGCTTTAATATAGTTGTGAATACAACGACCTTGCAGCAGCCGCTGGTAATCTATATCGATAACTTTATGGTGACGAGGACGGCGGTCTGATAAGACCGCCGAAAGGAAAAGAACATGATAAATTTTCACGGACTTGAATTTGAACTGAAAGACGGCGCAATGCTTCTTTTGAAGACGTTTGACAGCAGGCTGACACCGTACCCGCAATTTTATTCTTCGTATCGGTTTGCGGAAGTGCAGGTGGCGGGAGAGAATCACGATGTGCACGGCGGTGCAAAGCAATTTATGTCTTCGGAAGGGATGCGGTTAAAGTATGTCACGCATCGCATGGAAGAGAACAGGCTGGAAATCGTACAGCGCAGCGAACTTGTGGAAGTGACGTCTGTATTTGAGGCATACGAAGATACCAACGCATTGCGGATCTACAATCGCGTCAAAAACATAGCGAAAGAAGAAATTTGTCTGGAATCGGTGAACTCTTTTTCCTGTTACGGATTCGGGAAAGACGGGATCAACAGTGCGAACGATCTGTATTTTTATAAATTTACGAACAGCTGGCACTGTGAATGTCAGCCGCGCGTGTATTCATTTTTTGAATTGGGAATGTTCAACGGTAATAACAGCCGTTCGATGAAGCGGATATCGGGGTTCAACACGGGCAGCTGGTCATCGAAAGAGGAGCTCCCGCAGGCAATCATCGAAGACAGGGCCGCAGAGAAATTTTTCATGTTCGAGATCGAGAGCAACGCGAGCTGGTACTATGAAATCGGGGAAAACTTCGGCGAGCTGTACCTGTATCTCGGCGGGCCGAACGAGCAATTCAACCAATGGAGCAAAAAGCTCAGCCCGAATGAAGAATTTGAGAGCGTAAAAGTTGCTATCTGTCACGGCAAAACGCTCAACGAAACGATCGGGGAAATGACAAAATACCGTCGGCATATCGTGCGCGGCTGGCGCGCGAACGAAACGCTTCCGAGTATTTTCAACGAATACATGCATCTTGCATGGGGAGAGCCGAGCGAAACGCAGACGGCGGCGATCGCGCCGAGCGTAAGAGAATTAGGCATCGAGTATTACGTGATCGATGTCGCCTGGCATGATGAGGAGGATGATACCTATCCATATGTCGGAAAATGGAAAGACAGCCAGCGTCGTTTCCCTTCGGGCGTCAAAAAGACGGTTGATTTTATTCATTCGCTGGGGATGAAGGCAGGTTTGTGGCTGGAAGTGGAAAGCCTCGGTATCAAATGCCGAGAAATGATCGAGTATTACGGAAAAGAAGGGATCTTTTGGCGCAACGGAAAGCCGTTGGCGGTCATGAACAGGCATTTTCTCGATTTTCGCAATCCGAAGGTCCGCGATTATATTGAAAGCGTGTTTGATCGTCTGGTAGGGGAATACGGAGTCGATTATATCAAGATCGATTACAATCAATGTGCGGGGCCGGGAACGGAAATAAACAGCGACAGTCTCGGCGACGGTCTTATGGGCCATGCAAATGCCTTTATCGATTTTTTGAATCACATTATGGAAAAGTATCCCGATCTTGTCATTGAAAACTGCGGCAGCGGCGGAATGCGGATGGATTACAGAATGCTGAGCGTACTGCCCATTCAATCGACGTCCGATCAGGTGGATTACAGGCGGTATCCGTACATAGCGGGAAATATTTTAAGTGCCGTACTTCCGGAGCAGGCGGCAGTGTGGAGTTATCCTGTATCGGATATTTACAACGAAGAAGGTTACAAGAAAATTGCCGAAGTCACGAGCGACGAGTTGGTTGCGTTCAACATGATCAATGCGCTTTTGGGCAGGATACATCTTGCGTCGCACGTGGAATATCTGACGCCGGAAAAAAGAGAGCTGATAAAGCAGGGCATCGAATATTACAATGCGCTCACGCCGTACAAAAAGAAGGCGCTGCCCTATTTGCCGTTGGGATTTACAGATTTCAACAAAGACATTGTGGCGAGCGGTTTTCGGAGCGAAAAGAAGGTCTTTTTGGCGGTATGGAACCTGAAAAATGCCAAAACGGTCAGCATTCCACTGCGTGAAATTCAGGTCAAGAAGATCAAAGTCGGGTATCCGTTGTCTTTGCAGACGAAATGGGAGTATTCCGACGGAGTGTTGCGAATCGAGTTCAAAGATGCTTTTTCCGCACGGTTTTTTGAAATCGAAGAAGCGTAAAAAACGGTGCAGAAAAATTTTTGATTGTAAATTAAATTTTGAATAATTTTTTTATAGGGCTTTACTTCGGCATAAAAATATGATACCATAGAACGGTATAAATTTTAAGCCAAGGAAGTCCAAAAAAGGAAAGCGAGTCAGTCTCATAGATCGAAAAACAACAGTGGAGAGGGATGCGGAAATAGTATTCCGAATGCAGGAAAGACGGTGAGCGGTTGCATTTCCGTAAAATGTTACCGCGCACTGTTTAACAGTGCGCGGTACTGTTTTTTGCAGATCGGGCGGCAAACCGGCCGATAAATCGGCGGTAAATAAGAGTTTAAAAAACAACCTTATGAGCCAACGGAAAGCGAAGATGAGCGGCGAGCTTAAAAAATGCAGATTAAGTGATACGAAGAGGGAGACGGAAATATGTTCAGACTGAACGTTAAAGAACTGGAAGCGGACTTTCAGGCAGGCTTAAAGGAATTAGCGGGCGATCTTAAAGCGGAAACGGGCGAAGAAGGTGTTTTATTAAAGGCTGTCCGCGGAGATAAAAACAGAATCGAAAGGCAGGGGGACAGGGCCGAGATCATCTATACGACCAAAGTATCTTTTTTCAGACTTGTGCGGATCTTGTGCGAAAATGGCAGGCGTTCTTATTTTACATACGAAGAAGAACAGGTATTCGAAGAACTGACGATGATGGCGGACAATTCGCGCAACGCGGTGCTTTCGGTGGCGGGAGCGAAGACACTTCTCCGCAAGCTTGCGTTGATGGGATATACGGGATTGCAGCTGTATACGGAAGATACATACGAAGTACAGGGCGAGCCTTATTTCGGTTACTTGCGCGGGAGATACAGCGGGCAGGAGATACGGGAAATCGATAAATACGCAATGTTATTCGGGATCGAACTTATACCTTGTATTCAGACGCTTGCGCATTTGCGGACCATTTATCGATGGGAAGAATATTATTCGGGCGCCTTTGATTGCAACGATGTTTTGCTTGTGGGGGCAGAGCGGACGTATCGTCTGATCGAAAACATGCTGCGCACCGTAAGCGAAAATTTCACGTCGCGCCGCATCAATATCGGTATGGACGAAGCGTTCATGTTGGGTCGCGGCAAATATCTCGATAAAAACGGATATGTGGAGCGAGGCGTACTTTTGCAGAAGCATCTTGAAAAGGTGCTTTCGCTGACGGAAAAATACGGTTTGCGGCCGATGATGTGGGGGGACATGTTCCGAAGCGAGTATGAAAAGCACGGATCGGCATGTCCGCCGGAAGGAGTGCAGCTGATCTGCTGGGATTACGGCAATATTTTTCAGCCTGCGGACTATGAAAAAGATTATGCGGGATACTGCGCGCACCTGAACGAATATCGGGGCTTTTGTAAGAATGCGATCTTTGCGGGCGGCGCACACAAATATTTCGGATTTACGCCGCACAATGCGTACAGCATTCAGCAGGCGAAAGCGGCGTTGGACGCCTGTGAAGCCTGTTCGGTGAAAGAAATCATGATCACATCGTGGGGAGACACGGGCGGAGAGACTTCCCATTTAGCAATGTTGCCCGTCTTATTTTACTATGCCGAACGCATGTACGGCCATCGGGACGAAAAGGAATTTGAAAAGGCATTTTCTTACTGTTTCGGGCCGTTCGATGATTTTATGGCGATCGACGGAGCAGGAAGATTGTCAGAAACGCCGTTATTGAATACGTCGTCCAAGTCCTTTTTGTATACCGATCCGTTTTTGGGGATTCTCGACAAATGTGCATTCCCCTGGATACGGGAGTGTTATGCGCGTGCGGAAATCGGGCTGAAAAAAGCCATGCGCACCTGCAAAGAATTCCGAGATAAATTTTATACGCAGTTGTGTCTTGTCCGTGCGCTTTCGGTCAAATATGATCTGGGCGCGAAGACGAGGGAAGCGTACCGCCGAAAGGACAGAAAGGCGCTTGAAGAGCTTGCAAACAAGACGTATCCGGAAGTTTTGCGTCGGATCAAAGTTTTTTACAAGGCGTTTCGGGCGGAATGGTTTGCGGAAAACAAACCGCACGGATTTGATATTCAGGATGCGCGCATCGGTGCGCTTCTTTGGCGGATCGAGAAATGTCGGGAGCGGCTTTTGTCGTATGTAAGGCAGGAAACGGAAAGGATCCCCGAACTGGAAGAAGAGATATTGGATGCTTTTAAGGATCCGGCTCGCCTTATTTTGAGCAACTGGGGCGAACTCATATCTCCGAACACAATGATCGAATATTTTTCATATGTATAAAAATTTGGAAGGAGAACTGGTATGGAAGGCGAAAGAATAATGCCTTTTCTTTGGGTAAGAGAAGGGGACGGTGACAAGATCGAAAGGGAAATACATCGGATCTACGATACTGGCGCGCGTGCGTTCTGCGTGGAATCCCGTCCGCATATGGGTTTTGGAACGGACAGCTGGTGGCATGATATGGACATAGCCGTGCACACGGCGGAGAAACTCGGAATGAAGCTCTGGCTGTTGGACGATCTTTGTTTTCCCACCGGTTATGCGAACGGAGCCATTGAGAAAAAATATCCCGAGCTTCGGCATTGGCATATCGCAGAATTTGCGATGGACGTTGCAGGTCCGATGGATGGAGCAAAGGTGCTGCTCCAATCGGATATTGAGCACAAAAACGAAGAGTTTATACTTTCGGTAGTTGCGTTTCCGCGCCATAAAAATCGCACGGACTGGACGAGCGGAATCGATTTGACCGACCATGTGCGCGGAGATTTTCTGTACTGGGATGTTCCGGAAGGGCTCTGGACGGTGTTATCCATATCCAAAACGCGTGCGGGCGGCGAGCGGCCGAATTATATCGACATGATGAATCCGAACTCGGTGGATAAACTGATCGAGGCGGTCTATGAGCCGCATTATGCGCGGTACAAAGACTATTTCGGAAAAACATTTGCGGGATTTTTCTCGGACGAACCGCGTCTTGGGAACTGGCTCTATGACGGCTCGTATGATCCGCCGAATATTTATTGCTATACGCTCGGCAATGAAGGCGTGGCATACCCGTGGAACGACGAACTGGTGAAAGCTCTTTCGGAAAGGGTGAAAAATTTTACGCCTGCGGATCTTGCGGCGCTGTGGTTTGACACGGGGGATCGCACGGTGGAGATACGGCATGCCTTTATGGACGAAGTGACCGATGCTTATTCGAAAAATTTCACGCAAAAGCTCGGGGATTGGTGCCGTGCGCACGGCGTTTTGTATTCGGGGCATATCATTGAAGATATGGGAGCGCATGCGAGGACGGGATGTTCTGCCGGTCATTATTTCAAAAGCATGCGCGGCGCGGACATTGCGGGGGTAGACGTCGTATTGCATCAGATCCAGCCCGCCTTTACGGAGAGCAGGCACCGCGCCCCCATTTGCGGAGGATTTGCCGATCCGACATTCTTTAATTACACGCTTGCCAAGCTCGCGTCGAGTGCTTCGCACATCGACGCGAATACAAAGGGCAGGGCACTTTGTGAGGTGTTCGGCGCTTACGGTTGGGGTGAAGGCATCCGAACGATGAAATGGATCGCCGATCATATGCTGGTCCGTGGGATCAATTACTATATTCCGCATGCTTTTTCGCTGCGGTATCCCGATGCCGACTGTCCGCCGCATTTTTCCGGATGCGGGAACAATCCGGCGTATGACGCGTATAAAGTGCTCAGCCATTATATGTGCGACATGCTGAGGGCACTGTCCGGGAAAAAGCCGGTCATTTCGGTCGCCGTTCTGTACCATGCGGATGCGGAATGGTCGGGCAAACCGTATATGCCGACGGACGTCGTTGCCAAAGCGCTGATGGAGAGGCAGATCGATTTTGATATCGTTCCCGCCTATGCACTTTTGGAAAGCGCTCCCAAGGACGGCAAATGGAAAGTCGGGGGAGCGGAATATTCCTGCCTGATCGTACCCGAAAGCGGATTTTTGCCGCGCGCGCTTACGGAGAAATTGTCTTCGGTCAGCCAACAATTCCCCGTTCTGTATGTGGGAAAGAATGCGCCCTTCGAAGGAGCGCAAAATGTACGGTTGGCGCAGCTTGGCGGAACGCTTTTGAAAAACGGGTGGTTTGACGTACGCATGGAACGGCAGGAGAAGGACCTCCGCGTTTTGCACTGCAAAGACAAGGATGAGCATCTTCTGATGCTTTTCAACGAAGGAAGCAAGCGCATTGAAAACCGAATGAAAGTTCCGTTTGCGCGTTCCTGTCGGGATTACTTTGATACGGGTGCGCACTATACGGCATTGAAAGACGGGTGGCTGGATATTGAATTGGAGCCGGGGCATTCCGTATTGTATTCGCTCAGCTCCTGGCCGGGAGAAAAGGCAAAGAAAAAGCCGCTTGTTCCGGGCAGAGAGATCAAGGAGTTTGATCTTTATGCGCGCGCAGTCGGCGAGACAGATTTTACCTATCGTAAGAAAATTGCGGTCGGCACGGACATCAACGGAAAAGACGAAATGCCTGATTTTACAGGAAACGTGCAGTACAAGGCGGATGTGACCTTGCAGGAGGGCGAAGATTGGATCGAGATCGCCTTTTCGGGTGAAATGTGCACCGTTTCTATGGACGGTAAAATTTTGCAGCAAAGCATCGTATCGCCTTTCCGTGTCAATATCGATGAATTGTCGAGAAAGGAACATTTATTGACTTTGCAGATCTCAAACACGCTTATCTATCGCAATCACGACAATTTTTCAAGGTACTGCGCCATTCCGAAAACGGCTCTTGAAAAAGTGCAGTTTGCAAAAAAAGCCGATTGAACGAAAAAAGGCGATCGTTCCGAAAAAAATAAAAAAAGAAAGCGGCACAATTTTTGCGCCGCTTTCTTATATTTTTCGGCAAACATTTTTAAATAAAGAGGCATTCAGTTTATGAGAAAATTCAGAAGAATAATTTTGGCAAAGGCTTGTGGGCGGGTTTAGCCTGTGATATAATAAACAAAACGATTTGAGGCGAAAACCTGTTTATAAGAAAGGCGGAAGCAGCGGAATGAACAAAGGGGGATTTCAATGGATTTTTCATTTCGGTATAACGGACAGATCTGTCGTTCGAGTGCGTTGAAGATATCAAAAAAAGAAGAGGGGAAGATTGTTTATACGCTGGATTGTCTTCGTATTGAGTAACAGATCCGTGATTTTGAAAACGGCGCAAAGTATTCGCTTTTGTATTTTGAAAATACGGGAAAGGAAAAGAGCGGGATACTGTCGGACATCTCCGATATAGACGATGAATTTGACCTGCAAATGGAAGAAGATATGACGATCGGATATGCGGACGTGGAATCGGCAGGTCGGTCGAAAGTCTTGTATACGATGGGGCCAAACGGTCCTATGGAATTCAAACAGCTGAGCGAACGATTCTGGGTGAGGGTAGGAAACCGATATTCCTGTAAAGGCGGGCGATCCTCGCAGGGGATCATGCCGTTTTTTGAAGTGCAAAACGGTCGGGAACAAGGCTTGCTGTTTGCCGTCGGCTGGACGGGGCAATGGTACGTTCATTTTATGAAAAACGGCGGAAAGGTTCAGATCCGCGCGGGGATAGAAGACTTGAATTTTTATCTTGAACCGGGTGAAAGGATCCGAACTGCTTCCGTATTGCTGGTGCCGTATTCGGAAGGTACCGTAAAGGCGCACAATGCGTTTCGTCGGTTGATGTGCAAAGAGTTTTCGGTATTTCCGGATGAAAAGTGCGGGGAACCTCCGCTGAGTTTGCAAACATGGGGCGGCGCGAGGAGTGAGTTTTTGAAAAAGCAGATCCGAAAGGCTGCGGAAGAAAAGCTCGGTTTTGAGTATTTCTGGGTAGATGCCGGATGGTACGGCGATTATGAAGAGGAGTGCCCCGACGAGCATACGGGATGTTGGGGAGCATACACGGGAGACTGGCAGGTCAATACGCGCGTGCATCCGGATAAGATGAAAGATGTGTTTTCCCTTGCGGAAAAGAACGGCATGAAGGGGCTTTTGTGGTTTGAACCGGAACGCATCCGCAAAGGTACGACGGAATTTTATCGCACACACAGGGATATGCTCCTTGAATGCGAAGAAGATCCGTACAACGCGCTTCTCGATCTTTCGCGCGAAGATGCCAAAGAATTTATGTTGGAAACGGTATCTTCGTATATACAGGACTTGAATCTTTCCTGTTATCGTCAGGATTTTAATTTTGACCCGTTGCCTTTCTGGCGGCATGCGGATACAGAGGACCGAAAGGGTATCACGCAGATCAAACATATTATGGCGCTGTATGGGATCTGGGATACGTTGCGGGCGCGGTTCCCGCATCTTGTGATCGACAACTGCGCATCGGGCGGAAACCGATTGGATATTGAAACGCTCAGCCGATCCATTCCGCTTTGGCGCAGTGATGTGAACTGCGTGTTCGATTTTCCGCCGTATTGCGCGCAGAATCAGAACATGGGCATATCCAACTGGATACCCTATCACGGCAACGGAATTTCCCGTTTTGCGGATGATCGGTACCGTTTCCGCAGCTGTCATTCACCTGCGACGGCGGCAAACTTTTTAGGGTATGAGGCGTTTGGCAATGAACCGTATGATTTTGAAGAGGTGCGGTTCCTTGTCGAAGAATTCAAGGCGGTGCGGCGTTTTTATTCCTGTGATTTTTATCCCGTCTTTGGAAATCCGGGCGACGAATATTCATGGGCAGGCTGGCAGTACCATGACAGCGAAACAGAGGAAGGCGTACTGGTGGCGTTTCGTCGGGCGCACGCGTTGCCCGATTCGGTTACTGTGCAGCTCGGAGGTCTGAACAAAAAGAAGGTATACGTATTTGAAAATTCGGATACAGGGGAGAAGGCGGAATACAGCGGCGCAGAGCTTTCAGAGAAGGGGCTTACGATCTGCCTGAAAGAAAAGCGGTCTTCCGTATTATTGAAATACAGTGTGAAATCCGTTTGACAGCGAGAAAGTATGATTTCATATTATAAAAAGATGTAAAATAAAGTTAAAAAACAGCGATAAATGAAAAATATTTATACGCGTTCGTGATTATAATAAAACGATCTTCAAGGAGTTAAATTTTAATGCTTAAAGCTTTTAATTCGAAAGGAAAATGGAATTTAACAGGGCAACTGGCGGATCTCCTTCAAAAACATACGTATAAATGGCTGATCGGGATCCGAGAATCTGATCCTGCCATACTGGATGTATTCAAAGACCGGGATAAAATTCCATATCGGGATTTGCTTGCTTGGTCAGGTGAATTTGCGGGGAAGTATTTGACGGGGACGTATTATTTATACCGATTAACCGAAGATACTGAATTGTACGAATATGTGCAAAAGTTCATCGCTGAATTTATTTCTTATATCGATGAAGAAACAGGGTATTGGGGGTGTTACTCGAAAGCATACAGATTGCTAGGATATAACCATAATCAGAAAGAGGGTACTTACGAATACGAAAATACTTGGGATGCATGGGCACACTACCATTCCATGATGGGGGTATATCTATGGTACCGACAGACAGGGAATCAAACATATCTTGAGGCTGTGGAAAAGGCAGCGTCTTGTCTGATGCGCACTTTTTACAATGGTCAACGCAGAATGATGGATATGGGCAGTTTGGAAATGAATTTGTCGCCATTGCATATTTTTTCTGTCCTATATGCTGAAACGGGCAAACCCGAGTATTTACGGTTTTGCGAAGAAGTTTTGAAAGATATTGCGGCTCCCGGTGCAGGGGAATTTTTGAAAATAGCCGCTGAAAACAAAGAATTTTACCAAGGCCCGAAGCCTCGTTGGGAAAGCCTTCACATACTGCTTGGAATGCAAGCATTCGGAAATGTCGCGCATCGTAAGGAATACGCAAAAGCAGCGGAAAAGCTTTTTTACAGTATATTGAAAACGGATATTCATAACACAGGCGCGTTTTCGACGGATGAACAGGCTTGCGGCAGTCCTTTTCGGAAAGGTGCTATAGAGTTATGTTGTGTGGTTGCCTGCAATGCACTTGCATGCGAAATACTCAAGCAGACGGGAGACAGTAAGATTGCGGATTTTCTTGAAATATCTTTTTATAATGCTGTCCTAGGATCTTTTTCTCCGTCCGGCAGATGGACCACATACGATACACCCATGGAAGGTTATAAGCGCGCCAACTATGATCAGATACAGTTTCAGTCGCGCGCGGGTGCGCCTGACTTGAATTGCTGTTCCGCAAATTCAGCGCGAGCTTTAGGTACATTTTCCGAATGGGCAGTTATGGAAGACGAAAGCGCAGTGTATATCAATAGTTATGAAAATATGCGCCTGACCTCAGAAAACGGCACATTTATCGAAATAACGGGAGGATACCCGATCGAAGAAAATGTTACGATCGCAGTAAAAAATCTGAATAAAAGAAAACTTTTATTGAAGATACCTTTTTGGTCAAAAAATACGGTTATCAAAACAAAGGGCGAAGAATACCATCCGAATCCCGGACAGTATTTTTCCGTTTCCGATGCGGACAATGAAACGATAAATATTGTTTTTGACTATTCACCGCATTATCTTGACGGGCAAGAGGACTGGCAAGGCCGCACTTCGCTGTATTATGGCCCGATTTTGTTCGCGTACGATGCGGCTTTGTGCGGAAAATATAAATTGGACTCTTTGCCGATTCTGTGCCGCACCGACCTGGAAAAAGTCCGGCCTGTTCAGGCGGAAGACGGGCGGCTGACGATACGAATCGGAGATTTGATCTTGTGCGATTTTTATCATGCCGGGAGCAGTGGATCCGCATATACGACCTGGCTAAACATCAGATAACTGCATGGTCATGCGGGTAGTTTTATTGTTAGGCGTTTTATTGAATACAGACGATATTTTCGGTTGAGACAAAAGAAATATTTTCAACGGTGACAAGCAGGCGTGGAGTAGCAAAATGAAATAATTTTGAAAAGGTTTTGCGGATACAGAAAATTGGAAATGAAAAGAACAGATCTATATAGAAGTTTGTATCTAAATTGCGAAACAGAAGGAACTGCAAAAGACAAAGGATGATGCAAGCAAAAGTAAAAAAACAAAGACGGTCCTCCGGCATGCCGGAGGGCCTTCTTCGATTGAATATTGTGTTTAGTGATTCAAAGAATGTTGATTTTTAAGTACAATACGCGCATGCTGAAAGGATCTATTCGAAAAAAAGTAAGTATTTGAAAATTGTTTTAGAGAAACGGCAAATTTTGCGTGAGTTCGGATTTTTGAAAACAATAATCCGATAAAATTTTCAAAATATATATGTTTGAAAACGGAGATATCGGCATAGAAAAAGGGAAAAATCCATCTTGGCTTAAAAATAGCAGAAAAGTTCATTTTTCGTACAATAATAGCGGTTTTGTGTCAAAAAATAGCAGAATGCACCTATAAATCATGGTACAATGAACTCGTAAACGAAGAAAAGTTCAAAAAAGCGGAGATGGATTGGTGAAAAGGACAGCGTTGACGAAATGGAAACTGAAAGGATTATACCCGTATTGGGAAGATCTTTACAGTACAGAAAAAACGGAATATATCAAGCGCGGAATATTCGGGGAGATGGATGCAACGGTTCCGGGAAGCGTATATTCCGAATTGGTTCGGGAAGGGTACATAAAGGATCCTTATTATGGGATGAACAGTCTTGCGTGTGAATGGGTAGCCAATCGTTGGTGGACGTACACGACTACATTTTCAGCGGACGTGTTTACAGAAGAAAATTCAGCGAAATATTTGTATATCGGCGGAATCGACAATCTGGCGACGGTGTATCTCAACGGCAATCGGATTGAGCGGTACGAAGGCTCGAATTTTCCGCGCGAATGGGAGATCACGCCGTATTTGCAGAAAGAAAACACACTGAAAATCGTCATTGAAAGCGAGCAGCTGGAAGCGAGTCAGCTTTGTCAGACGTCAAAAATTTCCACGCAGCGGGCGCGGGCGGGATACAAATGGGATTTTTGTGTGCGTCTTGTCAATGTAGGCATTTACGGAAAAGTGGAACTGATCGAGCGGGGCGCGGTGAGCCTGCAAGATTGTAAGATAGACGGCAGGCTGACGGGCGAAGATGCAGACGTGACCGTTTCGGCAAAACTTTGCAATCGAAAGGCTGGTACGTATACGATTCGGATCGATGCACACGAGAGCGGACGTCTTGTAAAAAGCGAAGAAGTGAAGGCGTCTTTGACGGAAGGGGAAACGAATTTTGTGCATTCCTTCGGATTAAGCGGTGTCAGGCGCTGGAACGTAAACGGAAAGGGAGCGCAGAATCTTTATGTTGTGACGGTTACCGTCTACGCGGAAAAAGAGGTGTCCGATCAGTACCGTTGCCGATACGGATTTCGGGAATTGGAATGGATACAGAACCCGGGCGGCCCGCAAGGGGCTTTACCTTATCTTTGTACGGTGAATAAAGCAGAGGTTTATATCAAGGGAGCCAATGTAGTTCCCGTCGATCTGATGTACAAAAGCGGGACGGGGAGGAGCCGTGAACTGGTTCGTCTTGCGGCTGAAGGAGGATTTAATCTTCTGCGGGTCTGGGGCGGCGGATATTTCGGTGACGAAGAATTTTACAATGCCTGTGATGATTATGGTATACTGGTCTGGCAGGATTTTATACAGTCGAGTTCGGGGGTAGACAGTATACCGAATTGTGATGAAGAGTATCTGAAACATTTGCGGCAGGTCAGCGAGCGAGCCGTGAAAGATCTTCGGAACCATGCTTCTCTTGCGGTATGGTGCGGGGGAAACGAATTAAAAGCGGAAGACAATTACACTCCGGTGACGGAAAAAAATCCGAACATTGCAATGCTGGCGGAGATCGTACATCGGCTGGATGCAGGGCGTATGTTTTATCCGTCGACGCCGAGCGGGCCGAATTTTAATTTAAAATACGGGGATAAGGGGAACAATCACAATATTCACGGACTCTATAAATTTTATATAGGGGAAGACGGCTGGTGGTTTTATCCGCACTACAATCGATCGGACAGTTTGTTTCATGCTGAATTCGGTGTAGACGGCGTTGCGAACGAAGAGATGTTAAAAAAGATACTTCCGCAGGAAAGCCTTCGGGTGACGGACGCGGCAGAAGATTATGTATGGCGGCATCTCGGCGATTTTTGGGACACAAAAAAAAGAGACGAAACATTTTTCGGAAAACTGTTTCATCTGAAAGATTATGTATTTGCGAGCCAGTTCATCCAGGCGGAAGGATGCAGGTATGCGGTGGAGAGCAACCGTCGGAGGCTTTATCAAAACAGCGGCAGCATCTTGTGGCAGCTCAATGAACCGAGCCCGAATGCGAGCTGTACCAGCCTGATCGGATACGATTCTATACCCAAGCTTGCCTATTACTCGTTGAAAAGTGCATTTCGGCCGGTCATGGGGAGTGTGCGGTATGCGAAGTTAGACTATGCGTTGGGAGAGGAAATTTCTCTTGAATTTTATCTGATCAACGAGGGGACGGAACCGCAAACGGTACAAGTAATCGCAACGGCAGACGGCAAAGACCGGATCTATGATCGTACGTTTTCAACAAATACGTGCAAAGGCGTCGAAAAACTTGGAACATACAGCGTCAAAAACACCTTTGAATACGGCCTTCGGATCGATATGATATGCGGAGAAACGACAAATTCGGTTTTGCAGCTGAGCCGCGGCAAGCGCGGGCATTGCGATCTGCTTTACGTAAAAAAGCAAAACTTATGGAAACCTTGACAGTGCAAAATTTTTTCAGGTAAGAAAAGTGAAAAGCGCGGGCTAAGGAGAAATTTTTTTGCGATACGTTTTGATATATTGGTAAGGGGTCATTCCTCCCGCGTATTGTGCGAATACTTTGGCAAAGAAACCGGCGTTGTTGTAGCCTACGGCGTTGGCAACCGTAATGACCTTCATGGAAGTGTTTTGCAAAAGCTGGCAGGCGTAGCGCATTTTTTGTGCGGTAAAATATTCTTTCGGGGAGATGCCCATTGCATTTTTGAAGGCCTTGTAGACGCAGGTTCGGCTGTACGGTACGGTCGAAAGCAAAAATTCGAGGGATTGTTCGTAACTGGTGGGATTGTTGAGCGTGATGAGAAGGTTGGAGAGCCATTTGGGAAGATCCTCGTTGATCGTATAACGAGACTCGATAAAGCATCCGAGAACCTGGTACGCGATGATCTGCGTGAGGGCGGAGCGATCCTGGTGGGAAAGTTTGGTGTAACGTCCCAAAAGGGTAAAGGATTCCTCGATGGTCTGTAATTTTTCCGGAGAGATGCGAATGGTCGCCAGGCGATCGGTCGGGATTTCGGCGTGAAGCTGGCGGATTATCTCCGAAAAGAGGGGTCGCGACAGGGAAATGTTGATATAGGAAGCCTGCGACTGATCGAAAGTATAGTAATGGCAGATGGAAGGCGGGATGATCTGAACGTCATATTTTTGGAGCGATTCGGTTTCGAAAGTAAGTGTTGCATCGGAAATGACGTGGTACCTTGCGCCGGAAGCGGGTCGAGCGGGAAAGCGTGGGTCGTTTCCGACATCGGTGTAGGAATGGGAAAGCCGTCCGTTGAGCATGACGAGCAGTTCATAGTAGGTATGGTAATGCGGCAGATGGTATTCCGTGTTATGGAATTCTGCAAAGATCCCATAGGAAGAATAGATATAATCATCCCCCAATAAAAAGATATCATTGTTTTTCAAGTTGGTATTCATGACTGAAATTATAAATGATTTTGGGCAGAAAAGCAAGTTGAAAGGCAAAATATAGAACAAAAACAAGATATGAATAAGGAGAAGCAGCAATGAAAAAAAGATGGATGGCCAGTTTGTTTGCGCTGGTGTTGGGCGGAGTATCTTTGCTGACCGGATGCAAAGGCAATGTCATCGAAAAGATCGATCCGAACCGAACGCAGATCTATGTTTCGGTGTATGACGGGGGTTACGGAACGGACTGGCTGACGCAGATCAAACAGCAGTTCGAAAACGATAATCCCAAATATCAGGTCATCATAACGCCGGGGCAGGGGGCGGACATTACGGAGTATTCTTCGTCGCTGAATTACAATATATATTTTACGACAACTTCGCCGTCGTTCAAGCAACTGGTTGCGAAAAATCTGGTAGCGGACATATCGGATCTGTATGAAAGCCCGTTAAAAAATTCTGGGGAAACAAAGCCTTTGAAAGAAAAAGTTTTGCAGTATGATCTTGTGAAACAGGCGTATTCCTATCCGGGCAAGACGGGCATTTACGGGTTGCCGTACACCTCGTCGGTCGGCGGATTTGTGTACGATCACGGAATTTTCAAAGAAAACATCGAAAACGGCTGGCTGTGGACGGCGACGGCTGCGGATGAAGAAGCGGTAAAGGCGCAGGGCATCAGCTGTCATGTACAGGGCGAATATCTTATCTTTGATTCCGCAACGAAACGAACCAATTACACGGCGGGAGATATCATACTCCGCGCGGGCAAAGACGGTGTATACGGCACTTACGATGACGGGCAGCCGGAGACATTGGCAGAATGGAAAATTTTATTTACGCGGATCAATCAGACATCGACGGCGGTGCCGGTGGTATATTCCGAATCATTCGGGTATGAATACACATTGCCTGTATTGAAGGCGATCTTTGCGCAATACGAGGGCTTAAAAAACAACGAGATCTTTTACACATATACAGGAGAGTACAACGGCCGGCAGATCACGCCGCAGACAGGGAATCTGGTGTATGAAATGGAAGGATTGCAGCAGGCTTTGGATTTTTATGAGTATTCGATCGTATCCAAAGACAACGCGCGTATTCCGGCGCAGTCGGATCACCGCGGTGCGCAGAACGACTTTTTGTTGTGGGATCAGCGGAGCAATGCGGATAAAAAGGGAGCGATGCTGGTAGAAGGTATCTGGTGGGAATACGAGGCGCGGACGATGTTCGATTCGCTGGAAAACACGGGAAACAGCAACTATAAATACGGCACGCGGGATTATCGGTATATGCTGTTTCCGGAGATTCCCGGACAAAAGGGTATCGACGGGGAAGGCAACGGAACGGTGATGGCCGTGCAGGATTCGGGAACGGTGCTGATCGCGAACAAAGGGGATCAGAACTTTATCGATATGTGCAAGCTGTTTGTGTCGTATACGCTGCGGGACGAAAATCTCAAACAGTTTACCCTTTCGACGGGAACGCCCAAGCCGTACAAATATTCACTTTCGGATGAAGAGCTTGCCAAGATGACCAAATTCCAGCGTTCGGTCTGGGATATGTACCAGGATTCCGAAAATATTTACATATTGAACACGACGTTGCTGGATTATACGGCGCCTATTTCATTTTCGACGAAACTGGGATCGTCGCGGTTTACGGCGTATGTCAACGAAGAAGCCGGGCGCGGCACATACAATTATCCGGTTGAAATGCGCGTGCGGAATATTTCCAAGGAAACCTGGCTGGAAGGGATGAAGTGGTACGCGCGGGAAAATTGGGCGGGCTATTATGAGACGAGCAAACCTTTATACGAGGTGAAATAACCGATGAAAAAGGATGTGACGGAACAACGAAAATCGGTCTTTCGGAAGTGGAAAGAGAGCGGCAAACTTGCCAGCGTGGGGTTTCAGATTTCGATCTACGCATTTCCGTTGACGCTGTTTGCCATTTTCTGGATCGGCACGAATATCAATTCGATCTTGCTGGCGTTTCAGGATGTGGCGTTTGACGGAACAAAAACTTGGGCAGGGTTTCATAATTTTGTCGATTTTATTCGGGAAATGGCGTCGGAAGACGGAACGCTTTTGTCTACGAGTTTCAAAAATTCGATCAAGATGTTTTTGATCAATTTAGCGATCTGTATGCCGCTCTATCTGTTGTTTTCCTTTTATATTTTCAAAAAGCTGTTTGCAAATCGGTTCATTATGATCGTGATCATGGTCCCTGCGATCGTTTCGGAATTTATCATCGCGATGGTATTCAAGCGATTTGTCGGGGGTGCCTTGCCGTCCATTGCAAAGTCGGTGTTCGGGCTGAGCGGTTTTCCGGATCTTCTTACCGATCCGAAATATACATTTTCGACGGTCATCTTTTATATGATCTGGACGTCCTTTTCCACGTCTTTGATCATCTATCCCAATGCGATGCGCGCCATTGATCCTTCGCTGTTTGAAAGCGCGCAGATGGACGGCGCGGGGTGGTGGACGCAGTTTTGGAAAATCATTTTGCCGTTGATTTATCCGACGATATCCACGTTTTTAATTCTGGGTGTATCCGGATTATTTCTGACGGCAGGTCCGGTGATGACTTTTTATATGTACGGAGCGTATCCGGAAGTATACACAATGGGTTATTATTTCACGGTACAGACGATGACGGCCGTGGGAGAAAGCACCTATCCGTTTTTGGCTGCGGGCGGCTTGATTTTGACTTTGGTATCTTGTCCGCTGACCTTCGGAACGAAATTTGCACTGGATCGTTTTGATCCGACGAGGGATATGGCATGAGAAGACGACCGTTGACGGACCGCATCTCGCGTGCGGCGATTGTACCGATGATCCTGACGGGGCTTTTGGCGATACTTCTCTGTATTTCGCTGCTTGTGCCTCTTATCTGGTGTTTGTATGCTTCTTTCAAAGACCAGGTCGATTATGCGATCAGCGCATTCGGCTGGCCGACGAGCTGGCATCCGGAAAACTATTCCAATGTTTTTGCCAAGATGCTCATCCGCGTGCTTACAAAAAACGGACTGTCCGAATTCGGCCTTTTTGATTTATTGACGCACAGCATAGTTTATTCGACGCTTTCGCCTCTGCTCGGAATTTTGTTTACGATGCTGATGGCGTATGTGATCTCGATGTATCGGAATCCGTTCAGCAAATTTTTGTACGGATTCGGGATCGTATTGATGATTTTGCCGATCGTCGGAAATCTTCCTGCGTCCATGCAGATCAATAAGGCATTGGGTCGGTATGACAATATGTTTTTGTGGATACTGCTTTCGCCTGCCGGGTGTTTTTCGGGCATGAACTTTTTGCTTTTTTATCAGCTCTTTCGCGGTGTTCCGAAGGACTATGCGGAAGCGGCCCGCATTGACGGCGCGGGGCATTACCGCGTCATGTGTACGATTTATCTTCCGAATGCGGTTTCGCTGGCGGCGGTAACGTATATCCTGTCCTTTTTGGGCGTGTGGAACGATTGGAGCACATTTGTGATCTGGCTGCCGAGTTATCCCAACCTTGCCTACGGAATGTATATTTTCCAGTATCAGGCGTCGCAATTCCGTGCGACGCAGCCGGAAATTTTAGCTTCGTTTATCATTGCGATGATCCCCACATCGCTGTTGTATTTATCCATGCAGAAACTGATTGTTCAGAAATTGCAGATCGGAGGACTGAAAGGATGAAAAAATGGATTGCGGCCATTGCAGTGTTTTTTGTTTGCGCGGGTTTTCTTTTGCCGTACGAACCTGTATCGGCAGAAGAAGGTTTACTGTCTGCGCAATACCGAATTGAATTATCTTCGGCTGCGGAGATGCCGCCGCCGCTTCGTTCGGATGCGTATTATTACACCGTGTCACTGTATGCGGGGGATGATACCGAATTTCAAAATCCCCTTTGCGAGCGGATGCACGAAACGGGCTATGTATTCACCAAGACGGGGGAATATCTTTTAAGATACGAACTCGTTTCGGCAGAAGACGGAACGCAGCAAATTCTTTCAGCGAAGCTTTTCGTGGAAGATTCGTCCAAGCCGATCATAGAAACGGAAGGCGGGTATCCCGAATATGCGATGATCGGGGATACGATCGCTTTGTTGCAGGGGAAAGCCAGCGATAATTCGGGGGCGGCGCTGACCTGCACGATCCGAATTTTCAGAGGAGATGAGGAGGTAACGTCACAGGTAAAAGAGGGCGCGTTCACCTTTGAGAGATCGGGAGAATACCGCATCGAATATTCGGCAACGGATGCGGATGGAAACGAGGGGACTTTGACGTATTCGATCGAAGTTTCTGAAAAGGGCGATGCTCCTGCGGGGATGCCGACCTGGGCGATCGTATTGCTTTCATGCGGGGGAGCGTTGGTCGTGTTGGGAGCGGGTGTCTTGATCTTTGTTAAATTGAGGAGAAAATCATGAGAAAGGAATGCAGTCTTTTCAAAAAACTGATTCTGTTGACGGGGTTCATGGTAAGCATCGGCATGGCGGTATTGTTCTGGCCGGGAGTCGTCTTTGCGGATGAAAAAGAATATCCGGTCTTTGATTTCAGCGGCCAACTGCTTTTTTATGAACGCTATGCGACGGGTGAGAGCATTTCCCTGCCCGATCCCAAGGTGACGGCAGGCACAAAGGCCATTCCGTATACGATCACCGTGGAAAAGCAGGAAGAGGACAGATCTGTGGTCATAGATCGGTTTGAAGGCGGAACAAAGCAAAGCTATGTGTTTTCGGAGAGCGGTTCGTATGTATTGTCGTATACGGCCACAGCGAGCGGCGGCTCGCGTTCGAAGGGTTTTTCGATTCAGGTGGAAGACGGGGCGTATATTGATTGTTCGGCATTGCCCGGGCGGATCGCCGCGAACGGCGGAGCGGTCACATTGCCGGACGTGTGGCTGATCGGCGGAACCGCAAAAGAGAAGGCGGAACTGGTATCCGCCGTCGGGCCGGACGGCCTGCCGGCTGCCATGGAGGGAAATCAGTTTACGCCGTATGAAGTGGGAAGCTATATTCTCACATATTCGGCAAAGGACGGGGACGTTTCCTATACGGCGCAAAAACAGATTTCGGTCGGATTGGAATATACGGATCTTTTTACGGGGAACACGGCGGTTACGGGAATGGCAACGGACAGCGCAGTGCCGGAGTATGCCGCAGCAGGCAACGGAGTTTTGTTTTCGGTAAAGAGCGGCGGCGTGATCAGGTGGAACAACGTGCTTGATCTTAGAAAAATTTCATCGGACAAAAATATCGTTTCATTTCAGCCGATATACAATGCACTCAATCCCACCTTTCAGCAGATCACGGTTACGCTGACGGACGCGCATGATTCTTCCAATGTACTGACATTGCAATGGTCGGATACGCGGGAAGAGGCGGCATGGACGTATAAGAACTCCTATCTGTTGGCAGGGACGGGCGGAAAATTGTACGGAACCAGTCAATACAACGGGGCTTTGTATCAGAACATGTACGGAACGGTGGTAATGAACACCTTCCGCGGTCCGAAAGGGCAGGAATCCAACGGAGGGAATCCGGTACCGCAGTTTGCCTTCCGGTTTGACTGTGCGACCAATCGGGTTTTAACGAATTGTGCCACCGATTATTATCAGGGCGCGTTTACGGTGATCGATCTGGACGATACGGAGTTATTCGGAGATGAGGCATGGAAAGGATTTACGACGGGGGAAGTCTATCTGGAAATCCGCGTGCCGACGCTGAATATGGAAAGCCAGGTGATCGTGACGGAAGTGGGAGGCGTACCGCTCGGCGGAAATGCTCCCGCTGCGGGGAATTCCGCTCCGGTTTTGGAGATCGGCGCATCGCAGGAATATCTGGCGGCGGGCAAGTTGCCGGATGCCGTGGTCGGGGAAAATTATCCTGTTCCGTCTGTCGCGGCGTGGGATGTACTGTTCGGAAGCGCGCGGGCGACAACGACTGTGAAAGATGAAAACGGAAAGAAACTTTCCTTGCAAAACGGGTTTGTGAAGCCCGAAGCGGCGGGGAATTATACGATCGAATATGTCGGGGTAGACGCATTCGGAACAAAGACGAGCAAGACGTTTTCGTTTACGGCGAAAGCGTCCGCAGAGATCTTGCCGGTGACGGCGGAATTTACGGATGAAGTTCTTACGGCATACGCGGGAGACAGGTACAAGGTACCATCCATCGCGGTATATGGCGGATCGGGAACGCTCACGCATCGGGAAGAGTTATATCTGAACGATGCGCCGACGGAAACAGACGAGACGGGCAGTGTATTTCTTTGGGAAAAAGGGACGCTGGAGATCCGCGTTTTCGTACAGGATTATTTATATCCGTCGAGGGGTGAATACCGCGTGAGCCTTCAGATACCCGTTCTTTCGCACAAGGAGCCGGTAATTAAAATTTTGGGGCAGATTCCGTATGCGGAGGCGGGAACCACGATCGTGATCCCGGATTTTGAGGCGGTCGATTATGAAGGCGGGGCGTCGGTATACCGTTCGATTTATGTGAACGGAAAGAGACTGAATTCCGATCGCACTTTTGCCGTGGCGGCGGATGCAACGGAACTTCTGGTGGAATATGTGGCGCGATGCGGAAATACCGAAAGCTTAAAGACGGTGCGTATACCCGTTTATGCTTCGAATAAATATCCGGAATACAAAAACGGGTATGTGATGGCGGGAATTCAGACGGAGGACTATGTTTTTGTGGAAGCGCGGGAGTCGGAAGGCGTATTCTTAAAAGCGGATTGCGATTTTACGGCAGGATTTGCGCATCTGTTGCCGACGCAGGGATTTACCGTCGCTTTCAAATTGAGCGGAATCAACGCATCATCTGCCTATGTGGATGTGCGCCTGAGCGATTTTACCGGCGAGAAAAACATGACCTTCCGTATTTATCCCAAAGATCGGATCCATTCTTACCTGCAACTGAACGGAACGGGAGAGCGGCGAGAGATCGCAGGGTCGTTCTTTGATGAATCGCAGACGTTCCGTCTGACCATTCAGAACGGAAAAATTTACAGCGGCGATGCGGCGGTATTCACGCTCGAACGGTATGAAGACGGACGCTTATATGACGGATTCGGCGGAGCGGCGTACCTGAAAATAGCCGTTCACGGCAACGGCGGAGCGGGTACACTGGGCATTTATCAGGTGGCAAACCAGACTTTTCTTCCGGCAGGCGGATTCTTTATTGACAGCGGCCCTGTGTTGTCGTATGGAGGTACAATGAAGAACCACATTCTCGGCCGCTTTGACAAAGTGGTACTGCCGACGGCGGAAGCATACGATGTGTTGTCGGGCAAAGCGCAGGTATCGATGAAAGTGGTTTCGCCGGACGGCGGGACATTATACGAAGGAGAGCCGTCAGCATATGAATTTTTGCTTTCGTCGTACGGAGATTACAAAGTGACGTATACGGCGACGGACGCAAGGGGCAAAACGACGGCAGAAACATATACCTTTACGTCGGCAGACGAAGAAAGTCCCGTCATTTTTGTAAACGGCAAAGTGGCGGAAACGACGACAAAGAAAGCGGGCATACCCATCCCGTCGGCGAGTGCGTTCGACGAAAAAGACGGCGAAGTTACGGTGATCGTGTGGGTGCAGGACGTATATGGAAATTATTGTTCGGCTCAGTTTGATAAGACGTTTAAGCCTTTGACGGCAGGAACATATCGGGTTGTTTATTACGCGTATGACAGTTCATACAACGGGGCAAGACTTTCGTATACGGTGGAGGTAAAAGAATGAAAAGTCAGAAGATCTTACTCTTTTTGTGCGTAATAGCATTGCTGTTGACGGGATGCAGTACGGCAAAGCCGCAAGAGGAAAAGGTGCCCATCGAGCTGATCGAACAAGGGAAAAGCGAGTAC
>CASEFE010000139.1 GCA_949287105.1 uncultured Bacillota bacterium
CAGAAATTTCTTTTTCTACCGATTCTTTCAATGTTGCCAAATCTTTGAGTGCGGATAACATTGTCTTTACGCCCTGTTTCGCAACATTGGATGCCGCCCGATAAAATGTAAGCACATCCCTGTAAAAGTTGCTGTAATTTGCTGCTTCGCCGTTTTTCAGCAACGATACAAGAAATTCATTGATTGCCGTCACATCGTTCATTACACCGCGAAACGGTTTTGTATAGTACAATCCGCCTTCCGCCTTTTCTTTGATTTCACCCAATACTGCACGACGCAGCCGTACCCCCGTATTCAAAAGATAAGTAAAATTTTCCAGTTGTACGCGGCAATTTTCTGTCACCTCAACCACCATCGGCCGGCATTCCGGACTTAAAAACATTCCTATTATGCCATCATAAATCTTTGCCAGTTTCTTTTGAACATCATCGAAGAATTTTTCAGAATAAATATATTCAAGATATGCACGTGGCGCTTTCTTGTTGATTTCTATCTTTTCTGCAATATCGACATCCTCATTTTTTAAAAGTTGCAAAAAATATTCGTCCAAAGTATACGTTTTGATCTTTTCCAACTCTAAAACTTGTGAAAGTTCATCGATAAACGCATTGAATGAGTCACTCGGCGTTATAACCAGTATATCCGACGGACGCAAGTTTTCATTATTGTACATTAAAAAACTCAGACGGTGCAACATGATCATTGTCTTGCCGCTTCCCGCACAACCTTGCAATACAAAACTCGCACGCTCCGGCTTGGTTATGATTTCATATTGCTTTTCCTGAATCGTTTCAATTATATCCGAAATTTCAGATTGTTCTTTTCTGCTTTTGAGAATTTCCTTCAAGTAAGGATCAAATATAATTTCTTCGTCGCGCCCTGCGATTTCTTCCTTGGTTAAATAATCGCGTAAACTGAGGTACTCGTTCTTAAAGTCAATAAATCTTCCGTTCGCTGTCCGCAACGCCCTTCTTAATATCAATTTATAATGATAATTGTTGATCGTAAAATCGATCTGGCTCTTTTGATAATATTTTCTTGCCAAAGGAGCTCGCCAATCAATAATTTCAAGATTGATATCTCCTTTCTTGCCTATATAGTAGCTGTTATAGCCCTCCTCGGTATCGTAAAGATCCATACGCGCAAAATACGGTTCCGTAAAAAAACATTTATAATTTTCCACCTCTCCGCGCCAGCCCTTGATTTCTGCGTTGAGAGCAATGATCATCCGATAATTTTCCGCAGAAAAATCCTCTCCGCGCAAACGTTCTATCTCTTCCTGCGCTGAACGGATTTTTTGCTTTAACGAGTTTATATATTTTGTTTTGAGCAACGCCATCACAACACGCACCCGCATGTCTTCATACGCACGTTGTTTATCCGTATCCAGAAGATCCAGATAAAAGCGTTTATCCGGCTCTTTTCGGCTTTCTATAAATTTGCTCATTTCCTGTTCGGTCATTGCCACGTCCCCCAATATAGCCTGATCTAAACCCGATCCTTATAGAATAGAAAATTTATTCTATTAGTATACCATACTCTATAAAAAAAAGAAAGGCCTTTGCAAAAATATTTTGCAAGGCTTTCAATATTCGACAAAACAGTAATTTATCCGCATCCAATGGTCAACAACTTATTGTGCGATTTCCGTATTCTTTCGTTTAAAAAGCTGTATAACCCATCTCCCGTTAAATATCTTATTAAAAAATTTGGATATGTATTTATTTCCCAACAGAATAACAAGCAAAACAGCATACACAGCGGCAATTAAAATATTGACTTCATACGCATACCCGAATAAACCGGTCCATTTAGCTGTCAGAACGAAGAATCCGTGAAATAAATAGACAGGATACGTATAGCGTCCGATCCGAGTCAATAAAGGTATTTTGACATCCGGGGTCCAACGAATAAAAAATAAAATCCAGGAAAATCCCACCAGATATAATAATAAACGCACTCCCGCCGTGTATCCAAGCCGATAGGCACTTCCGCCATAGAGCATCCAAGACATCAGCCAATCAGCCTGATTTACAAACCACAATACACAAAACGGAATTACACAATATAAAATCTTCATCGGTTTTCCATTTTTACTGAAAAGATGATCCTGCCTTGCTCGTACCTTTTGACCACAATATACCCCAAAAATAAAATAGGGTGCAAACACAAGAATCCGCGAAAGCGAAAGAGTATAATCAATTCGTGAAAAATAACCCGCAATGATCGACAATAATATACTTATTACCAAAACAAAGATCCGCGCGCCCTTTTTTTCTCTTTCGATTAAAGGTATCAACATTGAATAAGCTAAAATCGCCGCCAGGTACCATAACAGCCAAAACGGAGACCCCCACGCATACCCTATTTGTCCTGTTACCACTATATTTGTCAACCTATAAATGATCTAAAAAATAATAAACGGAAAAAAAAGCGAACAGAATATTTTTTTCAGATCATATTTTGCAAAATACCCGTTGACAAAAATAAAAACAGGCATATGGAAAGTATAAATAAATCGGTATACGGTTCCTTCTTTATCAAAAAGCTCTATAAAATGTCCGAACACAACGCAAAAAATCAGAAAACCTTTTAAATTGTCGAACCGATAATCACGTAACTCTTCCATTGACAAATGCGCACTTGATTTTTATCGCGCTTACTCCCACTCAATTGTTCCGCAAGGTTTCGGTGTCAAATCATATAAAACTCGGTTTACACCTTTTACTTCCGACGTAATCCGCGCAGTAATGTGCTGCAACAACGCAAAAGGTATATCTTCTACCGTTGCCGTCATTGCGTCAACGGTATTGACCGCACGAAGTATCACGGGATATTCAAAAGTCCTCTTATTGTCTTTAACGCCAACAGACTTAAAATCCGGTACTACGGTAAAATATTGCCACACTTTGCCTTCTAACCCGTTCTTCGCAAACTCTTCACGAAGAATCGCATCCGATTCACGCACACATTCCAATCTTTCTCTTGTGATCGCACCAAGGCAACGCACCCCCAACCCCGGCCCGGGAAACGGCTGACGATAGACCATAGAATCCGGCAATCCGAGCGCCTTTCCGACAACGCGAACTTCATCTTTGAAAAGAAATTTCAGCGGTTCTACAAGCTCAAACTTCAAATCTTCCGGCAAGCCTCCGACATTATGGTGCGCCTTTACCGGACCGCTTTCCAAAATATCCGGATAAATTGTCCCCTGCGCTAAAAATTCGATGCCGTCTTGTTTTCTCGCCTCTTCTTCAAACACACGAATAAATTCCGCACCGATGATCTTACGCTTCTTTTCGGGTTCGTAGACACCTGCAAGTTTATCCAAAAACCGATCTACCGCATCTACATAAACAAGATTTGCATTCATCTGATTTCTGAATACTTCAATCACCTGTTCCGGCTCTCCTTTCCGCAAGAGCCCATGATTTACATGTACACAGACTAAATTTTTACCGATCGCCTTGATCAGCAATGCGGCTACCACCGACGAATCTACGCCACCGGATAATGCCAGCAAAACTTTCTTATCCTTTACTTGTTCCTGTACTGATTTTACCTGCTCTTTTATAAAATCATTCGCCAGTTCCAAACTGTCAATTCGTTTCATGCTTTCGGGACGTTTGTTGTTATCCATGCTTTCTTTATCCTCCGTTTTAAATTTTTCCTAAAATAAAATTTATATAAATATTATTCAAGTTCGTGTTTATTTTCAACAATAATATTATTATTCCCATTCGATTGTTGCCGGCGGTTTGGATGTAATATCATATACTATACGATTTGCATGCGCCACCTCATTAACAATTCTGTTCGATACTCGTTCCAATACCTCATAAGGAATATGCGCCCAATCTGCCGTCATTGCATCGACACTGGTCACTGCACGTAAAGCAATTACAGGCTCGTATGTCCGCGCATCACCCATTACCCCCACAGTATAAGTCGAGGTAATCACGGCAAAATATTGCCAGACTTCTTGATTCAACCCTGCTTTTGCAATCTCCTCTCTGAAAATATAATCGGCATCGCGCAAAGTCTGCAACTTTTCTTCCGTAACCTCACCCATAATACGAATTGCAAGTCCAGGACCAGGAAAAGGTTGACGCTGTACAACCGAATCGGGTAAACCCAACTCTGTTCCTACCTTTCGAACTTCGTCTTTGAACAAATCACGCAATGGTTCTACAATCTCTTTAAAATCAACTACCGAAGGCAAGCCGCCCACATTGTGATGACTTTTTATAACGGCTGACGCACCTTTTCCGCTTTCTATTACATCCGGATATATTGTCCCTTGCACCAAATAATCGACAGATCCTATTTTCTTTGCTTCCGCCTCAAAAACCTTGATAAATTCTTCACCGATAATCTTACGCTTCTTTTCCGGTTCACATACGCCCTTCAACTTTTCCAAAAATCTGTCACGCACATCCGCCTTTATGAGATTCATCCCCAATTTATTGCGAAAAACTTCAACAACTTCTTCCGCTTCCCCCTTACGCAACAGGCCATGATCAACAAACACGCAGGTGAGATTATTGCCAGCTGCACGATGTACCAAAGTAGCGGCAACAGCACTGTCCACCCCCCCGCTCATAGCGCATAAAACTTTTTTCCCTTTCAGTTTCTCACGCAAAAGCGATACTTGCTCCGCCACAAAATTCGACATGGTCCAATCACCACTGGCTCCACAAACTTCATACAGAAAATTACGCAAAATTTTGTTTCCTTCCGCAGTATGATGTACTTCAGGATGAAACTGTATCCCATAAATTTTTCGTTTCGGATCTTCAAAACCCGCCGCAGGACATGTTTTTGTTTTTGCCGTAATTTGAAAACCTGAAGGAACTTCACTCACGTAATCGGTATGGCTCATCCAACATATATTGTGTTCCTTTAATGTCTTGAATATTTGGCTTTCTCTGTATTCAATTTCAATACGGCCATATTCACGAATGTCCGCATGCGCAACTTTACCGCCCAAAGTATAAGCAATCAGCTGGCAACCATAACAAATTCCTAAAACCGGTATTCCTAACTCTAAAATTTTCGGATCAATATGCGGGGCCCCATCTTCGTACACACTGTTTGGCCCACCCGTAAATATGATTCCGATCGGATTATATTCACGTATTTTTTTTATATCTGTATCATAAGGCCATAAATCACAATATACACCATTCTCGCGTACACGACGCGCAATCAATTGATTATATTGTCCGCCAAAATCAAGTACCAATATTTTTTCGTGAGCCATACAACACTCCCTGGTTATTTTTCTTTCACTTTCCCTCTTATGAAAGAATGTACCGCGATGCGGTACATTCTTTTTGTCGCTTACAAACCTCTCGGACTATAATTCGGCGATTCTTTTGTAATCGAAATATCATGCGGATGGCTTTCAATCAAACTGGCATTCGTTATGCGCACAAATTTTGCATTCTTACGCAACTCTTCAATGGAATGCATTCCGCAATACCCCATTCCTGCCCGCAATCCGCCAAGCATCTGAAATACTATATCCGCAAGTTTTCCTCTGTAAGGCACACGGCCTTCCACACCTTCCGGAACAAATTTTCTTGCATTTTCCTGGAAATATCTGTCTTTGCTGCCTGCCGCCATTGCACTTAAAGATCCCATTCCGCGGTATACTTTGAAATTCCTGCCTTGGTATATTTCAATTTCTCCCGGGCTTTCCAGCGTGCCGGCAAACAAACTTCCGATCATTACAACAGATGCACCTGCACCAATTGCTTTTACTATATCTCCGCTATACTTAATTCCTCCATCCGCGATAATCCGCTTACCCATTTTGTCCGCTTGCTCCGCACAATTCATAATAGCGGTCAACTGCGGCATTCCTATTCCCGCAACAACACGCGTCGTACATATAGACCCAGGGCCGATACCGACTTTCACGACGTCCGCACCCGCATCGATCAATGCCTTTGTTGCCTCTGCGGTCGCTACATTTCCGGCAATCAATGTAACCTGAGGATATTTTGCCTTAATTTTTGTTACTTCGTCCAATACGCCCTTACTGTGTCCGTGTGCCGTATCAACTGTTATCACATCCACTTTTGCCGCTACCAATGCCGCTATCCGCTCCATCGTGTTTGCTGCCGTTCCAACAGCAGCTCCGACAATCAATCTGCCATTCTTATCCCTTGCCGAATTCGGATACTGAATACTTTTCTCAATATCTTTGATGGTTATCAAGCCTTTGAGATAACCTTTTTCATCTACGATCGGCAACTTTTCTATGCGATGCTTCCCAAGTATTTTTTGTGCTTCTTCCAAAGAAGTCCCTACCGGCGCGGTCACAAGATTATCTTTTGTCATCACGTTAGAAATCGGCTGATCATAGTTCGATTCGAAACGCAGATCACGATTGGTCAAAATACCGACTAACTTCCCGTCTGTCGTAATCGGAACGCCGCTTATTTTATACCGTTCCATTAGCGCAACCGCTTCACGTACCGTATTTTCAGGCGCAAGAAAAAATGGATCTGTAATGACGCCGTGTTCACTTCTCTTTACTTTATCAACCTGGCTAGCCTGTTCCTCGATTGTCATATTTTTATGAATGATTCCAATGCCACCTTCCCGAGCTATCGCAATCGCCAGTTTACTTTCCGTTACCGTATCCATCGCCGAGCTCATAAGAGGAATATTCAATTTCAGATCATCAGTTAATTTTGTACTCAGATCAACACCTGACGGCAAAACGTCAGATGCCTGAGGAATCAACAACACGTCGTCAAAAGTCAAACCTTCCTGCACTATTTTATTCATAAGCAACTCCTTGAATTTATATACACGTAAATTTTTAACGAATCAATCATTAATTTCTTTTCGCAACAACTCTTCCAGCGCCGCCAACGACTCTTCTTGTTCTACATCTTCTACTTGTAGTTTTTCAAGGTTGTCCAGTAAAATTCGGCAATACTCCGAATCCTGCTTGGCCAACACAGCATCTGCAAGATATTCTACTGCATTGTTGGCAGGAAACTCTCCCCTCAAAGCCGAAAACGAAACATCCACTGCCTTTTCTTTCTGCTCACTGTTATATAAAGACACTGAAATGATTCCAGTTATATACTGTTCGTAATTTCCAACCCTTCCGGATGTAATAGAATCTTCCGAATCCAAACGATCGCGGAGAGCACAATATTCTTGAAATGACCTTGAATCTCTCAATTTTACTCCATACTCCGCCGCAACGGAATATTCTTTAGCATAATAATTCCTTTCAACTGCATTCGCAAGATCATTCACTTTCCCGGAACGCTCGTAAATCGAGACACTATATGCGGCACTCAACTTTTGCAATCCTATCCCATCCGAAAACTCAAGCATCGCACCAGGAGCGGCAAGGCTCATAACCCCAAAGAATATAAAAGCGATTCCGAACATGACCGCCAATGTCGAAAATATCGTTTTTAAAACTAACTTACTCAACTTTGCTTCTCCTGCAAATAATATTGCAGCCAAAATTTAATCCTGCAACTTCTATAAATAGCAGTTTTTCCTATTTTAGCACACACATCAAAAAAAATCAACTTTATTTATAAAATTTATCATCTCAGAACAAAAAGAATAATATATTTAACCTATCAGAACTGTTCCAAAAAGGAGAATATCATGAAAAAGAAATTATGTTATGCCTTTATCACACTTTTGATTCTTTCTACCGTACTTTTTGCCGGTTGTTCTCAACAAACAGATTTAACTGAATATGTATCCGAATATAGAAGCAATATTTATATTGGCACGCAAGATAAGTATACTGTATTCGTTACTTGCGGAACAAGAGAATATCCCTATTGCGCTGACGGCACCCCGGCAAATAAATCAGAACTTTTTGATGTCGTACTGACTGTTCCGGATAATACCAGAACATATAAAATCAATTTTACATTAAACGAAAAAAACTATGAAGCAGAACTTGCCTTCGATAATGTTCGAATGATTCACACCTATTCTCAAACGTTACCGCAACCGAAAGAAACTTCGATATCTTTTACTATTTTTGACGCGGATGACCCCGAAGCCGAAAAAATAAATGTAACCGCAGAATCTGTAAAAAAAGAAACTCTTTTGGGGCTGAAAGATCTTTTAAGTTGTGCACAAAAAGAAAATAAACAACTTTTCAGTTCGTTTATAAGCCACAAAAAATTTAACGGTGAAATTTACGTTCGACTGCTTTGGGAAAATGATATTTGCTATTATTATGTCGGACTCATTGATAAAAACGGAAAAACGTATGCCCTTTTGGTTGATGCGAAATCAGGCAAAACAATCGCTACACACGAAAGCGAAGACACAATTTAACCTGATTTATATTACACATAGTACTTTATATCATTTCATAAAATCACAAATTATTGTGTTTTGCACATACAAATATTGATCTTTAATGCGTACATTTTTACCATCAAAATCAAGATAATCTTTATTCTTTTTCAAAGCATCAAAGTAATCAATCACAAATTCAGAGTGAAATAACGATCGGTATTCGTCAATACTCAACCCTTTTACTGTGCGCAAAGCAAGCATGATTTTTTCAGATTTCGCTTCTTCATCTGAAATCTCCGCATTATCGATTACCGGATAATAGCCGGATAAAATACATTTGATATATTCATCGAGATCCGGTGTATTTGTAAATCTTCTTCTACACATAAAAGAACTGGCAGATACCCCGAACCCGATATACTCGCCCCTTTTCCAATAATTCAAATTATGGCGAGATTCAAAACCGGGTTTACTAAAATTTGATACTTCATACCTAATATATCCTAAATCCGCCAAATATTTTCTACTCCGATCATACAACTCCGCCGTTTCATCATCATCCGGAAGATCCCCATTCAGATACTCCTCTGAAAACATTGGAGTTCCTTCTTCCGGCGTGAGTGCATACATTGAAATATGTTTTGCGCCGCATTGACAAGCAAGATCTATGGAACGACAAACATCGGAAAAGGCCTGACCTTTTAACCCGATCATAATATCCGCATTAAAATTTTTCCCTTTCAAAATGGCACACGCGTTCACAAAATCGTTTGCTGAATGGATTCGACCAAGCTCCTGTAACTGCGCATCAAGAGCGGATTGCAGCCCAACAGAAAAACGATTGATCCCCGCTCGCTTATAATTCTCATATTTTTCACGATCTAAAGTTCCTGGATTTATCTCTATTGTAACTTCCGGATTTTCTTTTAAGCAAAAACATTTTCGTATCTGATTCATACATCCAATTATCCACTTCGGATCTATCACAGACGGTGTTCCACCTCCAAAATAAACCGTATCAAAAATTACGTTCTTTAAATCAGTGGAGCGAAACTCCATTTCTTTCAGGACACAGGCCATATAAGCATCTGAAAAACCTATTTTATCCGGATAAGATGTAAAATCGCAATATCGACATTTTGCCTTACAAAAAGGTATATGAACATAAATACCTGCCATGATTAATTCTCCTACTTTGGTTTGGAAAAATATGAACAAAACACCGCTCAATTTTACCAGCGGTGTTTTTCCATATTTACATAATACAGCCCATCCTCATGCAAATCTACCAAAACCCCTTCCGATTCCAAGAGCGCTTTCTGGATTTCCATTCCACCAAAAGCAAACGCCGGAGCAAGACGCCCCTCCTTATTAACGACTCGATGACACGGAACTATTCCCGGATATGGATTAACATGCAGAGCATATCCAACCGCTCGCGAAGAACGGGGACTTCCGCATAATTCTGCAATTCGACCATATGTCGTTACTTTTCCATACGGAATCATTTTTACAATCGTATATACTTTATCAAAAAAGCTTTCCATTAAACCAAAATTTCTTTAATTCAATATTTTATGTTAGACATAATACTATAAAAAATAGTAAATTTACTTGTTTGTCTTTAATATTTGCATAAATACCTCAGACGGGACCTCCACCGAACCAATGCTGCGCATACGTTTCTTCCCTTCTTTTTGCTTTTCCAATAATTTCTTTTTGCGCGTTATATCGCCCCCATAGCACTTTGCCAGCACGTCTTTTCGCACAGCTTTTACTGTTTCCCTCGCAATAATTTTCCCTCCAACAGCCGCTTGAACCGGAATTTCAAACAGCTGACGCGGTATTGCTTCTTTCAGATTTTCGGCAAGCTCTCGACCTCTCGGATAAGCTCTGTCTTTATGAACTATCATAGAAAGAGCATCGCATACTTCTCCGTTTAACATTATATCGAGCTTGACAAGCTCACTTCGTTCATAACCGATCAGTTCATAATCAAAACTTGCATAACCACGCGTTCTCGACTTGATCTGATCAAAAAAATCATAAATGATTTCGTTTAACGGCAAAATATAAAGCAGCTTAACTCGTTTTTCATCAAGATATGTCATATCCTTAAACACACCACGTTTATCTTGACACAGATCCATAATAGAACCAATATACTCCGGCGGCGAATATATCTCTACCTTTACGATTGGTTCCTCCATATATTCTATATCTGTCTGTTCCGGCAAATGGGACGGATTGTCCACATAAAGTTCTTCGCCATCTGTTTTATGAACAAGGTATGAAACGCTCGGTGCCGTAGTTATAATGTCCAAGTTAAACTCTCTTTCAATTCGTTCCTGTATGATTTCCATGTGCAAAAGTCCTAAAAAGCCACAACGAAAACCAAACCCAAGCGCAACGGACGTATCCGGTTCAAAAATAAGTGAAGCATCATTTAATTGTAATTTCAATAAAGCATCTTTTAAATCATTAAATTTACTGCCGTCTAGGGGATAAATTCCGCAAAACACCACCGGCTGTACTTTTTTATAGCCCGGCAACGGTTCAGCCGCCGGCCTCAACGCATCCGTAACCGTGTCTCCCACCGCAACATCCTGTATACTCTTGATACTCGCGGCAATATACCCGACTTCTCCCGCACGTAAAATTTCTTTTGCCGCAAGTTTCGGGCTGAACACGCCAACTTCCGTTACATCGTATTGTTTATCGGAACGAAACGTCCGAATTATGTCGCCAACTTTCACCGCCCCGTCTTTGACCCGAACAAACAATATTACTCCTTTATAATTGTCATAATAACTGTCAAATATCAGCGCTTTGAGCGGCGCTTCCGTATCCCCCTTCGGCGAAGGAATATATTCGACAATCCGTTCCAAAATATCCCGTATGTTTGTACCTTCTTTTGCTGAAACACACGGCGCATAAGAAGCATCCAAGCCAATTACATCTTCAATTTCTTTACGTGTGCCTTCAATATCCGCCGAAGGCAAATCAATTTTATTGATCACCGGCACAATCTCTAAATCGTTTTCCAATGCCAGATAAACATTTGCAAGCGTCTGCGCCTCAATCCCTTGCGTAGCATCAACAACAAGTATGGCTCCTTCACATGCAGCCAAAGAACGTGAAACTTCATACGTAAAATCGACATGCCCCGGAGTGTCAATCAGGTTCAATTCATATTCATTTCCATCCGTCGCTTTATAGTACATACGCACCGGAGTCAACTTGATCGTGATCCCACGCTCCCTTTCCAGATCCATGGAATCCAATAGTTGGTCTTCCATTTCTCGTGCAGATACTTGACCCGTCAATTCCATAATTCTGTCTGCAATCGTACTTTTCCCATGATCGATATGCGCAATAATGCAAAAATTTCTGATATACTTATTGGGTTCCGCCATTGGTTTCTCCGTTTTCACAGCAAAATAAACTTATTTATAATTATATATAAATTTACGTAAATTGGCAAATAAATTACAATTTGTTTGCTCGAATTTACAATTTTTTATAACTTTCAGACAAACAAATTCATTAAGTACTAATTTTTATCTGATATAAAACTCCGGCGCTCATTTCCGCCGGAGTTTTATGTATCTTTTTTCGATTTTATCTAGCGCTTTTTACAAGATTTCTATTAAAACACAGAACATTCAATTATTTTATAACTTTTAACTCTTTTAGTGATAGATACGCACCGGGGTCCATACTTTCTACTCGCATAATTACCCCGTTGCAATGTATAGGCAATAGATTCAAGCGTATATCACTCAAAGGAATACCCGAAAGTTTTGAAAATTCATAGGCGTTTGTGATCATTCCGCCACGCAATTGGATTTTAGTATATCTTCTATATTCTTTCCATGTAGGATTTATTTTTGAGTCAACTAATTTTGCGTCCTCTCCGAATAATGCAAGATATCCCCTTGCGTTTTCATTATTGGTTTTATATAGAAATTCGACATCCACAATCTCTCCGCAATTCCCTTCTACAGGCAACAACACGTAAAGTTCGCGCTCCGTATTTTCATTGTTTCGATCACTGACCGTGCATGTACTATCCCAATAACAACACTCCACCGGCGACTGCTCAAAATTTTTGACGACCGGTAAAAAAGCATTCTCTACCACCCTGGTAATTCCAAATTTTATAAACTCTTCATATACTTCACGATTTTTTCGAACAATCTCCGCTTTTTCCTCTTCCGTTCCGTGATCCATTATATAATCCATCAATGTGTAAAGCTCATAGTAATCTACTTGCAGGGAACTTTTTTTAATACGCCTGTACTCTCCCGCATTTTCAGCCTGCGCAAGCGCCTTTCCAAATAACGCGCGTGAGCGTTTTATAAAGGTATCGTCATACCCGCCCCCTCGCCTTTTTTTCAGCGGTATAAACTTATCCGGCGTACCGCTGCCTTCTATACTGCGACAAAGTTTTTCCGTCAGCGCAATATATTTTTTTATATATTTCCAGCCTTTGCCGTAATATCCTTCCAAAAACTCATCCAGCAATACTTCATACTCTTCCTCGGTCATATACGGATCAAACGTTACTTTACTCAATAAATAAAATTTTAATTCCGCAAAATCACAAGTATCTGTTTCTCCATTGATATAAATCCCTTTCACGTTATGTTCCGCATAATACCTTGCACTACCTAAAAATGTATGTAGATTCGGATAAGGAGAGTTGATAATATAGTAATTATAGGGATAGATCCAAGCATAAATTTTTTCAGTGATCTTTTCCAACGCTTCGATTCTTTGAATAAAATCATATCCGCTTTTAAAAGCCGGATCGCCCGTTTCTAAATATTTCGCTACGCCATCCGGTAAAGAATATCGATTGTTTCCCTGCCCGCAAACGCGAATAATCACATTTTTATCAGGACGCTCAAAAACCGGCGGTTCTGACACCGCCCCATAAGAAATTGTTTCAACCATGACATTGGGGAATTCTTGTTTCAATGCGCGGCTCATACGATTGACAAACCAAATTAAATTATCCGTATCATTTCCGCCACGTTCCAAAACAGCCCTACACTTTTCGCATCTGCAATATGCAACATCTCCATCGTTTATCGAGACAGATATTAAAGTGGGATTTTCCTCCGCACGCAGCCAATTTCGAGCCGTTTCGAGAGCCACTTCAAACATTTCATCATCTCTAAGACATAACCCACTCGGATTTCGCCTTCCGCCCTCTTCTTCGGCGTAATACTCAGGATGAGATTTATAAAATTTTGAAGCAGGAACAAGATGTGCAAACGTATGCACAAGACCCGCAAAACCTCCTGCAAACCCGACACTTCCGCCATCCTCGGCCCGAAGTTTACGAACAAATGAACCATTGATCTTAGATTTTACAGAAAAATCGGGATCCCAACCCGTCCAATCACAAAATTCCCGGTATTCAAACACAGGTTCAAAATAAATGTCAATTGTATCGATTTGAAAATTTTCCTGATTTAATATTCTTTCGCAATCCTTTGTAAAAAAACGCAGTCCTAAATATTTCTCCAAAAAAGTATAAATTCCGTAAAGGACTCCCCTTTTGCCACCGTTAATAACCAAGCTTCCATCTTTCGTTTTAATGACAAAACCGTCATCATGAAATTCTTCGTTACGAGAAAAATCATTCTCTCTGTTTGTTCCGCCAATCAGAATTTCATGTTTTGTTTTTAAAGGGAAAGTATCATATAAAATAGGAATATACATATCCGTAATTTTATAAATATAGGATTGCAAGACAGAAGCACCTTTCGTAATATGAATTGGCGTTATAGGTGCTCCTTTTGCTCCACCGTCACTATGTAAAACAATCGAAAATTCACTGATGTTCGTGCCACTAATGGAAATATTATGAATCTTTTCTCCCAAGCGCAAAAATTTTTTCATTTTGAATCTTGTCCCTCTTTATTTGAAAGGCCCCGCCGCTCCCGCGGCGGGGCCTTTCCATTTTTATCGTATTTTTCAGGAAGCTGTTTTTTGTGTTATACTGATATCTTTTACCCAAGCATGATCAGTCGCATTTCCGTCTTGGAAATACATGAGAACATAATTTCCGCTCATGTCATACTCTTTTATTTCAGTATTCTGCTGGAAAGCCACCTTTTCAAAATCTACGACCTTCGTTTCAAAGGTATATTCCGTAAATCCATTTGTGCTCCAGCCACCCTTATTCACATTAATTAATGCTGTATTATTACTCGGTACAAAATTTGGCCATTGCTCGGTAGCATAACCGATATACGCATAATCTGACGTAGTTGCCGCATCAATTTTGAGCGTAACCGTTACATCGGTTCCTGCCGCAAGTTCCGTAGGAAGAGCCAAAAGACCAAAGTACAAAGTTCCGATCGAATCCAACGGTTTTCCTATATCGGCAACTTTTGTTATTTGTATGTCTTTCAGTTTTACAGAATCCCCCGCATTCCCGTTTGTATAATATAACAAGATATAATTTCCACTCATCGTATAAGTTTTGGTATTTTCCGAGGATTGTTTTATCACAATTTCATTCTTATCAATAACCGAAGTCCTGAAAGTGTAAGGAGCAAATCCTTCACCCGTTATCTGATCATTGGATATTAACTCTGTTCCATTCGGAGTATTGTCAGACCAAAATTGATCCGCATACCCTAATGAAGAATATTCAGAAGTTGAGTTAGCGCTAATCTCCAAAGATACATCTACAAGCGTGCCGGCCGGAAAATCGGTCTTGATCGGATACACCGAGAAATAGAACGGACCAATTTGATCCATGGTCATCGAA
>CASEFE010000140.1 GCA_949287105.1 uncultured Bacillota bacterium
CACGGAAATGTTTGCGATTCAGGGCAAGTATTTCCCCGAAAAGTCGTTGGAATATCTTTTCAAGAAAGAAACGAAAGCGGAGTAATACGATTATGACCTATGCAGAAAGGGAAGAGATATTTTCAAAAGAATATTTAACGATAGCCGATATTCAAAATCTGCTGGGGTTGAAGTATCAAGACGCGGCACGGACGGTTCGGAACATCAAACGAAGAACGGACAGGCTCGGCATCCGTGGGAAAATTCATGTGCAGGATTATCTCGACTACTATAAGATTTCTACGGACAGATATACCAAGCCGGAGGAGGCAGAGCAATGACCTACGCAGAAGAGATCGATGCGGCGCTGGATGAGGACATAGCGTCTTTGACAAAGCGTTTGCGGGGTTTGTACGCGGGCGGGGATAGATTAAAACCCGTTGCATTCGTGCCGCGACTTATTATGGAAGAGGAGAATGAAGATGAAAGTAAACTCATACAAGAAGTTACTGTTGGTTGAGGACGGTTCGGTAGATGCAGAGAAACTGAAAAGGGATTTGAAAAAACATAACCCAGAAATCAAAATGATTATATATCGACAGGGCGCCGCTGTACCGCAGCTTATTTCCATGGAAGAAGATCATGGTATGGTAGAAGCGATCGGCTTCGTGACAGAAGAGGAGGAAGAATAATGCATGAAGCAATTGTGTATGGAATCTACGATTTACTGAAAACGCGTGTAGGAAAAGAGAACGCAGTATCGGCGAAAGATCTTTCGTCGTGGTTCGGGATCAGTGATCGGCAACTGCGTGACTATATCAGCGAAATACGGCGCGATGCGGATTTTGAAAAAATCGTTTGCTCTTCCAACAACGGCTATTACATTGCGACCGAAGAGGAAGCGGACAGGGCGAACAAGCGGCTGTATAGTCAAGCGTTCAGTCTTTTGAAGACTGCGCACGCGAACGACAAGAAGGCAGGGAGAAACGGACAGATGCGAATGCGCATTGACGAGTTTTACAAAGACACAATTGAGGCGTTCGGGAAATAAAAAGCCCCGCCGAAGCGGGGAACGAGGAGAAAAAATGGAGAAGAAAAAAGAAATTTTTGTAATGAAGATAAAAGAAAATTTATTGTGTATGCAAATTTGCTGCAATTTATCCCCCGAAGAAATGAAAGAACGGGAAAAAGAGGTTTTTCAACTTTTACCGCCTCCCGGGACAGTTATGACTTCATGGAGTGTAAATTGGGATATAGCACCTGTTCGTTGTGCGCATCAGGAAGGCTTTTGGCATTATATTTGTTGGCTATAATTTTGCGTTTACATTTTGAATAAAAATTTCAGAATAAATCAAGTCAAAAAGGATTTCCAAAGCTTTAATAGCTTCTTCGGTATCGATGTTGTGCTTTCTAATGATGTGAATTTCATCGTTACCGAATAACTGAATGATTTTAGCGCAAATAGCTTTATATTGGTCGCCCTGAATATGGTCAAGCATTGCGCGAAATTCTTATGAAGATAGCAGCGAAGAAAAAATTAAATATGCGGCTTACGAGGAAAGAAAGCGCAATGTGGATACTGTATGGTCCGAAAAGGAGTTAAAGCAATGAAACTGACGATAAAGGACAAGCGTATCGTGTGTGAGGGAGTAGATCGAGATTCTCGGTATTGGCAGAAGGTACAATATGAATATTTCTATGCGAGCGGAAAAAGCGAAAGCGTTTCGAATTTGAATACGATAGATTACGTATACGAAAGAGGTATTTATGCGGACCATGAATATGGAAAGCTATGTAATCTAATTGCTTTAACAAGTTCATACGGGGTTTCGGTTGATGAAAAGATATACGAACACAGAGAACGATTGAAAGAGTTGGCGATGTCGTTATACGAAAAGGAGAGCGTTGAAAGAGAAGAGGCGTATAAACGCTTAAAGTGGGAAAGCATGTGCAAGTTTGGGTGCGGGCGGTGTCATAACTTAGCCGCATCAGGTGATGATTATATTTGTAAAGCGAGCGGAGATGATCTTGGAACAAAGCAAGTACCACATTTTAATGGGATGTCAAACAGTTATCATTTATTTTATCGAAAGCCATTTCCATCGGCGAATTGCCCGATGAAGACGGAATAAAAAGGAGAAGAAATGAGCGAGCAAAAAATCAAAGAGTTAAAGGAATTGCTGGATGCGGCAGCAAGGCGGGACCGAGACAGAGACTATTACATAGAAGAGATCGGGAAACTGATTTTAATGGAAGCGATGTTCGGTGGGATTGTGATTAAAAATACGGATGGCGGATATATAGTGACGGTGGAGGTATAAAGATGAAGTTTGAAGAAGTAATGAAAATCAATGTAAATGAGAAGACGGAAAAGAAAGGGAATTTAACGTATTTATCATGGGCTTGGGCATGGGCAGAGTTCAAAAAAATTTATCCGGAAGCAACGTATGAAGTAAAAAAGTTTGACGGTCTTCCTTACGTTCACGACAGAGAAACGGGGTACATGGTATACACGAGTGTAACGGCAGAAGGGATCACTTATGAAATGTGGTTGCCGGTAATGGATGCACGGAATAAGACACTGATGGAAGCGACTATGTTTGACATCAATAAGACGATCATGAGGTGTTTAGCCAAAAATTTAGCAATGTTCGGGCTTGGTTTATACATATATGCAGGGGAAGATTTACCGGAAGAGGAGCAACCTGTAAAGCAAAATACGGTCAAATCAAAAGTTGAACAAGATTCTGAAAGTAAAGAAGAGGGACAAAACACCGTAGCAACTCACGCAGTCTCGTTAGAAGATGCTTTGGAAACAAAAGTAGTTATTCGCGGGACAGAATATGTTTTTGGAAAGCTACCACAAAATACGTTGGAATGGTATGCGGAAAAATCAAAGAACGCAGAGCTGCGCGAAAAAGCGGCGCTGGTACTGCAGCATAAGTTTGCGGAAGAACTGAAAAATGGCGCGGAAGAAACGCCGTTCGGAAGATAAGGGGGTGATTGCAAAGTGGCAAGAAAGCGAATGATTTCTCCCGAAATATGGGAATCTTCGTCTTTCTCAAAATTATCTGATTTTGCAAAGCTTGTTTTTATTGGTTTGATTTCACAAGCGGACGACGATGGAAAAGGCAAAGCGAGCCCCAATATAATAAGATCGAAACTGTTTCCTGACGGCGAGGAAAAGAGAGTGACCGACATTAAGAAAGCCCTATCCGAGATAGCACTAAGGATGTCCATCACTTTCTATGAAGTTGACGGCGAGAGTTTCTACATTTTAACGAATTGGCACTCATGGCAAAAAATCGATCGTCCTACACCATCCAAGATACCGAACCCCCCACAAAGTGAAAACAAGGTGGGGGGAAGGGGGAGATTTACGCAAAATCAAGATTTTGAGAAACACTCGACGAATACTCGACGAGGACTCGACGAGGACTCGTCGCCTAATAGAATAGAAAAGAATATAATACCCCCCTTTATCCCCCCATTGGGGGAAAGGGAGGGGAGAGAACGGTTCTTTTCATCTTTTCCGAAGTTAAAAGGACTGACACGTTTTGACGACAGTAGAGTAGATTACGATGCACTTTATCAGCATTTTCAAAGCTCGGAATTTTTGCGGACAAGGTTTTCCGCGAAGTGGGTGCTTGAAAATTACGCTGACATAATAGCGGGCGTACACGATGACAAGGAAAGCGCGGCAGAGGCGGCGAAGCGGAGAGAAGAATGGTACCGCGCCCGGCGCGATCGAGTGGAAGAGATTGCCGATGCGAATAAGGCGAAAGCCGAGAAATTCTGTGGCGATGAGATTCGCGACGTTAAAAGGCTTGAAATAACGCTTGCAAAGGCAGAGAGTGAGGGGTTTTCAGAATGTATAAAGGCGAACACATTCGCTCTCGAAGCTGCCCGAAACAGGCTTGCGCAGCAACTTTCGGAAATAGGCATGAGCGATTTTGACTTGTTGCCGCAATGGCACTGTAAAAAATGCAGCGATACAGGGTTTCTGCCGGACGGC
>CASEFE010000141.1 GCA_949287105.1 uncultured Bacillota bacterium
ATGCAGCAATTGCGCCTCCTAAAACTCCGGCTAGAAACAGTTTTGTGGTATTAGGTCGAGTATTATCATTTCGATCCTCAGATTTTTTCTTCATGCTTTTTACGAGCATAAAAGCATATATGTTTACAGCTGCGAAATATACCGCAAGTAAAATATAAATTAAGTTATTCATCGTATTTACCTATGTGCAGTATGTGCGTACAATTGTTTTTTTAATCGAAATTTAGCGGTCAATAACCGCGGGAGGTTTAAATTTGGGAAAAGTTGCAATTTTAATGGGAAGCAAATCAGATTTGCCGGTAGTCAAACCGGCAATACAGGTTCTTAAAAGCTTTGGTATTGAAGTGCAAGTTCATGTAATTTCTGCGCACCGTACTCCGGATGAGGCACACGAATTTGCTGTAAATGCTGAAAAATCAGGAATCGAAGTTGTTATTTGTGCAGCAGGTAAAGCGGCTCATCTTGGAGGTGTTATTGCAGCTTATACAACTTTGCCTGTGATCGGTTTGCCTGTCAAAACAGATATGATGGGTGGTTTGGATAGCCTTCTTTCGATTGTACAGATGCCTTCGGGCATTCCTGTTGCGACAGTCGGAGTAAACGGCGGAGAAAATGCCGGACTGTTAGCTGCTCAAATATTAGGAATTCGTTACCCCGAAATTTCTTTGAAATTAAAAGAGTTTAAGAAGCATATGGCAGAAAAAATCAATGCAGATGATCGCTTATTGCAGGAAGAATTAAAAAATTTATAAATTTATAAAGAAGACGGAGGAAATATACAATGAATAAACTGAAACAACTGTATGAAGGTAAAGCAAAGAAAGTTTTTGCGACTGAGGATCCGGACGTAGTCATTGTGGATTACAAAGACGATGCTACTGCTTTTAATGGTTTAAAGAAAGGGACAATTTCCGGTAAAGGTGTGATCAATAATAAAATGAGCAACATGATGTTTCGCCTCATGGAACAACATGGAATCCCCACACATTTCGTCGAAGAGCTTTCAGACCGTGAAACAGCCGTTAAAAAAGTAGAAATTGTACCTTTGGAAGTGATTATAAGAAATACTGCCGCAGGAAGCTTTTCAAAAAGATATGGTGTTCCTGAGGGAAAGAAACTGCCTATAACGGTTCTTGAGTTCAGTTATAAAAATGATGAACTTGGAGATCCGTTGATCAATGATTACCAGGCTCTTGCAATGGAATTGGCTACGCCGGAAGAAATTGAAACGATTAAAAATATGGCATTTTCTATTAATGAGATCATGAAAGACTTTTTCAAGACCTTAAATATAGATCTGATTGATTTCAAGCTTGAATTTGGTAGATTTAATGGCCAGATTATACTTGCGGACGAAATTTCACCTGATACATGCCGTTTTTGGGATATGACAACGGGAGAAAAACTTGATAAAGATAGGTTCCGTCGTGATATGGGTGGAGTTGAAGATGCTTATAAAGAGGTCTTTGCGCGTTTGACAGGCAAATAATTCTTTTGCATCGTTAAGGATTGTAACTCAATAGAGTATAATTAAGAAAAAATCAAAGCTGAATCAAAGCAATATTAAATACAGAAATAAGGAGAAGGACCATGGCAATTTCTTATAAAGACAGCGGCGTAGATGTAGAGCGCGGATATAAAGCTGTTGAATTAATGAAAAAACATGTTAAAACGACTTTTGATAAAAATGTTTTAGGCGATATAGGTTCGTTTGGTGGGTTCTATTCCATTTCGGGAGAAAAAATGGAAGAGCCCGTTTTGGTTGCTGGAACTGACGGGGTAGGGACCAAACTGAAATACGCTTTTTTAGCCGATAAACATGATACTATAGGAATTGATGCGGTCGCTATGTGTGTCAATGATATTGTTTGCCAAGGTGCAAAGCCTTTATTTTTTCTGGACTATTTTGCGACGGGAAAGCTTTCTCCTGAAACGGTTGCCAGTGTTGTATCTGGGGTTGCGGAAGGTTGTCGCCAGGCAGGTTGTGCTTTGATCGGCGGTGAAACTGCTGAAATGCCGGGGTTTTATTCAGACGGTGAATATGATATAGCTGGTTTTGCGGTCGGAATCGTTGACAAAAAAAATATTATAAACGGAAAAACCATCAAAACCGGGGATGCGTTGATCGGTATCGCATCCAGCGGGATACATTCAAACGGATATTCATTGGTACGAAAATTGTTCGGAGATTGCAAAGAAGCCGATGATCTAACCAAATATGACGAGCGTTTGCATGATATTCCTTTGAATGTTCTTTTGACGCCTACGAAAATTTATGTAAAGACGATTCTTCAACTGATTGGTAAAGTACAAGTTAAGGGAATAGCGCATATTACAGGCGGAGGCTTTATCGAAAATATACCTCGCATTTTCCCGGAAGGAATCGGGTGTGAAATCAGGAAAAATGCTTATACGGTGCCAGAGATTTTTAAGATAATGCAAGAACGAGCCGGAATCAGTGATGAACAGATTTATAATACGTTCAACATGGGTATCGGCATGGTTGTTTGCGTTAATCAAGAAGATGTTGAAAAAACAATTCAATTCCTTGAAGAAATGGGAGAGAGTGCGTATCTGATTGGTAAAACCGTGCAGGGCAAGGGAGTAAAACTGCTGTGAAAAAGATAGCGGTATTTGCAAGCGGATCGGGAAGTGATTTTCAATCGATCATTGATGCAAACGAAAGAGAGCATTTCTGCGAAATTTCATTATTGGTTGCATCAAAAGAAGGCATCTACGCAATAGAACGTGCTAAAAAACACGGGATTGAATATATCGTACGTAAAAAGAATGATTTTTCGACCGCTGAAGAAATGTTTGACGAAATTATCGGACAATTGCGCGCGCGTAAAATCGATTATATTGTTTTGGCCGGATATTTATCTATGATAAGCGAGAACTTTATACGCGCTTATCCGGATAGAATTATCAACATTCATCCGTCTTTGATTCCCAGTTTCTGCGGAAAAGGGTGTTATGGGATTCATGTACACCGGGCAGCCATACAATATGGGGTTAAGATTTCCGGGCTCACGGCACATTTTGTGGACGAATGTTACGATAGCGGTGCGATTATTTTACAACGAGCTGTTAACGTAAACGACGATGACACGCCTGAAAGTTTGCAGGCTCGTATTTTGGAAGAAGAACATAAAGCTTTGCCGGAAGCAGTCAAGTTGCTGACTACGGGCAAAATCGTCAAAAACGGAAGGAAAGTAACAATTTTATCATAAAAAATTATTGATTTTAACATTAAATGGCGGGTGAATTTATGGATATTTATGAAATCTCAGATATTGGTTCGTTGATACGGGAAAATAGTTATGTAGGACGTGGGATTGTGATCGGTAAAAGCCAAGACGGAAAGAATGCAGTGTTTGCATATTTTATTATGGGGCGCAGCGAAAACAGTCGTAATCGTGTCTTCAAGGAAGAAGGAGATGCTCTTACCATATATCCTTTTGATACGTCTAAAGTAAAAGATCCGAGTTTGATCATTTATTCTCCTGTACGTAAAATAGGCGAGCAGGTGATCGTGACGAATGGGGATCAGACAGATACGATTTATAAATATTTAGAGGAAGGCAAAAGCTTTGAGCAAGCATTGGAGACCCGTTGCTTTGAACCGGATGCTCCGAATTTTACCCCGCGTATCAGTGGTATTTTGAATTTTTCAAACGGCGATTTTACATATAAACTAAGTATCTTAAAAAGTGCGGATGCAATCGGCAGTGCTTGTAATCGGTATACATTCTCCTATGAACCTCTTTGCGGATTAGGACATTTCATTCATACGTATTGCTGTGACGGAAATCCGATTCCGACTTTTACGGGCGAACCTGAACGAGTTCAGATTCCGGACAATATTTATGATTTTACGGAAAAATTATGGAACAATTTGAACGAGTCCAATAAAATTTCGTTATATGTCAGATATACGTCACTTGAAACCGGTAAATATGAAAAGGTATTGATCAATAAAAACAAATAGGAGAAAACCAATGAACGAATTTCAATTGAAATACGGGTGCAATCCCAATCAGAAACCGTCTCGCATATTTATGGAAAACGGAAGAGATCTTCCTATTGAAATATTGAACGGAAAACCCGGATATATCAACTTTTTGGATGCTTTGAACAGTTGGCAACTTGTTAAAGAAATCAAAGAAAATACGGGATTTGTTTGTGCTACTTCTTTTAAGCATGTAAGTCCTACGAGTGCGGCTGTCGGTAAAAAACTTTCTGATAGGTTGAAAAAATCATGTTTCGTTGACGATATAGAAGGCTTGGATGATTCGCCGCTCGCCTGTGCATATGCGCGTGCGCGCGGAACTGATCGTATGTCTTCATTCGGTGATTGGATCGCTCTTTCAGATGAATGTGATGAAGTGACAGCAAGGATTATTTCAAGAGAGGTTTCAGACGGAATAATTGCGCCCGGGTATTCGGCGAAAGCGTTGGAGATCTTAAAAGCTAAAAGAAAGGGCGGATATAATGTTGTAAAAATTGATAAAGATTACCGTCCTGATCCCATCGAAAAAAAGCAGGTTTTTGGGATCACTTTTGAGCAAGGACGAAATGAGTTCAAGATTGACAAAGAACTACTGAAAAACATTGTCACAAAAAACAAATATCTTCCAGAGGATGCGGTTACGGACCTCATAATCGCGTTAATTACATTAAAGTATACGCAATCAAATTCTGTTTGTTTTGCTGTTGACGGACAAGCTATCGGGGTTGGCGCAGGACAGCAATCGCGCATTCATTGTACAAGATTGGCGGGAACAAAAGCAGATTTATGGCATTTGCGTCAACACGATAAAGTTCTTGGATTGCAGTTTGCGGAAGGAATCGGCAGACCGGATAAAAACAATATTATCGATATTTATCTGTCTGATGAATGTGAAGATGTCCTTGGTGATGAGGTATGGAAAAAGTATTTTTCTGTACGGCCGGAACCTTTTACGAAAGAAGAACAAAAAGCATATCTTTCTACAATTACAGGCGTTTCTCTTGGAAGTGATGCGTTTTTCCCGTTTTCGGACAATATCGAACGTGCAAAGAAGAGCGGGGTTTCGTATGTGGCGCAACCCGGAGGATCGGTGCGGGATGATTTGGTAATTGATGCCTGCGATAAATATAATATGGTCATGGCATTTACGGGAATGCGGTTATTTCATCATTGATAAAAATTTGATTAAATCTGAAAATCAGATCATATTGAAAGAGGAAAGAGATATGGACGTTTTGGTTATCGGGAATGGTGGCAGAGAGCATGCCATTATTACATCGATTGCAAAAAGCCCGATGGTCGGGAAAATATATTGCATGAAGGGAAATGCAGGGATAGCAGAAATTGCGGAATGTGTCGATGTTAATTTTATGGATTCGAGTGCTGTATGCGATTGGTTAAAGCATCATAAAAACGTCGAATATACGATTGTTGCGCCCGATGATCCGCTTGCGGCTGGGCTGGTCGACGCATTACAGGCAAATGGTCATCGTGCATTTGGTCCCAATCAAAAAGCTGCAGAAATTGAATCCAGTAAAGCTTTTGCGAAATCCTTGATGAAAAAATATAATATTCCGACAGCTGCTTATGAAATTTTTGAAGATTACGAAAAAGCTTTGGAATATGTTCGCAACGGAAAATTCCCCGTAGTTTTGAAAGCGGATGGACTTGCACTCGGCAAAGGTGTGTTAATTTGTGAATCTTTGCAAGATGCCGAAAACGGGTTAAGACAGATTATGCTTGACAAGGCATTTGGCGCGGCTGGAAATAAGGTGGTCGTGGAAGAATTCTTGCAGGGGAAAGAATTTACACCTGGCGAGGAAGTTTCAATTCTTACGTTTACAGACGGAAAAACAATCGTGCCCATGGTATCCAGTTGCGATCACAAAAGAGCAATGGATGGAGATAAAGGTTTAAATACAGGTGGTATGGGAACATTTTCGCCTTGTCCTTTTTATACCAAGGAAGTTGCTGACGAAGTTATGGAAAAAATATTGCTTCCTACGATTCACGCCATGAATGCAGAAGGGCGCCCTTTCAAAGGGGTTTTGTATTTTGGCCTGATGCGTACGCCGGAAGGAATGAAAGTTGTGGAATATAATGCCCGTTTCGGAGATCCTGAAACGCAAGTCGTCCTTCCGATGCTGAAAACCGATCTGATGGAAATTTTCCAAGCGATAACAGATGAACGTCTTTCCGAGATCAAAATCGAATGGGAAGAAGGTGCGTGTGTTTGCGTAGTGTTGGCAAGCGGCGGATATCCGCAGCATTATGAAAAAGGAAAAGAAATAAAAATCGGTAATTTGGATAAAGAAGTGTTTTTATATCACGCAGGAACGACTCGTGAAAACGGTGTCTTGAAAACAAGTGGCGGTCGGGTTATCGGAATATGTGCCAAAGGAAAGGATGTTGAAAAAGCGCGCGAAATTGTATACCGTAACATTCAAAAAATATCGTTTGAAGGTATGCAGTATCGCCACGATATAGGAATCAAGTATATTAAAAGTATTTAAAGATTTATAGGCTATTGATATTTTAATAACAGTAAGGCAGAGTATATATGATTTACAGAGTATTTGTAGAAAAGAAAGAAAATTTGCAAGCAAAAAAAATTCGGGAAGACATTGATACGCAACTTGGCATCGGGGTAGAAGATCTACGAGAAATTATCCGTTACGACGTAGAAGGGATTGATGAAAAAGAGCTTGACGCCGCAATAATCAACGTTTTTTCGGAACCTCCCGTAGACTATGTATATCGCGAATCATTAAATTTAGATGAAGATTATAAAGTTTTCGCTATTGCGTTTTTGGACGGACAATATGACCAGCGAGCAGACAGTGCTGCGCAATGTGTACAGCTACTGACGCAAAAAAACCGTCCTGTTATTAAATGCGCGCGCGTTTTAGCGGTGAAAGGTGTCACGAATGATGAATTGAACCGCATAAAAAAACATTTAATAAACCCCGTGGAATGTTCGGAAGTATCGTTAGATAAGCCGAAGTCGCTTGCGAGAGTTAAAATGGAAACGCACGATGTATCCGAAGTTGACGGATTTATCGATATGTCTGTTTCAGAAATAGCCTCTTATCATAAAAAGAACGGATTTGCCATGAGTGTGGAAGATCTGGTTTTTGTAAGAGATTATTTTAAGAAAGAGGGAAGAAATCCTACAGAAACGGAAATAAAAGTTATCGATACATACTGGTCTGATCATTGTCGGCATACAACATTTGCAACGGAAATTGAAAAAGTAGAAATTGATTCCGATAATCCGCATATAACCAAAGCCTATAATCTGTATCAGGATTTATTTCAAGAATTTAATGCGCAAAGAGAAGATAAATATCCTTGTTTAATGGATTTAGCAACGATTGCTGTTAAAAAGTTAAAAAAGGAAGGGCGTTTGGATAATCTTGATATTTCCGATGAAATCAACGCTTGTTCTATCTGTATCGATGCTGAAATTGACGGGAAGGTTGAGCCGTACTTGGTTATGTTTAAAAATGAAACACATAACCA
>CASEFE010000142.1 GCA_949287105.1 uncultured Bacillota bacterium
AATTACAATCGCTCGAATTACAATGAACATATTTATAGCGACTTGCAGGAAATGAATGCATCGACATGGATGAAGATTGTTCGACGCAATGAATTGAACAGCCCGATTGTCGGTATTTTTTGGAATTACGGGACAATTATGCTGTATGCAGTTGCGTTTTTGATGTTGCCGTATGGGTATTTTTCGGAAGGTCCGGGAACGGTAATTGCATTTTTAAGCTATATGGGACTTTTCTCTACTCCGTTGATGCAATTGTCTGCAATAATACAGAATCTTGCGCAAGTATCTGCAAACTTGGAAAGAATTTTTGAAACCATCGATACACCGAACGATATAGCCGATTCCGAAGACAGTGTTGAGCTAACCGATGTACGAGGTGTGGTGGATTTTAACGATGTTACTTTTGGGTATGAAGAAGGAATCAATGTATTGGAACATTTTGATCTTCATGTAACACCGGGAGAAAAGATTGCTTTGGTGGGTCCGACGGGTGCGGGTAAAACAACAGTAATCAACTTACTGACACGTTTTTACGATGTAAAATCCGGTTCAGTATGTATTGATGGCGTAGATGTGCGCAATATAAAATTAAAATCATTGCGGAAAAAAGTTGGCGTACTTATGCAGGATCCGTTTATTTTTAAGGGTACGGTACTGGAAAATATTCGATACGGAAGACCGGAAGCAACGGATGAAGAATGTATAAATGCTGCTAAAATGATTTTTGCGGATCATTGTATTGAAAGATTTCCCAATAAATATAATGAAGAATTGGCGGAAAGAGGGGAAGGCCTTTCATCCGGTGAAAAGCAGCTTATCAGTTTTGCGCGTATTATTTTGAAGAATCCTTCAGTGATCATTTTGGATGAAGCGACGAGTTCTATTGACTCAGATACGGAAAAGCTTATTCAGGACGCGCTTGATGTTATTCTGAAAGGCAGAACGTCGTTTATAGTGGCTCATCGATTGTCAACGATTCGCAATGCAAATCGGATACTTTTCATAAAAAATAAAGGAATTTGTGAAGAAGGTACGCACGAACAGTTGCTAAAAATGCACGGTTTGTATTATAATTTATATAAAAACATGAATAAGTGAATGGTGACAATAAAAGAACAGGGCAAAGCGGAATACAAGCAAAGAGTCACCCACTTCTGAATGAAGGAGTTGTTGGCGCGTTAATGGAAAGCGGATTGAGAAGTCTTGAATATGGCCGAATATTGCGGAAAAAGGCTTTTTATGTCGGAACATACATTTTTTTCGCATTATTGACGGAAATGACAACCTTTGTTGCGTTAGGGATCGGTATTTTTCCTGAATATATCGGATTGGATATAGGGGTAATACTGTTGTTTGCAACAATGATTTTTATGATACCGAATTTTAAGGTATCGGCAATTGCAGTTGTTTTTTTGCTGTTAGTGCAGTGTGTTGTTTCCGGGGTAAACGGTACGCTTTATGAGATGAGCGGTTTTGTTTTTACGTTTTCGCTATTGCGTTTGCTAAACGAAGCAGGTGACGTATTTCGGTTTGATATGCTGGATGTATGGTTAATCGTTGCGTTGATTTTATACATTGCAGTAGAGTGCTTTCTTTTATCTGCAACAAGGCGTTATAGGGCATCCGGATATATCAAACAGCAAATTGCATTATCATTGTCGATTGTGTGCTGTTTTATCGGGATCGGTTCATTGGGACTGTTTTGCGGAACGCAATATGGTTTTAAGACCGTTGATAAAGAAGATCCGTATTATATACTTCACGATGATTCCTATTTGTGGGATACACTGTATATCACAGGGAAGGCTTACAGTAAATTTGGAACATTCGGATTTTATTATAAAGATATCCAGAATACATTGTTTCCGCAAAAAACAGAAGTAGAAGAAGATATTTTTTCGCATGATGAAGCATGGAGTTCAGAGCTTAAACCTTACGGTGGCAATGAAAACATAATGACCGGGAAATTTGAAGGGCAGAACCTTATCCTTGTGACGATTGAGACGGGAGAATGGTACGCGATCAACGGGGATTATACGCCTACGCTTTTTGCTTTGGCAAGTCAAGGGATAGCAATGACAAATTATTATGCGAAAGATAAGACCAACCATTCGGAAGCGATGTCGATTCTTGGAAGTTATCCTTTAAAAGTCGGGGAAATAGCCGATATTAACAACCATTATTTGCCGTTTACAAGTGCAAACATCATGAAATCTGACGGTTATACGACAAGCTATTTTCATGCGAACGACGGGTATTTTTATAAACGGCATGATACGCATGGCCCTTTGTACGGATTTGAATACACGCATTTTCTGGATACAATGGAGCGATTAAAGGGCTATGATAATTACAGCACAAAAAACTTTTATGATTTCGATAAAGACAGCGAAATGATTTCGCAGTATCTTGATGAATTTATGAAGGTAGATGAGGATGATCAGAATTTCTTTACGATGATGATGGGGCTTACTTCGCACGGTCATTTCGAAGATTTAGTGGAATATGGAGATTACACAAGTGATCTTTCGGATGCGGAGAAAGCAAAGAGATCCAGTAAATATAACGTAAAGGGTCTTGAAACTTATTACGAGAGGATCAATGATTATCCGACGAAATATTTTGATGAAAAATTTGTTTTGAATAAGACGCGGGAAGAAGATGAGAATCTGTTTTTGCGCTACAAACGGTATCAGGCAGGTCTAATGGATTTAGACGTCGGGTTAAACAGACTGATAAATGCGTTGGATGAGCGTGGAGAGTTAGATAATACGACATTTGTCGTATATGCTGATCATAACTGCTATTATAACAGCCAACAATACAATATAAAAGAGATCGATCCGAGTGAATATTGGAATACAAATCTTTTTAATATTCCGTTTTTTATTTGGTCAGGCTCTTGTATGAACTTGAATGTTTCAAATTATTACGAAGGAATTTCTTATGTAGCGGATCCTTCTGTAGAGTCGGTTTATGATGGTGAGTTTTATTATACGATCAATCATACATGTGAAGGTGAATCGATTGGCGGAATAAAACATACGAAGTTTTGTAATTCATTGGATGTGCTTCCTACGATTTTGGAATTATTCGGATTTGATTATAATCGCGAACTTTATCAAGGTGTCAGCGTATTTAAAGAGGATCAAACTTCTTTCGTCAGTCGGGAATCAGGGCAATTCAATGATAATATGTATCTGACTCCGACAAACAGTATTTATCTTATGGCTTCGCGGGCAGGAGATAGGATTGTATCAAAAGACGGCGAAACGATTATTGATGGAGAAACGCTGCGCGTTTACCAAAACGGGGATTGGATAGAATATAATTTGAAGGATACCGGCGGCTTGGTCAGTGTATATAGCGGGACTTATGATTATATAGTCATTGCCAATACACAGGAAAGTATCATTTATTTCAGCGATGCTGTCGATTCGTTTTTGCTTGCGACGGTAGATTATTATGAACGGCAGGATAAGTTGGAAAAAATGTATGAAACAGATTATTTTGCCGATCATAGTATAGATGAATTTCTGAGAAAAATATCTTAAAAACATTTGAAAACAGGAGAAAGAAATGCCACATATTTCCGTAAAAATGTTGCAAGGCAGAAGTGAGGATCAAAAGAAAAGGTTAGCGGCTGCGTTAGTGAAAACCTTGACGCAGGAATTGCATTGTTCAGAGACGCATGTTACGTGTACAATTGAAGATTATGATGCGCATGAATGGCAGGAAGTATTTCGGCATGAGATCTCTGAAAAACCGACAGAGAAAGTTTATAAAAAGCCGGAATACGACCCGAAGGATTTATTATAAAGGACGTTAAGACGCCTCATTCTTTCGAGGCGTCTTATTCCTAGAATGTATAGAAGGACGTCAATCGTTTCAAATAAAAAAAGAAGGGATAAAAAAGTGGCTAAAGAATGTACGCATGATTGCGGGAGTTGCAAAGAAGAGTGTTCGCAACGCGATATGCATAAAAAACCGCACGAATTAAGCAATATAAAAAAAGTAATCGGTGTAGTCAGTGGAAAAGGTGGAGTAGGGAAATCTCTTACGACTGCGATGTTAGCCGTAACATCTGCTCGCAACGGATATAAAACTGCAGTTTTGGATGCTGATATTACGGGGCCGTCTGTACCGAAAATGTTTGGCATAAAAGAAAAAGCGATGGGTACGGAAATGGGCATTTTACCGGCTATCAGTAAAACTGGGGTCGAAATAATGTCGATGAATTTGCTTTTAGAAGATGATTCAGAACCTGTTATTTGGCGCGGTCCGATAATTGCGGGAACAGTTTTGCAATTTTGGACGGATGTGATTTGGAATGATGTCGATTATATGTTTGTGGACATGCCGCCCGGAACGGGGGACGTGCCGTTAAGCATTTATCAATCGATTCCTTTGGATGGAATTATTTTGGTAACGACGCCACAAGAATTGGTATCCATGATCGTTAAAAAAGCGGCTGTAATGGCGGAAAAGATGAATATTCCGATTTTGGGAATCGTGGAAAATATGAGCTACGTTTTATGTCCGGATTGCGGTAAAAAGATCGAAGTTTTTGGGAAGAGCCGTGCAGAGGAGCTTGCAAAGAAATATAATGTTGAGGTCGCTCGGATTCCGTTCGATTCTTCATTAACAACATGTGCGGATAGAGGATTGATTGAGCTGTTTGAAGGAAATTATATAGAAAAGCTGTTTGATAAGTTAAAATAAAAAAACAGCCGCACCAAGATAGGGCGCGGCTGTTTTTTTATAGAATGTTTTTAAGGCAAAAAAGTCTCAAAAATAAAGAATGGGATTTTTGCTTGCAAACCAAAATAGTTTAGAGCCTAAAAAGTAAGCATAATTTGAGGCAGGAACTTGACAATTTTTAGGTCAATACGACTTTAAGGAAAGGATCGATAAGAAATATAAAGAAGGTATGCCGGAAAATTGGCATACCTTCTTGCTTGTTAATCTTCTTTTTCTTCTTCTTTGACGACGACAATGGCTGTTTCTGCAAAACGTTTTACAGATTCAACTGCATTTTCACAGCCGTTTTTTGAAGGATAAGTTTCACCTGTACAAAGGAGCTGTTTAGAACCGTTGAGTAATTTGAAAAAGTATTGACCCTTTTTGTTTTGTGTAATCACAATGTTGTTTTTCAAAATATTGTTTTTATGAGTTTTGATTCCGTTTTTTGCACCGCTGACAGAGGTGTATTCAATACTGCTCAACAACTTTTCGCCGTTTGAAGCGCGAAGTTCAAAAGAGTATAAACCGCTATCAACATTTTTTGAAATGACCCATTTACCGGTATATGAAGATTTCTTTTCTTCTTCGGCAGAAACTTTTTTTTCAACGGAAGGCGCTTTCTTTTCAGTATTCTCGCTTACATGATTGTTGATAAAAGTTTGAGAATCGCTTGCTTCGTATATGGAAGGAATATCTTCTGACTTGTCTTGTGAATATTTGTTTTCTTCTGATAAAGAGGTTTCTTTTTTAGCTTCATGTTCGTCGTTATTTTGCTGAAAAGACGGAATCGTGTGGATGTCGTTAGATTCATCCGTTTGTGAAGATACCGCGGCATTTGCTTTTTCTTCCGAAGTAATTTGAGAAGGTTTTTGTGAGGCGGATGCAATATCATTCTGATTGGAAGGTTGCTTTACAGCAACTGTTTTATTCGCTTGCTGTTTGGTATTGCTTTTTTTGATCTTGTTGACTATCATAATGATTATGACGAGAACGATTAAAACGAGTATAGCGATTGCTATATAAAAATAGGTGGGGTTATTTTGAAAATAGTTATAAAGTTTTTCAAAGAAATCTTTCATGTCTTTTCTCCGAATATTTGATATGTATATGGTAATACAAAAAGTCTAAAAAGTCAAGTATCCTGAATTTTTTATTATTATATTGACAAAAAAAACAAAATGATATACAATACATCCAACAAATTTCAGGTCAAAAAAATGGAAAAATTCAAAGTTATAATCGTTGGAGGCGGAGCCTCCGGGCTGATGTGTGCATTGCGATTGCAGGAGATGAAGGTTAAAAATATTTTGTTGTTGGAAAGGAACGAACGGGTAGGGAGAAAATTATCTGCAACAGGCAATGGGCAAGGCAATTTGACCAATATTTCAATTTCAGAAGCCAATTATTTTTCATCGGATATAAAAAAGGCTTTTACTGTTATAAATCAATTTGGCAGAGAGCAGCTACTTAGTTACTTATCTTCTTTGGGCGGTTTATTTGTTGCAGATGATCGAGGCAGAATATATCCGGCTTCGAAGCAGGCAGCTTCAGTGACGGATTTGATTCGTTTTGAACTTACGCGCGGAAGTACTGTTATCAAAACAGGTGAATTTGTAAAGTCTGTTTATAAGGATAAAGACAGTTTTGTATTGCTTTCAGATAAGGATGAATACAGATCAGAATTTGTAGTTCTTGCATGTGGAGGGAAAGCGGCTGCGCATTTTGGTACAGATGGAAATGGCTATCGCTTAGCCGAAACATTTGGGCACACTGTTACGACTCTTACACCTTCGCTTGTGCAATTAAAGACGGAATCTGCCCCCATTAAAGGCTTAAAAGGAGTTCGATGTGACTGTCGTGTAAAGTTAAAACGACCCGGTAGAGAGGATGTGGTTTTAAGCGGAGATGTAATATTTACTGAATATGGTGTCAGCGGCGATGTAATTTTCCGTATGTCTGCTTTTTGTAGAAAAGGGGATGAAATATTTATTGATTTTTTACCGGATTTTCAAAGGCATGAAGTTTTATTGCTTTTGCGTGAAAAGATCCGCCGCAGTGGCTTTTTGAAGGCGGAGGATTTGTTGCGCTGTATAGTAAACAGTGCAGTCGGTAAAGTGGTTTTGCGCCGATGCGGCATAGAATTGTCAGCTTGCGCAGGGGATTTGACAGAAAAAGCAGAACAAATTGTTTCCATGATAAAAGCTTTTCCGTTGCATATTGAGGGTACAGCAGGTTTTGAGAATGCGCAAGTGACCAAAGGTGGTATACCAATGGATGAACTGGATGAAAATTTAATGAGCAAAAAAGCTGAAAATTTGTTTATAGCGGGAGAGATGTTGGATGTTGACGGTGAATGTGGCGGGTATAATCTTCAGTGGGCTTTTTCAAGCGGCGCCTTGGTTGCGGCGGCGATAGCTAAACATAAATAAAAAGCAGGTGGTTTGTTCGTAAAACATGTATAAAGATAAATTGAATTGGCTATGATTAAGATATAAGAATTGAAAAAATTTCGCAATAATTTTTATGAGAGTGTCATAATTTTTTCATGAAATAATCATATTCATGCGTTATAATATGCATGTCAAATGAATCAGACCACACAACTTTTTTCATATTCTCTCACTATAACATGCCGGTTTGCGCTTGCGCAGACCGGCATGTTATTTTTCTGTGTTATTATTTTTTGTGAAGAGTGATTTTCAAACAAAAATAAAAGCCGTACAATAAAAGTTGTACGGCGAATAAAATCCATTATATTTGCTCGATATTGATTACGTTGGAATTTCCGGGTTTACCGTTGGGATTGCCGCCTGTAATGACAATGCGGTCTCCTTTTTTGACTAATCCTGATTGAATAGCAGCTCTTTTTGCGTGATAAAATAACACATCCATGGAATTAAATTCTTCTGAAAGAACCGGTATGACGCCCCAGGAAAGAGCTAGTTTGCGATAAGACATGGGCTCAATGGTCATTCCGATAATGTCGATATTGGGGCGGAATCGCGATACAAGCCGCGCAGTGCCGCCAGTACGTGAGCAAACGACAATTGCTTTTGCTCCAATGTCTTCGGCAAGTACACAGGCCGAATGGGAGAGGGCATCGGTCGGATTTTGGATAACAAACTCTTTGTCTGCATATTTGTTTTCCAAATGTTTTTCCGTTTCAAGAGCAATTTTCGCCATGGCCTCTACGGCTTGAACAGGATATTTACCGCCGGCTGTTTCACCGGAGAGCATGATAGCACTGGTACCATCATAAACGGCGTTGGCTACGTCAGAAATTTCCGCACGGGTAGGGCGAGGTTGGCTGATCATGGATTCAAGCATTTCTGTTGCTGTTATGCAACGTTTGCCGCTTAAACGGCATTTGTTAATGAGCATTTTTTGAATTTGAGGCAATTCTTCATAGGGGATTTCTACGCCGAGATCGCCTCGGGCGACCATAATGCCGTTGGCGACTTGCAAAATCTCATCGATATTGTTTACTCCGCTGCGGCTTTCAATTTTTGCAATCAGATCGATATCAGGATTTCCGTTTTCTTTTAAAAGGTTTCGTATATCAATAATATCTTGTGCTTTAGAAGTAAATGAGCAGGCGATAAAATCAATTCCCTGTTCTACCCCGAATAAAATATCTTGTATATCTTGTTCACTCAAATATTGAAGGCTTAAAGTTTTGTCGGGGAAAAACATGCTTTTTTTATCCGATAGCGTTCCTCCGATAACAACTTTCGTTTGAACATTTCTGCTGTCGACGTCAGTAACTTTAAAAACCAACAATCCATTGTTCAATAAAATTGTGTCGCCGGGTTCCAGATCGTTTACGATACCCTTATAAGATACGGCTACCTTCTTTTCATCGCCTTCAACATCGTCGATCGTAAAGGTAAATGTATCGCCTTCGTTTAAAAAGATTTTATGATCTTTAAATGTGCGTATCCGCAGTTCGGGCCCTTTTGTATCCAGCATAATCGGCAGCGGAACATTCAATTTTTCCCGAACTTGTTTAATAAGCTCTATATTTTTTTTATGTTCTTCGTAATCTCCGTGAGAAAAATTTAACCTTGCAACATTCATGCCGGCAAGAACCATTTTGGTCAGAGTGTCTTCATTGCGGCAGGCAGGGCCAAGTGTACATACAATTTTTGTCTTTTTCATAATTCAGTATATTCTCCAAATAAAAAATTTAATATTCTTATGAAATACCAAATCCCCCATATACATTTTATATAATTTATAAGTAAAACACAAGTATTTCAAAGAAATTTTTTTGGAAAAATTTTGTATGAGAAGTTGACAATGAAAACCGAATTATGTATAATAAGATGACCATTTTAAGTTGGCTGTACGGTCGCATGGCGGTAACCGTCATGAGGAAAGTCCGGGCACCACAGAGCAGGACGCCGGATAACGTCCGGTGGAGGTAACTCCAAGGAAAGTGCAACAGAAACAGACCGCAAAGCAATTTGTAAGGATGGAAAGGGGAGGTAAGAGCTCACCGGCGTTTTGGTAACAAAACGCGCAGTGTAAACCCCGTTCGGTGCAAGATTGGGTCGTTGCCAATCGGGTAGCTCGCCCGGTAACGGCTGTGAATATCGCTTGAGCACATCGGTGACGATGTGCCTAGATAGATGACCGTACAAGACAGAACCCGGCTTACAGGCCAATCTTAAAGTAGGTTTAATAAAAGAGGCAGAGCCGCATTATTTCGGCTCTGCCTCTTTTATTCGATAAAGATAGGTCCTTTGTTATATGCATGTGTTTCGGAAATCAAAGAATAGACATCATCGGCGAGTGTATCTACAGAACAGGATTCGCGAGCTGTTTTATCAAGTTTTGCAAAGTCGCTCTTTCTGGCAAGCACGGGCGATGAAGCGGTAGATAATACAGCGAAAATTTCGTTCGAACGTTCTTTTTTTATTGCCAATGGTTTCAAATAGAGGGTGGACTTCAAACATTTACTTATAAATTCTTGGGTTATACCAAGCAGAGATGCTGCAAAAATGCGGCGGATTCTGGAAGATGTGTATCGTTTGGTCGTTATTTTTGAAATAAGTTCATCATAATCCGAAGTCGATTTAGCAAAAGCTTTGATGCGATTTTCCAGACCTTCGGTACAGTCTGCAATTTTGCGAAGCTCGGTTTCTGATTTGGAGAGCGCAGAGTAAATAGCTAATTTTTTATATAATGAGGGATCAATTCGGCGCGAAAGATCTTTGTAAACAAACGCAGGTACGTTTTTGCGGATAGCACGTAAATTATTTTCGTAAGAGGCAGAGCGTATTGCTGAAGAAGAAGAGAGGCCGGATTGTAATTCTTTGTCGTTATGCATTGCGCCAGTACGATGGATAGGTAATATTTCAGCATTTGATTTATAATAAAGCAAAGCTTTCATATATTCAGTTCCCAAAATATTGTTGGGCAAACGAAGGAATTCGGCAATAGTATTATTTCCTTCAGCAAAAAATGCTTCTGTTCTTGCCCGAAGATAACTTTTTCCTGCTTTTAGGCAGGCATGAAGCACGGACTTAAATTTATTGCTTTCGGAAAGAGAAAATTCTGCGGCTTGCAAAAAATCTTTTTTTTCGCCGGTCTCACAGCCGAAAGCCAGTACTGAAAAATCAGGTAGAGAACAAAGAAGCTTGATGCCGCCTTTTGCAAAGAGCTCTGCGGGTGAAATCGAGAAGACGGCGGGCAGCTCAAATACCGCATCAGCACCGGCAAGGATGGCATGTTTGGCGCGCGTATATTTATCCAGAATAGCGATGTCGCCGCGTTGGGTAAAGTTTCCGCTCATGACGCAGACTATGGTATCGCAACCGCTGATTTCGCGGGCGTTTCGAAGCAAAAAAGCATGCCCGTTATGGAAGGGATTATATTCGCAAATAATACCGCAAATTTTCATTCTTCTTTTCAAAACCTTTACTTTTTTGAAGAAATAATATATAATAAAAAGCAATGAATGCCGCGAGGCGCAGACAAAGGGCTTTTTAAGAAACTTTATGTTGCCCTATGATTATACACCAAAAACGGCAAAAAATAAAGCGATTGAGGTTAATAGGTACTATGGCAACTTTTATGGAACGCATCAAAGAGAGAGCTGCGGTATTGAATAAGCATATTGTTCTTCCGGAAGGGGAAGACAGCCGGGTGGTAAAAGCAGCGGCGGACGTAGTAAAGCAGAAAATTGCGAAGGTAACGTTGCTCGGGAACCCGGATGAAATCAAAAAGAATAATCCCGACGTTGACTTGCTGGGGGTAAATATAATTGATCCGGCCAAGAGTGAAAAAAGAAAAGAGTATGCAGAGTTATTGTATTCACTTCGTAAGGCAAAAGGCATGACCATGGAAGAAGCTGAAAAGCTTTCTTACGATAATACCTATTTTGGGGTATTGATGCTGAAAGCGGGCGACGTTGACGGCCTTGTTTCGGGTGCGTGTCATTCAACGGCAAATACGTTGCGTCCGGGGTTGCAAATCGTAAAAGCGGCTCCCGGAGTACCGTTGGTTTCCAGCTATTTTCTTATGATTGCGCCGGAAGGCGGAAATCAATATTGTGAAGACGGGGCGTTTATTTTCTCTGATTGTGGATTAAATGAAAACCCGACCAGTGAACAGCTTGCAGAAATAGCGATCATTTCTTCCAAGACAGCCAAGCAAATTGCTTGTATGGAACCGAGAGTTGCTATGCTGTCATTTTCGACAAAGGGGAGCGCAAAGCATGCGGATATTGATAAGGTTACGACGGCGCTTGCCTATGTTAAAGAGAAGGCCCCTGAATTAAATATTGACGGAGAACTTCAATTGGATGCAGCGATAGTTCCGTCGGTTGCAAAATCGAAGGCTGCCGGTTCAAAGGTGGCGGGGCATGCAAATGTTTTGATTTTTCCGGATTTGGATGCCGGAAATATTGGATACAAATTGGCGGAACGTCTTGGCGGTTTCCAGGCTGTCGGGCCTCTTTGCCAAGGCTTTGCAAAGCCTATCAACGATCTTTCAAGAGGCTGTAAATCCGATGATGTTGTTGCGGCGGTAGCAATTACTGCACTTCAGACGCAATTAAATTAACAAGGAGAGAGATTTATGAAAATATTGGTTGTAAATGCGGGAAGTTCGTCCTTAAAATACCAGTTGATCGATATGGAAACAGAAAAGGTAATTGCAAAAGGTGGAGTAGAACGTATCGGGATACGCGGATCACTTTTAAAACATAAAACAGAAAAAAGTGAAAAAATAATCGAACAAGATATGCCGAATCATAAGGTAGCGTTAAAATTTGTTTTGGACGCGCTTGTTAATCCGGAATACGGTGCTATTCGATCCATGAACGAAATTGATGCCGTGGGGCACAGAATGGTGCACAGCGGAGAAGATTTTAATCAATCGGTACTTCTGACGGATGAAGTCATGGAGAAATGCAGAAACAATGCGGAGCTTGCGCCTCTGCATATGCCTGCGAACATTCTGGGCGTAGAGGCATGCAAAGAGGTTATGCCGGATACTCCGATGGCATTGGTGTTTGACACAGCTTTCCATTCTACTATGCCTGCGTATGCATATATGTATGCGATTGATTATGACGATTATAAGTCATATAAGATTCGTCGGTACGGTTTTCATGGTACAAGCCATAAATATGTTTCGCAAGAAGCTATCAAATATCTTGGCCGCGGGGCAGAGAATACGAAAATTGTTACTTGTCATTTAGGCGGCGGATCTTCAATAAGCGCAGTCAAAGATGGTAAATGTATTGATACAAGCATGGGCTTTACTCCGCTTGCGGGTGTTCCGATGGGGACGCGATCCGGCGATATAGATCCGGCAGTTCTTGAATATTTGGCTGCGAAAAAGGGATATACAATTTTAGATTGTGTCAATTATCTCAATAAAAATTGCGGTGTTGCGGGAATTAGCGGCGTTTCCAGTGATTTTAGGGACCTGACAAAAGCAGCTGACGAGGGGAATGAACGTGCAAAGCTTGCGTTGGATGTATTTGTTTACAATGTAAAAAAATACATTGGTTCTTATATTGCCGCTATGGATGGGATAGATTGTCTCGTGTTTACAGCGGGAATAGGGGAAAACACGTGGCTGGTTCGTAAGGCAATTTGTGAGAACATGGATTGCTTTGGAATTCAGATCGATGAATCATTGAATGAGAAGAAAAACGATGGGACGATTCATGATATTACAGCGCGTGGTTCCAAGGTAAGGGTTTTGATTATTCCTACGAATGAAGAGCTTGTGATAGCGCGGGAAACAAAAGAACTTTTACAGGCGTAAAGCGACTGTTTCTTTGTAAAACAGACTTAAAAAAGTTGACACATTTACGGAAATAGTATATAATCATAGAGTCAATATTGATTTGAATGGAAAACATAGAAAAGAGGTGTAAATAAAATGGCGGTACCCAAGGCAAAACAATCCAAACAGAGAACAAATACAAGATATGCAAATTTTAAGGCTACGGCGCCGACTTTGGTCGAATGTCCGCATTGCCATGAATTAAAGCAACCGCATGTGGTATGCAAGAAATGCGGCTACTATGACGGGAAAGAAGTTGTCAGCATGGAAGAGCAAAAATAAGCATGAAAAATGATAAAAACGGCAGGATATCTGCCGTTTTTAGATTTTTAAGATAAATCATTTTAATAGATTTGTACCTGTTGTCTTTAAATTTTGACAACAGGTATTTTTTATAAAGTTAAAAATGCAAAAATTTAAGAGAACATTTTCTGAACATCATGAAAAATGCTGTTCAGCATATCGGCGGAATAAAGAAGTTTCGTGTGTTCTTCGTTATTTAGTGCAATAGGAACTGTTTTTTCAACGCCGTTTGCACCGATGATAGTAGGCACGCTAAGAGTTACGCCATTGATATCAAATTCTCCGTGTAAAGCAACAGAGACGGGCAGGATTGATTTTTCGTCGCGAACTATGGCTTCACAGATACGTTGAACGGCCATAGCAATGCCGTAATAGGTGGCTTGCTTGCGTTCTATAATTTTATATGCGCTGTTTTTTACGGAGTCTCCGATTTCACGCATTGCGTTATCATGGTCATAATGGCCACGCATTTCGCAGAATCTGTTTAGGGGGACGCCGGAAACATGGGCACTGCTCCACACGGGAATTTCACTGTCTCCGTGTTCTCCGATAATAAAAGCGTGAACACTTCGATTGTCTACGCACAAATGTTCGCCCAATAAGTATCTCAATCTTGCAGTATCCAATACCGTTCCGGATCCAAATACTTGTGATTCAGGCAGTCCGGAGTAAGTTTGGGCTACTTTGGTCAGAATATCGACAGGATTCGAAACAACAACCAGTATGCCGTTAAAATTTACTTTTTGAAGAGATGTGAGAACAGAGCATAAAATTTTGCTGTTTTTTCGAACGAGATCAAGGCGTGTTTCACCTTGTTTTTGGTTGGCGCCGGCAGTAATAATAGCTATCGCGGCATCAGCCGCGTCTTGATAATCTCCGGCATAAATACTCATGGGTTTTGCAAAAAGCAAACCATGGCTTATGTCCATTGCTTCACCTTCGGCGCGTGCGTGATCAATATCAATTAAAACCATTTCAGAAAATAATCCATGTTGCATTAAAGTAAAAGCTGAGGCAGCGCCTACAAAACCGCAGCCGATAATCGCGACTTTACGAAAATTTTTCATTTCTAAGTTCTCCTTTTTGAAAATTGGATAAAATTTTTTGCCTTTTACAAACTATATAGTATGGAATATGAAAAAATTTATGTAGAAATGGTAGTTCGCTTTATGGAACAAGGAGGAATGCGTCCGCTATATTTGGTATGGAGGGATGGTTCACGCTATAAAATAGATAAAGTAAAAAAGATTCAGGCAATGAAGGCGCATGTATCAAGTATTATGCCGATTCGATTCGATTGTGAAATTTCTGGTCAAGAAAAATATTTATATTATGAGACAGATGGCGAACGCTGGTTTGTGGAAAGGAAAAAAATTGAGAACCATCTTGCATAGTGATTTGGATAATTTTTATGCTTCCGTGGAGCTGTTGAGATATCCGGATTTACGAGATAAACCAATAGCGGTATGTGGAGATATTGAAGAACGTCATGGGGTAGTTCTTGCAAAAAATTTAATAGCGAAAAAAGCGGGTGTAGCTACGGGTGATGTAATTTGGCAGGCAAAGAAAAAATGTCCTGATTTAATTGAATTGCCGGCAAAATTTTCAGATTATTTACGTGTATCGAAAGCGGTGCGTAAGATTTATGAGCGTTATACGGATAGGATTGAAGCTTTTGGAATTGATGAATGTTGGTTGGATGTTACAGATAGTGTATCTATGTTTGGAGGGGGAGAGAAGATTGCAAGGGCTATCCAACAGTCGATCAAAGAAGAAATAGGTATTACTGCAAGCATTGGTATTAGTTGGAACAAAATTTTTGCTAAATTAGGATCGGATGTGAATAAGCCTGATGGAATTTTTCAAATAACCTTAGAGAATTATAAAAATGCAGTATGGAATCTTCCTTGTGATAAATTGTTGTATGTGGGTAAGGTGACGGCTGAAAAACTAAGAAGACAAGGGATAAATACGATCGGAGAAATTGCACAATCGAAGAAAGAAAAATTAGTAGCCCTTTTGGGGAAATGGGGTGAATATCTTCACACGTTTGCAAACGGAAACGATTTAACAACGGTGCTTCGCAAAGAGGAAGAACGAAATATAAAAAGTATAGGAAACAGTTTAACAAATTATAGAGATTTAGAAGATGAAGATGATGTAAAAATTTTGATTTATTTGCTTTCAGATAGTGTGGCTTCACGATTGCAAGATGCAAAATTTGGTTGTGCGGCGTGTATAAAAATTAATATTATTGATTCTCAATTAAATCGATATTCTAAGCAAGGAAAACCCCTGAATGCGGTTTACTTTGGTACAGATATCGCAGAATTTGCTTTACAATTGTTTCGCAAAGTTTATCCATGGAATTTTCCGGTTCGGGGGGTAGGGGTGTCTGTAAGTGAATTTACATTTGGTACTGAGCAAATGGATATTTTTTTTGATAAAAATAAGCGTGAACGGGATGAGCGCTTAGAGAAGGCATTGAAAAACTTACGTAAAAAGTATGGAAATACCATTGTACAACGAGCAACTATTTTAAAAGATGAACGGCTTTGTAAAATGGATATTCGCGAAGAACATGTGATACGTCCGGAAAATTTTTTTGGAAAGCAATAATAAAGTTCGAAACAACGGACAGTTCTAATAGTGATTTAAAGAGCGAGGATTTTTGAAAATCCTCGCTCTTTGCTATAAAGAAAATTGTGGTGATCGTAATATGCCCCCTTGTAAAGTGTTTAACTTTTTTGAGGGGGCAAGATAAATAGAAGTAGATGATTCTTGATCAATTGCAATTTAAATATTTATCTATTTCCGCTCTTGATTTAAAAATTATAATTTGTTTATCGGCTTTATATTTTTCTAATAAGTCCAGGATTTTCGGTAGTGATTTGTAGGGATAATCACATATCCACTGCTTAAAATCTTCTTCAAATTCTGTTTCCAGCCAAGGCAAATCTTCACGTTTTTTGCCAATGCGAGATTTCGCGCTTTCCAAGCAGATTTGTGTCGGAATGTCTAAAAGAAATACCGTATCGCATTCTTTCAAACGCATTTCGAGCGTCCTTTGATAATTGCCGTCTATTATCCATTTATCTTTTTGCAACAGAGTTTTAAGCTGTTCATCAAATTCTTTTTCTGTGATCGTAGTTTTATCGGGCTTATGCCAAATCATGTCCAAATAATAAAGCGGAATATTTATTTTGGCGGATAATTTTCGAGCAAATGTACTTTTTCCGCTGCCGGAACAGCCAATAACTATAATTTTTTTCATAATAACGATTTATTACATTCTTGTTTGCTTTTAAAATTATAATAAAAACAACTTAAAATTTATAGTAATCGGCGCACTGCTTTGCTTGCAAAGTATAGTGCGCCGTACTTATTATTTTATGGTAAGATCCATGTAGGAGTTTTCGAGATGCGAGTAATTTTATTACTGCTTATTACTGTTATAATTATAAAGCAATGCAAATAAAGGTATATTAAATAGATAAATACAGGGGAAAATGGCATATTTAAGAATTTGGATGAAGGTAAGTTCTGCGGAATCAAACCAAATCAAGAGATAAGCAATAACGCAGACAATCAGAACAAGATTGGCGTATAGGATAAGGCTGGCTGAAATATAAGACCGAGCCTGCGATTTCCGGCTGTTTTTCCCGTAGCCACGCAAATACAGGAAAAGGAAAACTCCCAGCATCACAAAATCGATCACGAAAGGAAGAATAACATAGGCATCGCTGGTTTTCAAAGAGCTTTTCAAACTAATATTAATGATTGATTCTATAATAGCGATAACAAAGACAACAAGAGCGGAAACAAATAAAACGCGTCCTTTGTCAAAAGTATTTGTTGTTGATTTGGTAACGGTACGGTTTTTGGAGCCGTTCGATGTTGTTATGCGAAGCCCGTCATTCTCAGCCTTTTCTTCTAAATCATAAAATTCTACATTGCTGGCAGTGTTTCCTTGCGGATATACGGTTTGTTTCGGAGCTTCGGATTTTACTTGTTTTATGGGTTCGGTTGATTGATTTTGCGTATTTTCCTGGTATTCGGCATTTGTTTCATCTTGAGAACGCTGTGTGTTTTCATATAATTTTGATAAAAGTGATTTATAATTGCGCTCTGCGGGCGGTTTATTAGAATACAAAAGATCTGTTGAACTATCATTTTCCTGTACGAATTGCCGAGTTGCATAGTCCTGTTCAAAGTCCTGATCGTAGTTTTGTTCGGTATAAGAAGAGGTTGTGTCTTCAAACACATTGTTTTGTTGAAACTGTACAGGCTCCTCCGATTGAGATCCGTTAAAATTATCTTCTTGGTTAATGCGTGTACCTTTGTCTTTTCTGGCGACTTGTGAAAAATAATATGATGTAGCATCTGAATTGTCACCGATAAGAACTTTATAATTTTCGTGAATGCGTTGTTTTTCTTCTTCCGTCAATGGGATTGCTTCATCGGTATGGGAGGAAGTATCATCTACCGTTACATTTTCTTGTATATTATCCTTATGGACTGTTTGAGAAGAAGATTCAAAAACTGATTGCTGATTTGTTTCGTTTTCGGTTACTTTGATGTCGGCAAATGAATCATCAAGCTCATTTTCAATATTTTTTGTTGACTGTTCGTTATTTTCGATTTGATTTTCTTCAAATTCCTGAATAGGAGCGGCTATGTTATTGGTAAGGTTTTCATCTGTTTGAGTTGAGTCCACTTCTTCTTCGGGAAAGAAATCTTCATCATATTCAGGTTGGGCGTCGCTTTTGATGAGCGGAACGCGTGTGGTCGATTTTTTTAATAGATTAAAATCTACGCCGGAAGTGGGGGGAGGGTTATTAAAATCGTAATCTTTTTCGGAAATAAGGCTGTCGATAACAGTGCGTGAATATTCCCATTCGGCTAAATTTTGTTCAACAATTTTTTTCCCTTTTTCTGTAATTTGAAAGTATTTGCGTCGGCCTCCGTTGCTTGCGCCACCCCAATAAGAAGTAATATAATCCTGGCTTTCCAATCTTTTTAAAGCGCTATATAAAGTAGGCTGTTTCAGTGAATACTGGCCTTTACTTTTTTCTTCAATTTCATTAATGATTTCATATCCATATTTGTCGCTGTCATACAAAGTACGCAAAATAATTGTATTTATATGTCCGCGAATCAGATCGCTGCTGATAGAGGAATTGGTTTCACTCAGCTTTTCATTGTCATTTGTATCCATAATCATGAATAATCCTCCTTATAGATATTATAAAATATTTGTCATAATTTGTCAATGTTTTGTCAAAACAATTATTAAGAAGTTATTTTTGCAAAGTATTATGTGTGATATAATACAAGTTAAAAGTTTCTTTACGATGCTATATTTTTATTCAAAAAAGATAGACAAATTAAGTTATATATTGTAAAATAATGAAAAGCGTAGAGGCAAGTCAATATGGTTAACAATAAGATTACCAATATCATTAAAGTTCATGGATTTGAAACAGATTTTGAAGGGGAAATCAAACCTTCCTCGATTTTAGGGATATTGCAAGAGATAGCGACTGAGCATGCGGAAGAGATGGGCCTTGGTTATGCCGATTTGATTCAAAGTGGCTATATTTGGGTTTTATCTAAAATATTTGTTTCGATAGAAACTCGACCTAAGATATTAGATACAGTAGAGGTTTCATCTTGGCCGCATAGTCCTGGTAAAGCGGTTTTTGATCGTAGTTTTCTTGTGAAAGACACCAAAGGAGAAATCTGTCTTCGTTCGTATTCGCGTTGGTGCATATTAAAGGCGAGCAATTTCAGAATTATGCCGACGAGCCAATTTCCGAATCGGATAGGGCAATTTATTGAAACGCCAAGTATAGAATTTAATGATTGGAATATTCCTTCAATAAAACCGGAAGGGAGTGCGGATTATAAAATAAGAATTGCCAATTCTGAGTATGACCGAAATTGTCATGTAAATAATACGAAATATGCAGATTATATTTTCAATTGCTTTCATATTGAAGAACTGAAAAAATTACAAATAAAGAGCTTTCAGTTGCATTATTTGAAACAAAGTTATGAAGGTGATGTATTATCTTTTTACAGGCAAAAAGTAGAAGAAGATGTTTATATCGTGGAGGGAATTAGAAACGATTCTGAAAAAGTTGTTTCAGCAAGAATATGTTTTCAGGAGCGCGCATGACGGAAATTTTTTACACAGTGGAACGCTCGGACAGAAAAACTATCTTGTTGCAGGTGCGGAACGGGAAAGTGACGGTGCGCGCGCCTTACGGTATTCAGGAAGAAACAATACAAAGGTTTGTTTCGGAAAAACGGGATTGGATCCGAAAAAAACTTTCATTTTGCAGCGATACATCAGATAGATTTTCTTCAATCGCGAGAGGCGGATGCTTGTTGGATGCGGGAATTCCAAAAAAAGTTATTTATGGTGCAAGAAAGAATGCGGAGACGTCCGAAGCTTTTTATTTGAACGCGCCCAAAAGCGTTCGGTCTTATTTTATTAAGTCGCGTGGGTGGATTTTGGCAGAAATTGTGCATTCTTATGCGGAAACAATGAATCTTTTTCCTTCTGATGTTGTTTTATATGATTTTAAGGCAAAGTGGGGCAGTTGCGATTCTCGTGGTGTTATAAAATTAAACTGGCGGGTGTTGATGCTGCCGGTTGCTTTGCGGGATTATATAATCATACATGAATTGTGTCATATGTTTGAAATGAATCATTCATCTCAATTTTGGGCGCGAGTTTGTCTCTATTGTCCAGATTATCGAGAAAAACGAAGGTCTTTGAAGGAATATGATTTTTTGACTGAAATGTATCGTCAAAAGATTTAAATTATATTAAGGAGTTTAGTATGAAAAAATCGGTAAAGCTCTCGACACATCTTGCTCCGGTTCCGGTAGTGATGGTATCTTGTGGGGATATGCAGTGTTCTGATATTATTACGATTGCTTGGGCGGGGACGGTTAATTCTGATCCTCCGATGGTATCAATTTCTGTAAGACGCAGCAGATACTCTTATGAGCTGATTCAAAAAACAAATGAGTTTGTGGTGAATCTGGTAGATAAATCCTTGTTAAAAATCTGTGACGGCTGTGGTGTTGTTTCCGGCCGAGAGGTAGATAAATTCAAGAATTTTTCATTGACAAAGCAAAAAGGAATTATTGTCAATACTCCTTCGATTGAGGAAAGCCCTGTGAGCTTTGAATGTGTTGTTCGTAATAAAATTGAATTGCCTACACATGTTATGTTTATCGGAGAAATTGTTTATGCAACAGCGAAAGAAGAGTGGCTGCAAAATGATAAGCTTGTAATTCCGGAAGATTCGCTGGTGGCATATGTTCAGAATCGTTATGTGGCAACGAAGGATACGCTTGGAACATATGGCTATACTTTAAAAAAATAGAATAAAAATGATGCAAAATAACAGCGCGGAATTTTAGCCGTGCTGTTATTTTGCATAAGAAATTGTATAAATAATATCATAAAACTTTTTTATGCAATAATTTCAAGTATTTTTCGCATATTTATTCATTTTATTCAAAAAAGTCGGAATATAATAGAAAAATTATTAAATAATATATCTTAAAATGCTTGACTAAAATCAAAAAAATATGTATAATCAAGTGCAATACAGAAAAGAGGAAAGGACTATGAAAAATAAAGAAATAAAAAAGGTAGTATTGGCGTACTCGGGAGGCCTTGATACATCCATTATCATTCCTTGGTTAAAAGAACATTATAATAATTGTGAAGTGATTGCTGTTTCAGCGGATGTAGGCCAGGAGAGTGAGTTGGAAGGGCTTGAAGAAAAAGCATTGAAAACAGGTGCTTCAAAATTATATATTGAAGATTTACGGAAAGAGTTTGTAGAGGATTATATTTTCCCTACAATGAAAGCTGGTGCTGTTTACGAAAACAAATATCTTTTGGGCACATCTTTTGCTAGGCCTATTATTGCAAAAAGAATTGTAGAGATTGCAAAACGGGAAAAGGCTGATGCGATATGCCATGGATGTACGGGAAAAGGAAATGATCAAGTTCGGTTTGAATTGGCGATCAAAGCGTTTGCTCCGGAGATGACAATAATTGCGCCGTGGCGTATTTGGGATATAAAGAGCCGCGATGAAGAGATCGACTATGCGGAAGCGCATAATATTCCGCTTAAGATTACGCGTGAGACAAACTATTCAAAGGATAAAAATTTGTGGCATTTGTCCCATGAGGGGTTGGATTTGGAAGATCCGGCAAACGAGCCTAAATATGATGAGATTCTTGAACTTGGAGTGTCACCGGAAAAGGCGCCGGATAAGGCTACGTATCTTACGCTGACTTTTGAAAAGGGTATACCTGTTGCGTTGAATGGGGAGAAGGTCGGTGCTGTTGAGTTGATTGAAAAGCTGAATAAAATAGGCGGAGCGAACGGCGTAGGTATTGCGGACATGGTGGAAAACCGTTTGGTCGGAATGAAAAGCCGTGGCGTGTATGAAACACCTGGAGGTACGATTTTATATCAGGCTCACGAATATTTGGAGATGCTTTGTCTGGATAAAGAAACGCAGCATTTCAAGCAACATGTGGGGATTCGTTTTGCTGAGCTAGTTTATAACGGACAATGGTTTACTCCGTTACGGGAAGCGTTATCTGCTTTTGTTGATAAAACGCAGGAGAATGTATCGGGCGAAGTAAAACTGAAAGTTTATAAAGGAAATATTATTTTGGCAGGAATGAAGAGCGAACATTCGTTATATAGCGAAGAAATTGCAACCTTTGGTGAAGAGGATGTTTATAACCAGCATGATGCGGAAGGGTTTATCAATTTATTCGGCTTGCCTCTCAAAGTTCGTGCTATGCTTGAAAAAAAGAAACTGAAATAATTTATTGCTTTAAGTTGTAAAAATTGTTCTTTGTGCAAATTAGAAAAGGTGCGAAAGTTTAATTTTAATATTTTATGATTAAAGTTTTTATTGATGGAAAAGAAGGAACGACCGGATTAAAAATATTTGAACGGTTGGAAAGCCGTCAAGATTTGGAAATTTTGACGTTGCAAGAGGAGTTCCGTAAAGATAGAGATGCGCGCAGAGAAATGATCAATCAAGCCGATGTTGTTTTTCTGTGTTTGCCTGACGCCGCTTCTGTGGAAGCGGTGTCGTTATGCGAGAACGAAAACGTGAAAATTATTGATGCTTCGACGGCGCATCGAACTCATCCGGATTGGGCGTATGGGTTTCCGGAATTGTCGAGAAAACATCGGGAAAAAATACAATCTTCAAAGCGGATTGCGGTTCCTGGTTGTCATGCGAGCGGCTTTATTTCATTGGTTTATCCATTGATTGCGGGAAAAATTGTTGAGCCGGATTATCCTTTTGTATGCCATTCTGTAACTGGATACAGTGGTGGTGGAAAAAAGATGATTGCGGAATATGAAGCAGAGGATCGATCAATCGCGTTAGAGAGTCCTAGACAATACGCTTTAACACAGAAACATAAACATTTGCCGGAGATGATGTATGTGTGCGGATTGCAATATGCACCGATATTTAATCCCATTGTTGCTGATTACTTTAACGGGATGTGTGTGACAGTGCCATTGCATGCTCGTTTGATGAATAAAAAAATGGGTGTTTCGCAATTAAAATCTTATTTTGCAGAGTACTATGCGTCACAAAATTTCGTGAAAATCATAGATGAAAATGAGATATATTTGGCTGCAAATACATATGCAGGTACAAACCAAATGCGAATTGTAGTTGACGGAAATGACGAGCGTATAGTTTTGGCTTCGGTGTTCGATAATTTGGGAAAAGGTGCATCGGGTGCGGCCGTACAGTGTATGAATATAGCATTTGGGCTGGACGAGCGAGTGTCGCTCAAATAATGAATGAGAGGATGGATTATGAAGAAAATAGATGGCGGAGTGTGTGCACCTGTCGGTTTCAAGGCAAACGGCGTGCACTGTGGAATTCGTAAAAATAAGTTAAAACGTGATCTTTCTTTAATTGTCAGCGAAGTTCGTTGTTCGGCGGCGTGTGTTTATACGCAAAATCTTGTGAAAGGCGCACCGATTACGGTAACAAAAGAACATGTGAAAGACGGGTATGCACAAGCAATCGTATGTAACAGCGGGAATGCAAACACATGCAATACCAATGGTGTAGAAATAGCGGAAGGCATGTGCAGCTTAGTAGAAAAAAGTACCGGTATTTCCTCGCAGGATGTCGTTGTGGCATCGACGGGTGTAATCGGACAGCCCTTGTCTTTGGATCCGATCGCAGCCGGGATGGATGATCTTGTCAAAGGTTTAAGCGATATGGGCAGTTTGAATGCGGCGCAGGGCATCATGACAACAGACACGGTCGATAAACAAGTTGCCTATTCGTTCATTTTGGATGGGAAGGAATGTAAAATCGGCGCTATAGGAAAGGGCGTTGGTATGATATGTCCCAATATGGCGACTATGTTGATTTTTATTACGACGGATGCATCGATTACATCTGAGATGTTGCAAAAAGCTCTTTCCGCTGATGTAAAAGATTCTTTTAATATGGTCAGTGTTGATGGCGATACCTCAACGAATGATATGGTCTGTGTGTTGGCAAACGGCTTAGCTGGCAACCAAACAATTACGGAGAATGGAAAAGATTTTTTGGCTTTCAGAAAAGCTTTGAATAAGGTTACAACAAATTTATGTCGCCGTATTGCGAAAGACGGCGAAGGTGCGACAAAGTTGCTTGAATGCAAAGTTACGGGTGCCAAGTCAAAAACAATAGCCAAAACAGTTGCAAAATCAGTTATCAAATCCTCTCTTTTTAAAGCGGCGATGTTCGGGGCTGATGCGAATTGGGGCAGGGTTTTGTGTGCGATCGGTTATGCCGGTGCAAAAGTAGATATTTCCAAAATTGACGTTGATTTTAAAAGTCGAATGGGAATGCTGGCAGTATGTCGTAACGGCAGCGGCGTGTCTTTTTCTGAGGAAGAAGCAAAAAAGATATTATCCGAAGATGAGATTGATGTTTTAATCAATTTGAATGACGGGAATGGAAAGGCAACGGCATGGGGCTGTGACCTGACCTATGAATATGTTAAAATCAATGGCGATTACAGGACCTGAGAGGAAGTTTTGTCATGAACGATAAGATAAAGAATGAAAAACAGTTTCGCGCGCAGGTATTGATTGAGGCACTCCCTTATATACAAGATTATAACGGAAAAGTTGTTGTAATCAAATATGGTGGTAACGCCATGATCAACGAAGAGTTGAAGATGTCGGTCATGCGCGATATCGTTTTGTTAAATTTAATCGGGGTAAAAGTGGTTCTCGTGCACGGAGGCGGGCCGGAAATATCCGAAATGCTGAAAAAAATCGGTAAACAATCTGTCTTTATTGACGGACTGCGGTACACAGATGAGGAAACAGCTGAAATTGTCAGGATGGTCCTCGCAGGAAAAATTAATAAATCGCTCGTGAACCTACTGGAAAGTATAGGCGGCAAGGCTTTGGGATTGTGCGGTATCGACGGGCATATGATGAAATGTTGCAAAGAGAATGAGAAGTTGGGATATGTTGGCAAAATTGTAGAAATGAATACAAAAGTTATAACCGACGCGCTGGACGCCGGTTATATTCCGGTTGTTTCTACTGTGGGGTATGACGATGAGGGGCATATTTACAATGTTAATGCTGATACAGCTTCTGCTGTGATTGCGGGGGCGCTCGGGGCAACGAGTCTCATATTGATGACGGATATTGCCGGAGTTTTGCGTGATAAAAATGATGAAAACAGCCTGATAGAAAAAATTTATGTCAGCGAAATTCCTTCTCTTGTAAAACAAGGAATTATTTCGGGAGGTATGATTCCTAAGATTGACTGTTGCCGCGAGGCGATTCGCCGCGGGGTTAAAAAGGTATTTATTATTGATGGGCGCGTTGCTCATTCTATTCTGGTGGAGACCCTTTCTGATCAAGGAATAGGGACAATGTTTGTGAATGAAGACTGATTTTTCAATCGGTCTTTTTTTTCGGGCTGGCAATAAAATGGATTCCTAAATTATTGCAATCGGCTTTGTTTTATGATAAAATAGATAAAATAGGTGAATTATGAGTTTTACAGAAACAAAGAAATTGGATGAAAAATATATAGCGGGTACATATAAGCGGTTTGAGACTGAAATATTTGAAGGGCAGGGCGCTACGCTTTATTCGGAAGACGGAAAGAAGTATATTGATTTCGGGAGCGGAATTGCAGTCAATTCTTTTGGGGTGAACGACCAGATCTGGAAAGATGCCGTGATAGCACAGTTAAATAAAGTACAACATGCAAGCAATTTATATTACACGCGTCCGCAGGCAGAACTTGCAAAGCTTTTGTGTGAGCGAACAGGCGCAAAGAAAGTTTTCTTTTCGAATTCCGGGGCGGAAGCGAATGAATGCGCCATTAAAGCCGCTCGGAAATATTCTTTTGATAAATATGGCGAAGGACGTTATGAAATTGTAACGTTAAAAAATTCGTTCCATGGCCGGACTATGGCTACCTTGACAGCGACGGGGCAGGACGCAATGCATAAATATTTTATGCCGTTCCTGGATGGCTTTTTTTATGCCGAACCTACTTATGAAGGAGTAAGAAAGGTTTGTTCGAAAAAGACCTGTGCGGTCATGTTGGAACTTGTTCAGGGGGAAGGCGGTGTTCGTCCTTTGGAAATTGAACAGGTAAAAGAAATTGAATTGTTCTGCAAAAAGAACGATATTCTTCTTATAATCGATGAAGTGCAAACGGGAAACGGACGGACAGGAAAACTTTACGCCTTTGAATATTATGGGATTCAACCGGACATAGTGAGTACCGCAAAAGGCCTTGCGGGCGGTTTACCGCTTGGCGCAACGATGCTGTTTGAAAAATGTGAGAAGGTTTTAGGTGCGGGAGATCACGGATCAACATTCGGTGGTAATCCGGTTGCATGTGCCGGCGCAATCAGTATATTGAAACGACTGGATAAAGAACTTTTATTGGAAGTTCAAGGAAAGAGTGCGTATATGTTTACGCATCTTGGCCGAATTAAAAATGTAATAAAAGTAACGGGGCTGGGGCTGATGCTTGGCTTGGAGATTACAAAAAATGCGCGAGAAGTAGCAGAAGAATGTTTAAGGCGGGGCTTGATTGTATTGACAGCCAAAGACAAGATCCGACTACTGCCTCCTCTTACGATCAAAAAGGATGAAATAGATACAGGTTTGAAAATATTGAATGAGGTGATATCCGAATGAAACATCTATTAAAATTGGCTGATTTGAGTTCTGAAGAGATATTCGGGATATTGAATCTTGCCGATCAGTTGAAGTATGAACGGAAGAACAATATTGCGCATCAGCATTTGAAGGGAAAAAAATTAGGGATGATTTTTTCCAAATCATCTACACGTACCCGCGTCAGCTTTGAGGTGGGTATGAATGAACTTGGCGGATATGCACTCTTTTTGTCGGACAGAGATCTGCAGCTTGGAAGAGGAGAACCGATTAAAGATACGGCGCGAGTTTTGTCGCGGTATCTCGACGGAATCATGATTCGTACATTTGCCCAAAAAGATGTGGAAGATTTGGCGGAATACGGTTCTATTCCCATAATCAATGGCTTGACCGACTATTGTCATCCTTGCCAGGTACTGGCTGATTTGATGACTATCCGCGAGTACAAAGGCAGCTTCAAAGGATTGAAATTGTGTTTTGTCGGAGACGGAAACAATATGGCAAATTCCTTGATTGTCGGCGGAATTAAAATGGGAATGGAAGTTGCGGTTGCCTGTCCCGAGAATTATCGTCCGGATGCGGGTATTATCGAATGGGCAGAAGCAAACGGGAAATTATTGATAACATCCGACATGAAAAAAGCGGCGACGGGGGCGGATGTGCTCTATACGGATGTATGGGCATCTATGGGGCAGGAAGGCGAAAAGAAAGAACGGGAAAAGGTGTTCAAAAATTATTGTGTGAATGCAGATCTGATGTCGGTTGCCAAGACGGATGCGATGGTGTTGCATTGTCTGCCGGCGCATCGGGGCGAAGAAATAACGGCCGATGTGTTTGAAGCGCACGCGGAAGAAATCTTCGATGAAGCGGAAAACAGGCTTCATGCACAAAAAGCGGTCCTTGTAAAATTGCTCAAATAAAAAATATTATACATTCGGATAGGTAAAATATGAACGGAGAAAAAGTTTATCTTACGCTGCAGAACGGAAAGATTTTTGAGGGTAAAAGGTTTGGCGCCACGGGCGAAGTGTGCGGAGAACTTGTTTTTACAACGGGTATGACGGGGTATATCGAGACGTTGACTGATCCCAGTTACTATGGTCAGATTGTTATTCAGACGTTTCCGCTGATAGGAAACTACGGAATGATACTTTCGGACAGAGAAAGTAAGAAACCATATTTATCTGGATATATTGTACGAGAATATTGTAAAGAACCCTCAAACTTTCGATGCGAAGAGAAAATCGATGATTATTTGAAAGAGCAAAACGTCATCGGAATTTACGGAATCGATACAAGGGAATTAACAAAGACGGTACGCGAAGCGGGTGTCATGAATGCGGTTATTTCATCTCGACCGATAAGCGATCTATCCTCGATTGCAAATTTCTCGATTCGCGATGCGGTACGTGCGTGCACTTGTCCGAAAGTAAAGGTGTATGAACAAGAGAATGCAAAAAGGACTGTGGTTCTTTGGGATTTTGGTGCCAAAGAGAATATTGTGCGCGAGTTGCAGAAGAGAGGCAACCGAGTTATTCGAGTTCCTGCGTATTTTACTGCAGAACAAATAATGGATTTACATCCGGACGGGGTGATGTTGACCAATGGTCCCGGAGACCCCGCAGAAAACACAGAAATAATTGAAAATATAAGGAAACTTGCCGGAAAGCTTCCGATTTTCGGTATTTGTTTAGGACATCAGTTATTTGCTTTGGCGATGGGCGGAAAGACGAAGAAAATGAAATACGGGCATCGAGGGGCTAACCAACCGGTCAAGGAATTGAAGACGGGAACCGTTTATATTTCAAGCCAAAATCACGGATATGAAGTTATCGCCGAATCGATAAAAGGTGTAGGAGAGCTTAGTTTCATCAATGCAAACGATAACACTTGTGAAGGAGTTGAATATCCTGAACTGAATGCGTTTACGGTACAGTTCCACCCGGAAGCGTGTGCGGGGCCGCTGGATGCGAGGGATCTTTTCGATAAATTTATGACGATGATGGACGGAGGAAAAACAAATGCCTAAAAAGAGTGAAATTAAAAAAGTACTTGTCATCGGATCCGGTCCTATCGTTATTGGACAAGCGGCTGAGTTTGACTATGCAGGAGCACAGGCTTGCCGTGTTTTGAAAGATGCGGGGGTGAATGTTGTGTTGTGCAACTCTAACCCGGCTACAATAATGACGGACAGTGCGCTTGCGGATGAAATCTATCTGGAACCGCTTACTTTGGAGACGATCAAAAGAATTATAATCAAAGAGCGTCCGGATAGTTTATTGGCGTCTCTCGGAGGTCAAACAGGTTTGACTCTCGGTTGTCAGCTTGCCAAAGAAGGTTTTTTAGATAAGTACGGCGTAAAACTTATCGGAACAAAAGTTGATGCCATAGATCGCGCGGAAGATAGGGAATTATTCAAGGAAACCATGCAAAAGATCGGGCAGCCGGTTGTTCCTTCGGATATAGCATATACTGTGGAAGAATGCGTTGCCGTGGCTGATAAAATCGGATATCCGGTCATTATTCGTCCTGCGTTTACATTGGGTGGCGCAGGCGGCGGGGTCGCTTATAACGAGGAAGAACTCAGAACTATTTCGCACAATGGCTTGATGCTTTCCCCGATTACGCAGGTTTTGGTAGAAAAATATATATATGGCTGGAAAGAAATTGAATTTGAAGTATTGAGAGATGGGGCCGGAAATGTAATCACTGTATGTTCGATGGAAAATTTTGATCCGGTGGGAATTCATACCGGAGATTCTATCGTTATTGCACCGGCAGTGACGTTGTCTGACAAAGAATATCAGATGTTACGCAGCGCATCTTTGAAAATTATAACGGAATTGGGGATCGAAGGCGGTTGCAACTGTCAGTTTGCCTTGAATCCTGATTCTTTTGAATATGCAGTCATTGAGGTCAATCCTCGTGTTTCTCGATCTTCGGCTCTTGCATCCAAGGCTACGGGTTATCCGATTGCCAAAGTTGCCACGAAAATTGCGCTCGGCTATACCTTGGACGAGATCAAAAACGATGTTACGGGCGAAACGTTTGCTTGCTTTGAACCGACAATTGACTATGTAGTCATTAAATTGCCGAAATGGCCGTTCGATAAATTTCTATATGCGAAGCGTGAGCTGGGAACGCGAATGAAAGCTACGGGTGAAGTGATGGCGATCGGCGTAAGCTTTGAAATGGCGATCATGAAAGCTGTGCGCGGAGCGGAAATTTCGCTTTCTTCCTTAAATTTAGATAAATATGAAGGAAAAGATCTTCGGGAAGAATTGAAAAAATTATCCGATGAAAGGTTGTTTACGGTATTTGCAGCGCTGAAAGCGGGAATAACAGTTGATGAAATTTTCAATATTACCAAGATCGATCGTTGGTTTTTGAATAAGCTTTTGAATCTTGTGAAGTTTGAGGAAAAGCTGAAAACGGAAAAACTAACCCGTGGATTGTACGAAGAAGGCAAGCGGTTGGGGTATCCGGATAAGGAATTGGAGAAAATTTCCGGACAAACTATTCCTTATCATAAAAAAGCAGTTTATAAAATGGTTGATACATGTGCGGCTGAATTTTCGGCGGCTACGCCTTATTTCTATTCTACCTATGATGAGGCAGCGCATGATGAAGCAACTCCTTTTATTAAAAACAGTACGAAAAAGCGTATCGTAGTAATCGGATCGGGCCCTATTCGTATCGGACAGGGAATTGAATTTGACTATTCATCGGTACATTGCGTCTGGACACTGAAAAAGCTTGGCTACGAAGTTATCATTATTAACAACAATCCGGAAACGGTTTCGACGGATTTTGATACGGCTGACAGGCTGTATTTTGAGCCTCTTACTCCGGAAGATGTACAGAATGTACTTGACAAAGAGAAACCTTACGGGGTTGTAATCACGTTTGGCGGACAGACGGCGATTAAACTATGCAACTATTTGGATAAAAAGGGAGTGAGAATTCTCGGAACATCTGCAGACAGCGTGGATATGGCTGAAGATCGTGAGCGTTTTGATGAACTTTTGGAGCGCTTTGAGATAAGTCGTCCCAAGGGATTGACGGTCATGACAAAAGAAGAAGCGCTTGCCGCGGCAGAACGCTTGGGCTATCCTGTATTGCTTCGTCCGTCTTATGTAATCGGCGGGCAAAATATGACAATTGCATTTACGGAGAGTGATATTTCACGTTATATGGATGTCATTCTTGCGCAACATATCGAAAATCCGGTGCTTTGCGATAAATACCTGATGGGGCAGGAGCTTGAAGTAGACGTAATATGTGACGGAAAAGATGTATTGATTCCGGGAATCATGCAGCATATTGAGCGTGCGGGCGTTCACAGCGGTGACTCGATAGCTGTTTATCCGCCGTATAATCTGAGCGATCTGATGTTGGATAAGATCATTGAATGTTCTACTCAGCTTGCGCTTTCCTTAAAAACAAAGGGGCTAATCAATATACAATTCCTCGTATATCATAACGAATTGTATGTAATTGAAGTCAATCCCCGCGCGTCGCGGACGATTCCGTATATTTCCAAAGTTACAGGCGTACCGATGGTAGAGCTCGCAACGAAAATTATGGTTGGCGCAAAGCTTAAAAAGCTTGGATATGGAACAGGACTTTATAAATCTTCTCCGTATGTGGCCGTTAAGGTTCCGGTATTCTCTTACGAAAAATTGAATGACGTAAATTCTCAGCTCGGACCGGAAATGAAATCCACAGGGGAAGTTCTTGGTCTTGGAAAAACCATTGAAGAAGCGCTGTTTAAGGGACTGATTTCGGCAGGATTCAAACTTTGCCATCCTACAAAGCAACGGGAAGTTGGCGTTTATTTTACAATCAATGATCAGGATAAATTTGAAATTTTGGGGCTTGCTAAAAAATTCAGCGATCTTGGATTAAAAATTTATGCAACCAAAGGTACGGCTGATACTATCCGTACGCTCGGAATCGACGTTACAACAGTGGATCGTCTTTCACAGAGTGATGAAATTCTGACATTGATGGAAGACGGAAAGATAGATTATATTGTTTATACGGGCAAGACGGATATGAACTCCATTGGTGATTATATTCGTTTGCATCATCGTGCGGTATTGCTAGGTATTACAACGCTGACTTCGCTGGATACAGCCAATGCTCTTGCGGACATCATAGCCAGCCGTTTCAATGAAGACAATACAGAGTTGGTAGATATCAATAATCTGCGTACTGAACGGACCAAACTGAAGTTTGTGAAGATGCAAAGTTGCGGAAACGATTATATCTTCTTTGATAATATGGACGGTAAGATTACTTGTCCCGAATCGCTCGCAATCAATTTTGTTGACCGTCATTTCGGAATTGGCGGAGACGGGATCACTTTGATTGAAAAATCGGATGTGGCCGATGCAAAGATGCGGATTTTCAATCAGGACGGAAGCGAAGGCGTTATGGCGGGGAACTCTATACGCTGCGTTGCAAAGTATTTATTCGATAACGGGTTTGTTAAGGATAAGAATATAACCATAGAAACGCTTTCGGGAATAAAGAAACTGACGCTGTATACATTTAATGGAAAAGTCAGTGCGGTCAGCGTTGATATGGGAAAGGCTGTTTTAGATGGAGAAAGGATACCTTCAACATTAAAGGGTGATACGGTGGTAGATAGACCGATCAATGTAGGAGGACAGGAGTACCGTGTAACGCTCGTCAATGTTGGGAACCCGCATTGTGTAGTTTTTTGCGATAAAGTAGATGCTGTTGATGTGCCGGGTGTAGGGCCTGCGTTTGAATATTCTTCCTTCTTTCCTCGTCGGGTGAATACAGAGTTTGTACGCGTGGTAAATGACAAAACATTAAAGATGCGCGTTTGGGAACGTGGTAACGGAGAAACGCTTGCATGCGGAACGGGGGCTGCTGCTTCTGTCGTAGCGGCGGTGCTTAACGGATATTGTAAAAAGGACGAAGATATTACGGTGAAAGTCCGGGGCGGGGATTTGATCGTACGATACAGTTCGGACGGATCAGTTCTTCTTACGGGAAGTGCCAAGCAAGTGTTCGAAGGAACAGTGGAATTTTAATCATGGGGAGCAGGATTAAAAATGCAAGAAGTTTTTTATGAGGAAAGTGCAAGCCTTTTGAATGAAAAGCCGGCAAAATTTCGATACAATTTATTGACTATTGTCGGGGTAATTTGTATTCTTTCCGCTGTCTTTGCTATAATTATGATCTGGATGGCATTCAGTGTACCGGTGAATGAAGAAGATATGCAATCTTTTGTCTTAAAAGATTTCTTGCTTTCGCTTCTGCCTCTGTTTATCTTGTTTGTTCTGATGGTTGTTGGGGCTGTTTTGTTGTTCAAAAAAAGGCACTCTGTATATGTAAGTTATGATTACACGTTTGTCACCGGAGAACTTCGAATTTGCAAAGTGATCCATAACAGGAAACGTAAATTGTTATACAGGCTCTCCGATGAGCGGTTGATAAAAATCGGGCGTGTCGGTTCAGAATCTTATAAGAAGCTGAAAGCTTCTCCGGACAACAAAGAAGATATTCTTACACCGAATGAGGAAGCGGCGGAAGGAAAAGAAATTTTCTATATTCAGGCATCGACAAATGTAGGGAAAAAAATTCTTGTCCTTGAGTGCAGACAACAGATGATATCTACAATTTTAAGATATATGAACAAAAATATTCTTGAATCGGAATTTAACAGAAGATGATATATTTAGATAATGCCGCTACTACGCGTCCGGATGAAGCGGCCGTAGACAAAGCTCTTAAATATTTAAAAGAAAAATTTTTTAACCCCTCGTCGCTTTATCGCGAGGGGTTTGAAGTGCATCGAGAAATGGAAGCCGCCAGAAAAAATATTATGGCGCATGTTGTAAAAAATGACAAGTATGAAATGATTTTTACTTCCTGTGGGAGTGAAGCGGATAATATGGCTTTATTTTCATGTGCCAGACGCGGTAATCTTGTTATTACGAAAGGAGAACATGCTGCAATTTATAATTCTGCGGCGGCGCTTTCAAAGCTTGGAACGGAAGTTCGGTATGCGGAACTCAATGCGGACGGCAGCGTCAATGAAGACAGTTTGTTATCTTTAATTGATGAAGATACCAGGCTGGTATCGGTAATTCATGTCAACAATGAAACGGGTGCAATTAACAATATCTTAGATTTATCTGCGAAGGTAAAAAAGAAAAATTCATCCACGGTTTTTCATTCGGATGGTGTGCAGGCATTCGGAAAAATACCTTTTAATCTGGATAACTGTATTGATTTATACACAATCAGTGCGCATAAAATAGGCGGAATACGCGGGGTTGCAGGGCTGATCAAACGGAAAAGCTTGACATTACACCCTCTTATTTACGGCGGAGGACAAGAGAAAGGGCTTCGAGGTGGAACAGAAAACGTATTTTCTATCAAGCAATTTGAATATGCGGCAGAAAAGAAGTTTTCGATGCTGAAGCATGATTTTAATGCGGTTCAAAGATTAAATGCGTATTTGCGAAACGCTTTGTCTTCAGAGCTTTTTGAAATTTTATCTTCGGAAAACGCTTCGCCTTATATTTTAAGCGTTTCAGCAAAAGGTTTACGTGGAGAAATACTTCTTCATATGCTCAATGATGAAGGCTTGATTGTCGGGACAGGATCAGCATGTTCTTCCAAAAACCGATATAGCCGCGTCATGCTTGCCTGTGGGTTAAATGAAAAGCGGGCAGACGGAGTATTGCGCCTTTCGTTTAGTCCTTCTAATACGGAAGAGGAAGTAAAGGAGGCGGCGTCTCTTTTGAACCAATGTGCGCAATTATTGAAAGAAAGGATGCAATAAATATGAATAAAGTTGTAATTATCCGTTATTGTGAAATTCATCTGAAAGGAAAAAACCGCGGATACTTCGAACGAGTATTCATGAACAATCTTGAAAAATCGCTGACGGGGATTCGTCATGAAATTCATAAGCTTAGCGGGCGATATGTTGTGGACGGTTTTTTGGAGGATGAAGCGGAAGAAATTGTTTTGCGCCTTCAAAAAGTGTTTGGCGTCCATTCTGTCAGTATTGCATATAAGGTTTCTGCCGGTATGGAATCAATTTGGGAAGCTGTTTTAAAAGTTGCGCCAGAAAACGGAACTTTTAAGGTACAGGCTAGCCGCGGCGATAAGAGTTTCCCTCTTAATTCTATGCAGATCAATGCAGAGATCGGGGGCAGACTTCTTGCGCATAATCCATTGTTAAAAGTTGACGTTCACACTCCTGAGCATGAAGTTTATATAGATGTCCGTGAAAATGGTACAGCACTTGTTTTTTCAAAAATGATTCCGGGAGCAGGCGGAATGCCGGTCGGAACAGCAGGAAAAGGAATGTTGCTTTTATCGGGTGGTATCGATAGCCCGGTGGCGGCCTATATGATTGCAAAACGAGGAATGACGCCGATTTGTCTTCACTTTCACAGTTATCCGTATACCAATATGCAGGCACGGGAGAAGGTGGAGGAACTGGCGCATATTCTGGCGGGATATACAGGCGGATTAGATCTTTTGGTGGTAAAGGTGACCACCATACAGGAAGCGATCCATAAATATTGTGCGGAAGAAATGATGGTGACTTTATTGCGGCGTTTTATGATGCGGATTGCTGAACGGCTTGCAATTCGGTTCGGGGCGCAGTGTATTGTAACCGGCGAAAGTCTTGGTCAGGTCGCCAGCCAAACAATAGAAGGGATGACGTCTTCCAATGCAGTAGTAAAAACCATGCCGGTGCTTCGTCCTGTTGTGGGTTTTGATAAGACGGAAATTATAGAACGTGCGCGAAAGATAGGAACGTTTGATACTTCTATTTTGCCTTATGAAGACTGCTGTACCGTATTTCTGCCGAAACACCCGATTATTCGTCCTTCCCTTGCTTCAGTGGAAGAACAAGAGAAAAAATTGAACGTGGATTCGCTGTTGGATGAGGCGATAGAATCTTTGGAAGTTGTGCATATTCAATAAATCAAGAAGGCCGGAAAATTTTTATTTCCGGCCTTCCACCATTCAGAAGGAATATTTTGCGATTTTTTTATATAGACAGAAGGTAATATTATTTCTTGACCTCGGTGAATTATTCCGTTTGAGTCTTTGAAATAAGGAATAACGGAGTATACATACCGCGTATTGCTTTGTAGATTTTGATCGATAAACAGAGTATCGCAAGGACCGTCTAACAAAACCCGGGTGTTTTTCCCGTCGTTTCTTTTGATTATAAAGGAGAAATATTCCGTTTCATTTAATTCGATGACAACTGAAGCGTCTTTGCAAGAAATCGAGGCTTTTGCTTTGGGATCCGTAAAAAGATTGCTTTTTTCAACAGGAACATTATTTTTACGGAATAATTCCGTAAAAGTGTATTTTTCCGGTTCCGAATCTTCTGCGATCAGAAGTTTATGATCTCGTTCATATGCGATCTTATCTAGTTTACATTCAGTAACATCTGTAGATTTTTGAATGGGCGCGGGGGGATTATTTTGATAAATTTTTTCGTTCAGTAAACGTGCGTAGTGACAAGGTAAACCTCCGCCGGTAATATCGGTAAGTGAATTATCAGCGTTTCCCATCCATACAGCGATGGTATGTGCTGATGTGTAAGAGACAGTCCATGCGTCCGTATTTCCTTTGTCTGTTCCGCAGGTACCGGTTTTTGCACAAATGTCATAAGGCAGGGAGGATAGTTTTTTTGCTGTTCCTGTTTTTGCTGCTGTTTTTAACATATCATTGAGCAGTGAAGTTGTATCTTCGGAAAAAACACGGCGCTTTTGTGCTTGTCTTTCATAGAGCTTGTATCCATCGGGTAATTCAATTTTTCGTATAAAGGAATAATTTGAGTAGGTTCCGCCATTTGCAAACATGGCATAGGCGGCTGCCAGTTGGTTTAATGTAAATCCTTTCGATATTCCACCGAGTGCCAGTGATAAAGTTTTGTCCTGATCAGGAAGGTTCAACCCGGCTTTCTGTAAATAAGCTGCGCTTTTTTCGATCCCGAGCATATCAAGTATTTTTACTGCGGGGACATTCATGCTTTCCGATAGTGCTTGCCGTACAGAGATATATCCGTGATAGATATCTTTATAATTGGACGGTGAATATCCGTTAAAATTTGTTTTTTCATCTAAAATAGGGCTTGCGGGAGAGATCAAATTTTCTTCCATAGCGGGAGCGTAAACAGCCAGAGGTTTTAAAAGGGATCCTGGTTGTCTGCTTATATTTCCTTCGGAGGAAAACCAAGCGTTTATTCCTCCGGTTTTGTTGTCAAAGACAGTAATTCCTTTTCCGGATCGGTCGGCATCGGTTTTTAAGTTTTCTATATATTTTTGCAAGTCGCTGTCCATGTACGTATATATTTTGCAACCGTCCCGTAGTGCGTAAGGAGAAAAGATTGGCATGTTTTCAAATTCTTCATATACAGCAGATAAATAACATTGCGAAGAGATTGAATTTTCATTTTTTACGGGAAGCTCTGTTTGTTTTGCGGCGGAATATTCGTTTTGGTTCAGGTAACCCAAATTTTTCATCTGTTTTAAAATCTCATCCCGAATCATTTTACATTTTTCAGGATTGATGAAGGGGGAATAATGATTAGGTGAGCGAATTACGGCAGCGAGCATCGCACTTTCTGCCGCGTTTAATTCTGTTGGGGACTTTCCGAAATAATAATTGGAAGCGCTGGTAATGCCGTAACATGCATGACCGAAATAAATGGTATTAAGGTAATATTCAAGGATTTGATTTTTTGTGAAATGTTTTTCAAGCTGTTTTGTGAGCTTGATTTCCTTTAATTTTCTTTCAAGAGTCTTTTCGTTCGTAAGTTGGGTATTTTTAACAAGCTGTTGGCTTATTGTTGAAGCGCCTTGTAAAAAAGAGCGCGCCTGTAAATTTTTCAGCATGGCTCGTGCCATTCCTTTATAATCGAGTCCATGGTGCTTGTAGAATGAGCGGTCTTCTGCGGTAATGAATGCAAATTTTGTATGATCCGGCAGTTCATCGGCATGAACGTTTTGTTTTGCACCGCTCAAAGAAATTTCTGCCGCTTTATTATCTTCAATGTCATAGATAGCAATAAATTTGCCTGCCTGTTCAAATTTCGCGGCGTTTAGCTTGGTATTATGTGTAACAACGAAATAATATACAGCAAATACAGAAACAAGGATAAATAATAAACATAATAGAAGGAGAATTACTTTTTTTAAAACTTTCATGATAGACCTCATTTACAGTATTTGAAAAAATATAGAAATTATTTAGTAAGTTATAAAGTTCAATTACTTGAAAAAAAGCTGGAAAAAAGTTATAATAAAACGGAAAAAAAATGGTAGAAGAAACGATGGAAAAGCAATATTTCGTTATAACATACGGTTGTCAGATGAATGTACATGAGTCTGAAAAAATAGCAGGAATACTTCGAAAACGTGGTTATGTGGAGGCAAAAAGTGAATCCGATGCAGATATAATTGTATTTAATACATGTTGTATTCGGGAAAATGCGGAAAATCATGCTTACGGAAATATCGGAGCACTCAAAAAATTAAAAAAGACCAAGCCGGATCTTTTGATTGCTGTAGGTGGCTGCATGACACAACAGAATGGTGCGGCAGAAAAACTTCGTAAAAAATTTCCTTTTGTCGATATTGTCTTCGGAACGCATAATCTGGATGAACTGGGGGCATTGATTGATCGTAAGACCGGTACAAAAAAAGCGATCATAGATATTTGGGAAAAAGAAGGTGAAATCAACGAAACGGATAATTCGTTTCGTACGAGTTTTCCCAATGCTTGGGTCAACATCATGTATGGATGCAATAATTTCTGTACGTACTGTATCGTTCCATATGTACGAGGAAGGGAGAGGAGCCGTGATCCCGAAGCAATCATTGCGGAAGTAAATTCATTGCTTGATCAAGGTTATAAAGAGATAACTTTATTGGGACAAAATGTCAATTCATATGGAAATGATAAAGGAAGTGCATTTACATTTCCTCAGTTACTCCGTAAAATTTGTGAAAGAAAAGAAAAATTTCGTTTGCGGTTTATGACGAGCAATCCTAAAGATTTTGGCGAAGAATTGATACGTGCGATCGCTGATAATGAACAGATCTGCAATTTGGTGCATCTTCCTGTGCAGTCGGGCTCAGATCGGATATTACGGCTGATGAACCGCAAATATACAGCGGAACAATATTTGGAGAAAGTGAAGCTTTTGCGCAGGTATATTCCCGATTGTCAATTGACTTCGGATATTATGGTGGGTTTTCCTACAGAAACAGAAGAAGATTTTCGTGCCACGCTTGATTTAGTAAAGGAAGCGAAATTCGCGACGGCATTTACATTTGTTTATTCAAAGCGTAGCGGTACAATAGCAGCGCAAATGGAAGACCAAATTTCTGAAGAAGTAAAAAAAGAGCGAATAATGCGTCTTGTGGAATTGGTTAATACACAGACGAGAGAGCAGTCTTCGGCGTATCGTGGCAAGACAATAGAAATTCTCTGTGAAGACTATGATGAAAAAAAAGGCTTGTATATGGGGCGTGATGAGTATGGAAGAATGGGATATTTTCAGAGCGATAAAAATGAAGTGGGAAATTTTATAAAACTTAAAATTACCGAGACGTCAGGAGTTTCATTGGTCGGCCAAAAAGAGGAATAGCATTAATTTTTTCAACCAAAAAAGAGCAAAGAGCGAGCAGTTTGCAAAGGAAGAGTAAAATATGAACACCAGTAAAATTTCGCCTATGATGCAGCATTATTTGCAGATTAAAGAAAAATATAAGGATTGTGTTGTTTTTTATCGCTTAGGCGATTTTTACGAAATGTTTTTTGAAGATGCAAAAGAGGTTTCCCAGCTTCTGGATTTAACATTGACGGGACGCGATTGTGGCCTTGAAGAGCGTGCTCCTATGTGTGGTATTCCTTTTCATGCTGCAGACACGTACATAGTCAAATTAGTATCGATGGGGAAAAAAGTAGCAGTCTGTGAACAATTAACGGAGCCTACGCCCGGGAAAGGAATGGTCGAACGTGACGTTGTTCGGGTGGTTTCAGCGGGTACATTGATCGAGGAAAATTTACTGGATGAAAAAGAAAATAATTATATTTGTTGCGTCTGTAAAGAAGAAAGACGTTATGGGTTGGCATGGTCTGACATAACTACGGGGGAATTCAATTCTGCTGCATTTGACGGGGATTCAGGCTCAAAAGATTGTTTGGAATATTTATGCAAAATAGCGCCTGCCGAAATTATTTGCAACGAAGAATTTTTAAGTGCTTCGAAAAGTGAGCCAGTGCTTCGCATGCTGCCGGCATTATCCTGTTATGCTCCGTGGGCTTTTTCTTTAAGAAGGGCGGAAAATAATTTGTTGGAGCAGCTTGGGTGTAAGACTTTGGAACCTTTTGGAATCACAAAGAATCCGGAAGTGATCGCAGCAAGCGGTGCGCTCATTGAGTATCTTCGTGAAACCCAGAAACACGCGTTAAAAAATATTGACAGTATTCGATTTATAAACGAGCAATCTTCCATGTTTTTGGATAACGCAGCGATACGCAATTTAGAGCTTGTTAAAGCAAACAGTGACGGAAAGAGAAAGGGCTCCCTTTTATGGTTATTGGATAAAACGCAGACGGCGATGGGGGCGCGATTGATGAATCGATTGATTTTAAGCCCATTGCGTCATAAGGAAGAAATAGATTTAAGACTTGACGGTGTAGAAGATCTGTACAATGCAACCGTTATAAGATTAGGAATCGTTGACACATTAAAGGGAATACGAGATATAGAGCGTATTGCAGGAAAGATATCAAACAATAATTTGACTCCTCGTGATTGTGAAAATCTTGCGTCTTCATTGGTTTTATTGCCTAATCTGAAATTTCAGCTGTCTGGTTTTACGGCTGCTGTATTAAAAGAAATCATGGAAGGGATGGGCGATTTTTCATCTCTTACCGAATTGCTGCAATCTGCGTTTATTGAAAATCCGCCTGTCAGTATTAAAGAAGGTGGATTCATTCGTAAAGGATACTGTCGCGAACTGGATGAACTGAGGGATATACGCGATAACGGAGCACAAATGATTGTGGAAATGGAGTCGCGAGAAAGGGAAAGGACAGGTATTAAAAATCTAAAAATTAAATATAACCGTGTATTCGGATATTCGATTGAAGTAACAAATTCTTTTAAGGATAAAGTTCCGTATGAGTATGAAAGAAGACAAACTCTCGCCAATGCGGAACGTTATGTCACGAGAGAGCTGAAAGAACTGGAAGAAAGGATTCTTTCCAGTGCGGAAAAGAGTTTAAGTTTAGAACAGGAACTATTTGCTCAAATTCGTCAGGTTCTTTCTGATCATATTGCAAAATTAAAGCAATTAGCGTCTTCCGTTGCGCTTTTGGATTGTTTGGTTGCATTTTCTTCTCTTGCCAAAGAGCGTAATTACTGTCGTCCGCAAATATTATCAGAGGGTGGCGATCTTAAGATTTTAGAGGGAAGACACCCTGTGGTAGAGGCTCTGACAAAAGAGAGGTTTGTGCCGAATGATACATGCCTTGATCAGGAAACAAGGACTATGGTAATTACAGGTCCCAATATGGCGGGAAAAAGCACATATATGAGACAAGTAGCTTTAATTGTCCTTATGGCACATATCGGGTGTTTTGTTCCGGCTAAATCTGCACAAATTCCGGTTATAGACCGTATTTTTACGCGTGTAGGGGCAAGTGATAACTTAATTCTCGATCAATCGACTTTTATGGTGGAAATGACGGAAGTTGCATCGATCATAAGAAGTGCAACAAAAAATAGTCTTTTGATCCTTGATGAAGTGGGCAGGGGAACAAGTACTTTCGATGGGCTTAGTATTGCATGGGCCGTTTTGGAATATTTGACAGAAAATATACAGGCAAAAACTTTATTTGCTACCCATTATCATGAGTTGACGGAATTGGAAGGGAAAATTGATGGCGTCAAGAATTATAAGGTGACGGTAAAAGAGACGGGGGCAGGTATTGTTTTTCTACGTAAAATTATGCGCGGCGGGGCGAATAAGAGTTTCGGAATAGAAGTAGCAAAGCTTGCCGGGATACCGACGTCGGTAACTATGCGTGCGAAAGAAATTTTAAAAAAATTGGAAAAGAATGATATTGCAAGAACGGCAGTGGATGCGGTAGCTGAGGAAGAAAAGCAAACATACAGTGAAGCAGAACGCATTCTGTCGGAAGTAGATGTCAATAATTTAACACCGATGCAGGCGTTTAATTTGCTGATCGATTTGGCAGAAAAGGTTAAAGGTTGAATTCATGGCGAAAATAAATATCTTAGACAGCAGCATATATAATCGTATTTCGGCAGGGGAAGTTGTAGACAGGCCATACTCTGTCGTAAAAGAATTTGTAGAAAACAGTCTTGATGCCGGAGCGAAAAATATTACGATTAAAATTGAACGGGGAGGGAAAGAGTCAATTTTAGTCAGTGATGACGGAACCGGAATAGAAAAAACGGAATTAAAACATGCCTTTTTACCGCATGCAACGAGCAAAATTTCAAAAGTAGAAGATCTCGATCTGATTCGTACTCTGGGTTTTCGTGGTGAGGCTTTGGCGAGTATCGCGTCTGTTTCGCATACCCGCATTCGTTCGAGGCATAAAGATTGCGACACTGCTTATGAAATTACTTGTTCAGGTGGGGTAATAAATGACATTTTTCCGTGTGCTTTGGATACGGGTACGGAAATTTGTGCAGAAAATTTATTTTTTAATACTCCGGTGAGAGCAAAGTTTTTGAAAGGAGATAAAGGAGAGGAAAGCGAAATAAGCAATTTTGTTTCCCGGTTTATTTTAGGAAATCCCAATGTTGCTTTTCGCTATTTTATTGATGGGAAACTTGTGTTGCAGTCCTTTGGCGGGGGCATAGAAGAGGCTATCACGGCAGTATATGGAAGTTCCGTAATTGCACAATGTTATCGGCTGAATGCAGAAAAGCATGGAATTCGTTTGCGTGGGTATATCGGAAAGCCATCTTTTTCCAAAGCGAATCGAACGTATCAAAGTGTATTTGTAAACGGGCGTTACGTAATCAATAGCACGATATCTTCAGCCATAACCAATGCCTATGGAAGTTATTTGATGAAGCGCCAATATCCTTTTTATGTTTTATTTTTAGATGTTCCGCCGGAAGTTGTCGATGTAAATGTGCATCCGAATAAATCGGATGTTCGCTTTGAGAATAATCAAGTGATATATGGTATCATATATTCCGTTTTCTCGTCAGTATTAGATGGAAATGCTGCAGCGCTGGAATATGTTGCAGATGAAAGTAGGAATTCCAATTTTGATGTTAAGAATTCAGTTCCAACAGAAAAAATGACGGATAAGGTTGAAAGCAGGACGGCCGTTTTTGAAAATTCTTCGGATGGGATTCAGCCTGTTTTAGGTACCGATAGAGAGTTTTCAAGAGACCAGGGTCAATTCAAGTATAAAGTAGAGTTGGATGCGGAAGGGCCTAAAATAAGTTTGAAAAGTCCTCAAGAATTTGAGGACCAAACAGATAGCCTTAAAGAAGCAAGGATAAAAACTCTTTTTTCTAAGCCTAAGGATCCCACCCAGGGTGTTATTTATGAATTTCACGATAGCGGAGTGGTGGCTGATGCGGATGCAACAAGTGAAGATGCTGTCTTTAATGAGAATAAGCGGTATCTCGAAGCGTTGGAAAACAAGAAAAAACAACAGAAACTGATTTTTGAACAGGCAGAATATAAAGGGTGTTTATTTAACACCTATCTTTTATATGAAGAGTCGGAAGGTGTATATATCATTGACCAACATGCGGCGCATGAACGCTTGTTGTATGATCGTTTGAAAAAAGAAATGGAAGAAAGAAAGGTTGTTCAACAACCTATGTTAATCCCTTTTGTTTTGAATTTGAACAGAGAAGAATATGCGTTTGTGGAAGAACATCTTTCAGAAATTCAACAAATCGGTTTTGAAATTGAGGATTTTGGTGGGGAAAAATTTAAAATTTCAGCAGTCCCTGTGGATTTACAAGATATCGATTTGACTGCTTTTTTTAATGATCTTCTTATGGAAGTGGGCGCGCTTCGGACAATTCGTCTTTCGGAAGTTTTAAAAGATCGGATTGCAATGACAGCCTGTAAGCATGCGGTAAAAGGAGGAATGCAGCTTTCCGATTCAGAAAAAGAAAAACTTTTTGAGTTGTTGAAAGGGGATATGGGATTAAAATGTCCGCATGGTCGTCCTGTGGCAATACGAATGACCAAAACAGAGATTGAAAAAATGTTCAAAAGGATTGTGTGATTTGAAGAAAAAGATATTAGTGATTTGTGGGCCGACTGCGTCAGGGAAAACTGCTTTTGCAGTGAATATTGCGAAAAGACTGGGTGGGGAAATTATCTCTGCTGACTGTATGTTGGTTTATAAGCGTTTGAATATTGGTACTGCAAAGCCCACAAAAGAGGAAATGGGCGGAGTTTCCCATCATATGATTGATATTGTGGAGGCATCAGAAAAATATTCTGTTTCAGATTATGAAAAAGAAGCTCGTCCGTTATGTGAGGATTTATTTAATCAAAACAAGGTTCCTGTTGTTTGTGGAGGAACGGGCTTTTATATAGAATCTGTGTTATTTTCGAGAGGGAATGGACATGTAGGGGCTGATCCGAAGGTACGCGAGGAATATGAACGGATCGAAAAAACTTATGGCAGAGAATATCTATTCGGGCTTTTAGAAAAAGTGGATCCGGAGAGTGCTGCTAAATTGCATTTTAATGATGTAAAAAGAGTCATTCGTGCGCTTGAAATTTTTCGGCTTACGGGAGTGAAAAAATCAGAGCAAAGTGATGGATTTGTTCCGTTAAACCCGTATTTAGCCGTTGCCTTTGATTATCCTAGGGAAGAGTTATATAGTAGAATCAATCAGCGCGTTGATTTGATGATTCAGACAGGATTGGTTGATGAAGTATCGGCGCTTCTTAAAAGTGGCGTGTCGGAAAAAAGCCAAAGCATGCAAGGGATTGGTTATAAGGAAGTTGTGCGTTTTTTGAATAATGAAATTTCGCACAGTACTATGTGTGAGCTAATTAAAAAGAATACACGTAATTACGCCAAAAGGCAGATTACATTTTTCAAAAAGTTGCCCGGACTTGTTTGGTTAAATCCAAATGAGAAAAATAATATAGAAAAAGTGTTGGAGCTTTATAATGGAGATTGAACAATTTTTAAAAGAATGCGAAGAAAAATTAACGGAACAGTTTAATGCTCGTGAAGAAATTGCCTATAAAAATCAAGTAAAAGTTTTAGAGGCGTTTCAAAAAAACAAAATTGCTTTGCGTCATTTTTCAGGGTCCAACGGATACGGGTATGGCGATGAAGGCAGAGACACGCTGAATAATTTGTTTGCGGATGTATTCGGTGCGGAAGCAGCGCTTGTTTCGCCCAATATATTGTCGGGGACGCATGCACTTACAATTGGGTTATTTGGGCTTTTGTGTACGGGTGATACCCTCTTTTCAATTTCCGGGAATCCATACGATACGTTGCAGGAAGTAATATCAGGTTCAGATATCGGATCTCTTCGCGATTATGGAATATCGTTCAAAAAATGCGAATTAAAAAATGGTGAGTTTGATTTTGAGGCAATTCGCGAGGGGTTAAAGGATAATACGGTGAAAGTTGTGTTTATTCAACGGTCGCGAGGGTATGAGTGGCGGGATGCGTTGAGTGAGTCACAAATTGCTCGTGTGTGTGAATTTGTAAGATCCTGTGGGTTTGAAGGATGTATTTTTGTAGATAATTGCTATGGTGAATTTGTGGAATCTACGGAGCCGACTGAAAACGGTGCGGATATAGCGGTTGGTTCTCTAATTAAAAATGCTGGAGGCGGCATTGCGCCGACCGGTGGTTATATTGTGGGAAAGCGCAAATATGTTGAGAGAATTGCGGGTAGGCTGACTGCTCCGTCGATTGGGGCGGAGGTTGGGTCTTATGCCCAAGGCTATCAATATTTTTACGAAGGGTTATTTCTTGCTCCGCATATTGTTTGTCAGGCATTAAAAGGTGGAATCTTGATCGGGGCTTGTTTGGAAAAATTGGGGTACAGCACTTCGCCGTCAATTGATACTGCTCCGTATGATATTACAAGAGCGATACGATTCAATACAGTAGAAGAGTTGATCGGTTTTATACAAGCAGTACAGGAAGCTTCGCCTGTAGATAGCTTTGTTAAACTTGAACCATGGGATATGCCGGGATATCAGGAACAGGTTATTATGGCGGCTGGTACGTTTGTACAGGGGGCATCAATAGAATTGTCTGCGGATGCACCGATTAAAGAGCCGTATATTGCGTATTTTCAGGGCGGGCTTACGTATGAACATTGCAGATATGCATTGACAAAAATATTGAAAAAATTAAATACGACGGTCATTAAGAAATAGTTTTGAAAGAATTAGTGAAATGATTTAGTCATAATCTAATGAATTGTCAAACTAAGTGCAAC